>JBHPCX010000035.1:0-32291 GCA_042573485.1 Thermodesulfobacteriota bacterium | reverse complement strand
TCCCACATCTTGATTCGGAAAACATCCCGGGAACTGAGTATCGCCTGATTGATTATGAAACACGGGATAAATTGCGGGCACCCCTTGGTAATGAAAAGATCCTGGTAATAGACGCAGCCCTTTTTCCTCCTGAAGGCAATGAATGTGATGCAATATCTCTCGTGGATGGCTATTACCTGGGATGGCGAAATTTCATTACCTTCAACTGCGCGGGCCAGAGATATGTTGGATGTGGCCTGGGCCCGGACTCTGACGATGTATACATAGATGTATATGGAAGCTCAGGCGACTACCTCGGATCCGGTCTTGATGGATTGAGTGTTCGTGTTCACAACAATGCCCAGGACCAGGTGGGTCAGATAATGAAACGCGGTAAACTGGTCATTTTTGGAGATGCGGGCCAGACATTCATGTACGGCGCCAAGGGCGGGGAAGTTTATGTAATGGGTAACGCGGCAGGACGTCCTCTTATAAATTCAGTGGGAAGGCCTAAAGTGGTGATTAACGGCACCTGCCTTGATTTTCTTGCCGAATCCTTTATGGCAGGAAACCCGCATGATGGCGGTGGTTTTGTCATCCTGAACGGCATCAAGTTCGATGATGATGGGGATATCATTCCGCTTCCAGAACCTTATCCCGGCAGCAACATGTTCTCTCTTGCTTCCGGAGGGGCGATATTTGTCCGGGATCCGTACAAAATATGTGTAGATGGCCAGTTGAACGGCGGCATGTATCTTCCTTTTACAGAGGAAGATTGGGAACTGATCCGGCCATTTCTTGAAGAAAATGAACGGCTGTTCGGCATAAAGGTAGAAACCCTGCTTACTGTTGATGGAAAGATGCTTTCTCCATCGGACGTATACCGGAAAGTCGTTCCCACCAAAGTCGGAGAAGCCATTCTCAAAAAGACGGGTGCCTCCACGCATGAGCAAACTATAGAAATGGAAACGGTTGGTGATTTTTTATAAAATAAAGGAATAATAGAATCAAAATGCCGATCAGAATAAAAAAAGGGAAAACAGGAAAAGACATCATGGATGTTGTCCAGGAGATGTCCGATGTTGATCTCAGTGCATGTTTTCAATGTAAAAAATGTTCCAGCGGATGCACGGTGTCCGGGATTGCAGTTTCACCTCCTTCGGAAATAATAAGGAGGCTCCAGCTTGGCGCGGGAGACGAGATCCTTGGCAGCGATATCATCTGGACCTGTTCATCCTGCGAGACATGTTTTGCACGCTGTCCCATGGGGATCGATATGGCATCGGTTATAGACGCTTTACGAAGCCTTGCAATAGAGAAAAAAGCGGCTGTTCCGGAAGGTAATGTGCCTCTATTTAACAGTGCTTTCCTTAAAACTGTCGGCATCTTCGGCCGCGCATATGATCTTGCCATGATCGGCATGTATAAGATCGGTACAATGACATTCATGAAAGACACGGAAAAGTTCCCAACCATGTTGATGAAAAAGAAAATCGCGCTTTTTCCAGCATGGGGGGCTGACAGGAAGACTGTAAAACGAATTTTCAAGGAAGTTGATCGAAACAAGGGAAATTAAATATGAAATATGCCTACTATCCCGGGTGTGCATCAGAATCTACGGCCCGCGAACAGCATTCATCGAGCACGGCGGTAGCGAGTGCGCTCGGGATTGATTATGTTGAAATCCCGAACTGGTCCTGTTGCGGAGCTACAGCCGCTCATCAGACGGACCGACTTTTAGCTGCATCATTACCTGCTGCGAACCTCCTTGCTGCTCAGGAAATAGGTCTTGATGTGGTTGTGAACTGCGCGGCCTGTTATAGCAGATTGAAAATAGCAAATCATGAAGTCCTGACCTATCCGGAGATGCGAAAAAAAGTTGGTGAGACCCTGGGCCGTGATTATGACGGTTCTGTCAAGGTACGGCACCTGCTGGAAATACTTCTGGAAGATCTTGGACTGGAAACGATTAAAAACAGGATCGGTCACTCATTAAAGGGACTTAAGGTAGCCCCCTACTACGGATGTCTTCTTGTCCGTCCGCCGGAGGTAACCCAATTCGATGATCCTGAGAATCCAACATACATGGATCGCCTTATAACTGTCCTGGGCGGTAATAGTCTTGACTGGCCCCATAAGGTTGAGTGTTGTGGCGGCGGGCTTGCACTGACAAGGACGGACGTAGTCGTAAAACTCTCGGATTCTATTATTGGCATGGCTCAGGCCGCGGGCGCTGACTGTATAGCGGTAGCCTGCCCTATGTGCCAGATCAATCTGGACCTCCGGCAGAGTGATATAAAAAAGGAAACCGGGAGGCAGTACAATATGCCGATCGTGTACATAACACAGTTATTGGGCCTGTGCCTCGGCATTTCGCACTCAGAACTCGGCTTAAGCAAACATATGGTTTCACTATCAACAGTTGTTGATACTGTCGGAAGGGTATAAAACGCCGGTTTAAGGTTCAAAATTTGGGGTTCAGGGCTGAAACGCCTGAACAGACTCATATAAAAAGGCAATCAATTAATTATGGCAAACAGCGAAAATAAAAAAACCGGTGCAGTACTTGTTCAAGGCGGCGGCATTGCGGGTGTTCAGGCGTCACTCGACCTTGCTAACTCGGGTTTTAAAGTCTACCTCGTAGAGCGTTCTCCTGCCATAGGCGGTATGATGTCTCAGCTTGACAAGACATTTCCGACGGGTGATTGTGCCACATGCATCAGTTCTCCCAAGTTTGTTGAATGCGCCCGGAATATGAATATTGAAATTCTTACATACTCTGAGTTAATGAAAATAGAGGGTGATCCGGGTCATTTTACCGCAACAGTTAAAAAATCTCCCCGATATGTTGATGAAAACAGCTGTAATGATTGCGGTGATTGTTACAGCGTCTGTCCTGTAGAAATTAAGAACCGGTTTAACAGGGACCTGGGGACGCGTAAGGCAATAGCAAAATATTCACCTCAGGCCGTACCGAACATTGCAGGAATCCTTAAACTCGGGCATGCTCCATGTAAAACCGCCTGCCCTGCGAATATAAATGTCCAGGGTTATATTCAGTTAATTAAGAAAAAGGAATATATCAAAGCGGTTAATTTGATCAGGGAAAGAAACCCTCTTTCCGCCATTTGCGGTCGCGTCTGCACCCATCCCTGTGAAGCAGCATGTACACGCAGCAAGGTTGACTCGGCTGTGGCAATAAGGCAGCTGAAGAGATTTGCATCCGACAAAGAAATGGAAATGGTTGAATCCGGAGAAATTTCTCTTCCTGATGAAAAATACCCATCGCCGGATGCCCGGAAAGTTGCTGTGATCGGTGCCGGCCCATCAGGTCTCACAGCCGCAGATGATCTTGCGGACAGGGGCTATTCAGTTACAGTATATGAGGCATCTTCTGTAGCAGGCGGAATGCTCCGTTGGGGTATTCCGGAATATCGACTTCCCGCTAAAGTACTCGATTATGAAATTGAGCTGATCCGCCGCAAAGGGGTCTCCTTTGTTTTTAATTGCAGTGTTGGAACAGACATTACAATTGAAAGACTTCGTGAGGGGAACGATGCCGTATTTATCGGGACAGGCACACAGAAAAGCCTCTCCATGAAAGTAAAGGGAGAGGAAATTGATTGTGTTTTAGAAGGTCTTGAATTCCTCCATAATTCAAGTTCGGAAGACCCACCAGTCTTAAAGGGCCATGTGGTTGTTGTGGGCGGTGGTGATGTTGCAATGGATGCGGCATGCTCTGCCATACGTCTTGGTGCCCGGGAAGTCAGTATTGTCTACCGCAGGAGTGAAACCGAGCTCCCGGCGATAAGGGAAGAGATAAATCATGCTGTAGAAGAAGGTGTGAATTTTAAATTTCTTACAACTCCTGTTGAATTTATAGATGACGGAAACGGCAGACTCAGAAAAGTAAGATGTATCAGAATGAAACTGGGAGAGCCGGATGATTCGGGAAGGCGCCGACCCGAACCCATAGAAGGATCAGAGTTTGAAATTGAAGCCGACACTGTCATCCTGGCCATTGGCAGCCAGCCTGACTCTCTTCTGTTTGATTCCGCTCCTGGCCTGTCTGTCAATAAGTGGGGCAATATAATTATAGACAAACATGGCGCAACAGACATGGAAGGTGTCTTTTCCGGCGGTGATATTGTAACAGGGCCGGCAACTGTAATAGATGCTGTTGCAGCAGGAAAACGGGCAGCTGAGTCAATTGCCATTTATTTTAGCGGAAAAGAAACCGATGCCCCACGATTTGAGGATACAATCAAACCTGTTCCTGAAGAGTTCCTATCACCGATAAAAAACGAGGAAAAAAAGCCTCGTGCAACCGCAAAGGAACTTTCGGTTCAACAACGGATTAAAGATTTTGCAGAAATTGAAACAGTCTTTTCAGAAGAAGAGGCCCTTTCCGAATGTGAACGATGCCTGAATTGTGCCCTTTGTTCAGAATGCGGGGAGTGTGTTGATGCCTGTGAGAAAAAAGCTATTGACCATAGCATGGAGGAAGAAGAAGTCACACTTGATGTGGGTTCTGTGATTCTTGCTCCTGGTTTTGAGGAAATGCAGGCAGAGGTAAAAGGAGAATTTGGTTTCGGCCGTTATTCAAACGTTATCACCAGTGTACAGTTTGAGAGGCTACTTTCGGCGGCCGGGCCGACAGAGGGGCATGTTCTGCGACAATCTGACGGGCGTGAAGTAAAGCGTATTGCTTTTATTCAGTGTGTGGGTTCTCGTGATTCAAAGTGCGGGAATGAATATTGCTCTTCCATCTGTTGTATGGCCACTACGAAACAGGCTATGGTTGCCAGTGAGCACGTTGATGGGCTTGAGGCAACAATATTTTATATGGACATAAGGGCCTTTGGAAAAGGGTTTGATCAGTATTATGAGCGCGCCAGAAGTACGGAGGGCATAGAATATATCAAAAGTATGCCTTCCCGCATCATTGAAATTCCTGATACAAAGGACCTCCGGCTTCGTTATATTAATGAAAAATTCGATGTTGAGGACAAGGAATTTGACCTCGTTGTGCTTTCAGTGGGTATGGATCCCAAGCCAACGGTTTCTGAAACCATTTCCAGACTTGGCATAGAACTCAACGAGTTCGGGTTCTGTGCCACAGACCGCCTTCTTCCCCTTGAAACATCACGACCCGGAGTGTTTGTCGCCGGATCATTTCAGGAACCCAAGGATATTCCTGAAACAGTGATGCAGGCAAGTGCTGCAGCGTCCATGTCTATGGAAATGCTCGCACAGTCAAGGAATGAACTCATAGATAAAAAAGTCTATCCTGAAGAACACGACATAACAGACGAAGAGCCGAGAATCGGCGTGTTTGTTTGTCACTGCGGTATTAATATTGCTTCGGTAATCGATGTGAAACGTGTTGCAGAGGCCGTTTTAGACGAGCCTAATGTGGTTATGGCCAATCACACAATGTTTGCATGTTCTGATACGAGCCTTTCGGAATTAAAAGACAGTATACATAAGCACCGCCTGAACCATATCGTTGTCGCATCCTGTACACCCCGGACACACGAACCGTTATTCAGGGAGACGCTGCGGGAAGCCGGGTTAAACCCCTATCTTTTTGAATTGGCCAATATAAGGGACCAATGTTCATGGGTACATGCTTCTGAGCCTGAAGCTGCAAATGAAAAGGCCATAGAGCTTGTCCGCATGTCTATTTCCAGAGCACGGCTGCTTGATCCGCTTACCGCGGAATCTATAGAAATCAACCAGGATGGCCTGATCATAGGCGGCGGTCTGAGCGGGATGACCGCGGCTCTGTCACTGGCGGAACAGGGATTCAGGGTGCACCTTGTTGAACGCACGAATTCTCTTGGCGGGCATCTTAAAGATATCCACGGGACTTTAGAACATGATGACATTTCCGGTTTTACAAATGATCTGATAAACCGCGTGAGCAGCCATTCCAATATTACTTTTCATATGGAAACAAATGTTGCATCTGTTGCCGGTCATATTGGAAACTTTACTATCACCCTTTCAGAGCGCGGAGAAGATGTCGATGTTTCATGCGGAGCAATAATTATTGCAACCGGTGGAACATATGTTGAAACAGGGGAATTTCTTTACAACGACTCAGATAATGTGCTTACCCAGCTTGAGCTGGAAAACGGCCTGCACGATAAATCCTTTAACGGTGCTGAGAAAAATATAGTAATGATCCAGTGTGTTGGTTCCCGCAACAGCGAACGGGAGTATTGCAGCCGCATCTGTTGCTCAATGGCAATTAAGAACGCGCTTAAAATAAAGGAACAAAATCCCGATTCAAATATATATATCCTTTACCGGGACATCAGGACATATGGTTTCCGGGAGCTTTATTACAGGAAAGCACGGGAAAAAGGTATTGTCTTTATTCGATACGATGAGAATTTACCACCTGTTGTATCTGACAACAATGGTCTTTTTGTCACGGTTGACAGCCCTGACTTTCCTGAAACGATCGAAATAGAGACGGATAACGTCATCCTGAGCTCGGGGATTAATGCACCGGAAGACAACAGGCTGCTCGCTGACATGTTAAAAGTTTCACTCAATGCTGACGGTTTTTATAACGAGGCCCATTTAAAGCTGAGGCCGGTTGATTTCGCAAATGAAGGTATCTTTCTGTGCGGTCTTGCCCATTCTCCGAAATTTATTGATGAAAATATTTCCCAGGCCCGTGCGGCTGCCGCGCGTGCAGCTACAGTACTTTCAAAAACTCATCTCGAAGCCAGCGCCCAGGTTTCACATGTTGATCAGAGCAAGTGTATATCATGTATGACCTGTGTTAAGGCATGCCCATACGGGGCGCCTTTTGTGAACCATGACCATAAAGCGCAGATTACCCCGGCCAAATGCATGGGATGTGGTATTTGTGCTTCTGAATGTCCGGCCCGTGCCATACAGTTAAGTAATTTTGAGTCGGAACAGTTTAATGTCATGCTGGACAGTCTGTTTCAACCTCGGAAGGCAGTAAATCAATGAGCCGGGGAGAAAGGTGATAAGGTTAACCCATTAGTTACTTCAGAGTTAAGGAACATACTATGAACTCAGAACCATTCGAACCAAAAATTGTTGCCTTCTGCTGTCATTACTGAGCGTATTCATCAGCGGACCTGGCAGGTTCCATGCGTTTTCAGTATCCGGCCAATGTCAGAATTATTCGTACGCCCTGCACCGGAAAGCTGGAGGTTGAATTTTTCATGAGGGCATTTGAAAACGGTGCTGACGGTGTTCTTGTTGCCGGTTGTGAGGAAGGCAGTTGCCATTTTATTGAAGGTAATCTAATCGCTAAACGCCGGGTAAATTATGCCCGTGAAATTTTATGTGAAAGCGGATTGGATAAGGAACGGTTGCGAATGATAAACATCGGAGCGGCTGATCCACGACCTTTTGTCGATAAAATAGAGGACATGGTTGAAACAGTTCGTAACCTGGGACCCAGTCCGGTTGGCCGGACCGGTTCAAAAAATAAACAGGAGATACATCCATGATTGTTGCAGAAAGAAAAAAAATACCTGAACTTGTTGATATACTGCAGAGACATAAAAAAATCCTGGTACTGGGATGTGGCACATGCGTTACCGTATGTCTTGCGGGAGGAGAACGTGAAGTGAGTATTATATCCTCTGCTTTGCGCATTGCTTCAAAAAACAAAGGATATGATTTTGAGATTGATGAAATGACCATTGAGCGTCAGTGTGATAATGTATTTATCGAAGAGGCAGCAGAAACCATCGCAAATTATGATGCCGTACTTTCCCTTGGGTGCGGCGCGGGTGTTCAGGCCATTGCCGAGCGCTATACTGAAAAGCCTGTTTATGCGGGTCTTGACACTGCATTCATAGGCGTCCTTGAAGAAAGGGGTGTGTGGACGGAGAAATGCTCGGCATGCGGATCATGCGTGCTGCATAAATATGGCGGAATCTGCCCGATTACACGGTGCGCGAAACATATGCTGAACGGGCCCTGCGGAGGTTCACGTGAAGAGAGATGCGAAGTTCGTCCTGACAGACCATGCGCCTGGCAGCTTATATACAAGCGTCTGAAAGATATTGGGGAGCTTGACAGGTTAAAGAAGATTGAAACAACAAAGGACTGGAGCCCCAGCCTCGATGGCGGCGTTCGTACGCTTATACGTGAGGATCACAGGATATAAGTAACCTTGAACCGAGTTATTATTATGAATAATCGACCATTGGAGATATATCTTTTTCACTGTTCAAACTGCCTTGATACAGAAGCCCTCAGGCGTTTTTTTGGTGAAGGTGAAAAAGAGAACAAGTTGAAAACCATAAGTTTGCCATGTTCAGGAAAGCTGGAGCTCATTTATATGCTCAAGGCCTTTGAATCAGGTGCAGATGGAGTGGTTCTGGTAACATGCAAACATGGCGAATGCAGATATCTTGAAGGAAATCTTCGTGCGCAAAAGCGCGTTGGAGCCATTCGCACGCTTCTTGAAGAAATTGGAGTCGACAAAGAGCGAATGAAACTTATCCAGCAAGAAGATGGCGGTGTAAAAAATGTTATTAATGAACTCGACAAATTCACTGAGAAAATAGGGATTTAAGAGGCCGGGTCCTTCGAGTTATCCTAATTAGGAGTAAGAATATGAAACGTGACAGCAATCTTGCAAAAAAAATTGAGGCAGGTGATTTTATTGTAACTGCCGAATTTTTACCTCAGGCAAGTACAGAAAGCTCATCTACAAACGCCCTTGTAAGTTTTATGGGCAATCTCGCGGCAGTGAATGTTGCAGATAATCCTCATGGTCCAATAATGTCAAGCCTTGCAGGATCTGTTGTCCTGAAAAATTCCGGTGTAGACCCGATATATCAGATCATTACGCGGGACAGAAACCGGATTGCAATTCAATCCGATCTTCTCGGTGCAGCAACTCTGGGAATCCGGAATGTTCTATGCCTTTCCGGTCATCATCAGGCCCTGACCGGATCTCCCGAATCTTCAAATGTTTATGATATTGATTCAATCCAGCTAATTGCTGCCATAAAGCAAATGCGTGACCAGGGAATTCTTCTGGATGGGACAAAAATAGAGGGAGACTTCCCAATACTTATTGGCGCCGCTGCAAATCCTTTTATGAAACCCCTGGAACTGAATATTCTCCGCCTGGCAAAAAAGGTTGAAGCAGGTGCGGAGTTCATTCAGACCCAGGCAATTTTTGATGCCGGTGAGTTCAGTGAGTGGATTAAAGAGGTTCATATAGAAGGTGTTTCAGAAAAGACAGCTATTATTGCAGGTGTTTTGCCACTCAGGAGTGCTGTTGAAGCGGAAAACATGCGAGATAAATATATGGATATGTTTATCCCTGATCAAGTAATAGAGAGGATGAAATCCGCAGGGGATGAAGATGCACAAAAAAAGGAAGGCATATCCATCTGTGTTGAAGTCATTAAAGAAATTAAAGGATTGGATGAAGTGAAAGGTATTCACATCCTTTCCGGAGGCAGGGAAAGTTTAATCCCGGAAATTATTGCCGCGTCAGATTTATAAATTAAAGAGAAAACAACATGCCGGAGAAATACCATATTCATACAACTCCCGTTCCTCCACGGCTTCCGCGTATTGGAAAATATGGGGTAGTGGACTGGAGAGAAGACTGCGCCAGGTGTCATAACTGTGTCAAGAAAGCATGCGTTTACGACCGTCACCGGGAGGAGCTTGAGTTTATCAGGAATATTAAAGAATTCGATTCCCTGTTTTTCGATTGTATGGGTTGTTTTTCCTGTGTACAGAACTGTACAAAGGACCTTTTGTGCCTGACTATAAACTCGGAATATGAAAGACTTGGAAACAGTTATTGGACACCTGATATTATCCAGTCAACCTGGATTCAATCAGAAACTGCAGCTGTCCCGGTTTCCGGAGCAGGTTACCGGGGCAAATTCGCCGGTCACGGGTTTGATGCCATGTGGACCGACATGTCTGAAATTGTTCGGCCTACAAGGGATGGAATACACGGGCGGGAGTATATAAGCACATCCGTGGATATAGGGAGGAAGCCTTCATATCTCGAGTTTATTGGAAAAGACCCTGCTTTTTCCATGCCGGAGGTCATCAGTATTCAAATGCCGCTGATTATTGACATGAACCCTTCCGAGTTTACTTTCCCTGTACTTGAAAGGTTTATTGTTGAAACAGCGATTATTACTGATCTAATTGCAATCATTGACTCAGGTAAGTGGCCTCTTGAAGACAAAGAGAATAACACAGGGGATTATGATAAATATCTTCCCCACATCGCCTTCCATCTCAATCCTGATGCTCCTGTACCGGATGATATTTTTAGAAAAACAAGGTTGGTTGAAATAGATGACTGCAGCTCTGTGTCGAACCGCATCAAGGTATTAAAGGACATCCATCCGGGAATCGTTGTATCAGTAAGAGTGAATCTGGATTCAAAGGGTGTACAGCGCGCGATTGAACTTGCGGATATGCCCGAGGTGGAAACCATACATATTGTTGCGGACTTCAACGGCAATGAGATTGGTGTTGAAAATCCAAGGTTTGTTAAAGATATGATACGCGAGATTCATACAACCATTATAAAAAATGGCAGAAGGGACGAAGTGACTATCATTGCCGGAGGTGGTATAGCCCTGCCGGAGCATATGGCCAAAGCAGTCATATGCGGCGCCGATCTTGTATCAACCTATCTGCCGCTTATGATATCACTGGAATGCCGGTTGTGCACAAACTGCAAACCGGGACTGAGATGTCCGGCCAGACTGGAAGAAATCGATTTCAATTATGCTATTGGCAGAATGAGAAATATTGTAGCTGCATGGCACTTACAGTTGATCGAGGTCATGGGTGCAATGGGAATTCGTGAGGCACGCCGTCTGCGTGGAGATGTTGGGCGTGCAATGTTTTATGAAGAGCTTGAGGAGGAGATCTTTGGAACGCTTTTCGGTTCAAGAAAAACAGCTTAAAACCCTTTTACCCGAGAACACGATGAAGACGCGTGTTCCTCAGGTTGAAGTCGAAAGGATTATTAAACCGGCACCGTCGAGGTATCGTAATGAAATCGCGAAGTATATTATCTTTCGAAGTGATGATTGTATAATGTGCGGCAAATGTGCGGAAGTGTGCCCGAAAGATGTTCATGTCTTGAAACCGGGATATAAATATTTTGCCATGCCTAAGAGTGACAGGTGCATTGGTGAATCATGTAAAAAAACCGATCATTTCTGTATAGATTTATGCCCTGAAAAGGCGCTGCGGATGGTTGAAAATCCCATGATGAAAGCACTCGGTGATCCCCGATGGCCTGCGGACATGATACTTGCTACCTGGAAAATGGCAGAGACCGGTGATTTGCCTCCTGAAGAATATGGATACGATTACCAGTGTGGAGATTCCGGCGGCGGCTTTGACCGGCTCAGGTTTAAATTCCCGGAGAACCCTCCCAATGAAGTCGATGAGAATGATATCGATACAAGTATCCAGTTAAACCGCCGTGATGACGGCCGTCCTCTTATAAAAATTGATGTCCCCTGGTATGGCGGTGGCATGTCTTTCGGGTCTGTGAGTAATGTGACTCAGTTGTCAAAAGTACGTGCGGCAACCGCGTGGAATAGCTTCTCATGCAGCGGTGAAGGCGGGTATATGGAGCGGCTGAGGCCCTATGATGATCACATGATTACCCAGGTCGCAACCGGCCTCTTCGGTGTACGGGAGGAGACGATCCAGCGTGTTCCTATTGTAGAATTCAAGTACGCCCAGGGTGCTAAACCCGGACTGGGTGGTCACCTCTTGGGGGATAAAAACACTCCAGCTGTTGCTGGAATGCGTGAAGCAGTAGTCGGTATCTCTTTATTTTCCCCTTTTCCCTTTCACAGCGTTTATTCCATTGAAGATCACATGAAACACCTTGATTGGATTAAACATGTCAACCGCCGGGCCTTGCTGTCCACAAAAGTGTCAACTCCAACAGATGTTGATATGGTAGCAATAGGAAGCTATTCTGCAGGAACCCATATTGTGCATCTGGACGGCGGTTACGGCGGCACAGGAGCCGCGCCCGATATTGCAAAAAAGAATATTGCCATGCCCATTGAGTATGCCATAGCAAAAGTTCACGGATTTTTAGTTGCGGAAGGCGCTCGTGACAAAATTACCTTAATCGCAAGTGGAGGCATAAGAACCGCTCATGACATAGCAAAAGCCATCGCACTTGGAGCAGACGGTATTGTGACAGGGACTGCGGAACTGATTGCACTTGGATGTGTCCGTTGCACACGCTGCGAGAGTGGACGAGGTTGTCCCAGAGGGATTGCAACAACCGATCCCGAGCTCATTACACAGATGGATCTTGAATGGGGTACACAGCGAATTATCAACCTCTATAATGCCTGGCAAAAGGAGCTTGTTGATATTTTGAAACGTTTCGGTATGCGGAGCGTAACGGAATTGGTTGGACGAGCGGATTTGCTGACACATTTGGATTTTGAAGACAAGTGATCTAAGGACGCAACCTATACCATAATAAAATGAAACCCCTCACCGCAAGTTGAATTGCGCCAACGTAATTTACTCAAGTAAAAGGTTCATCAAAAAAAATATAAAAAGGAATACAGGAATTAAGGTTTATCTAGTAACAGGGGCAGGGGGATTCAATCGCTTCAGAATCATCCTGTGATTGATGACAGTATATATTTTCATTTTCACCACCTTCGGGTGAAAGGCCGCCATTAAGTGAGTCATAGGCGGTTTTACAGATAGAATGTTTAATTACTGATTTTATATCGTCAACCAGTTGAAATCCTATTTCAGGCACCGGGTCAGAACTCAGGTCTCCCTTTAATACAAAAGATGAATAGTTTACAATGCTCTCTGCTTTATCAATACACTGGTTCTTCAAATTATCGTCGGAAGTGAGTTTTACCTTAAAGTCGAATTCAGCTTCAAGGTCAAATTCTTCATCCATCAGGATATATGCGGCTGTAAGTGACAGTTGAAAGCACATCTTGACAATCAGGTTTGCGTCGATATTGGCAATAGCCCGTCCATTTATCCAGCCGTTGTCAAGGTTCCATTCCACTACTTTAATACCATCATTCATGTTTGATATGTTGTAATAATAACAATAGGGAAGAGAATATGAGCATTCAAGGCAGCATGGTGCATGAGTGATGGGTATAAACCCGGGATATTCTTCAGAAACAGTTGCGGTGTTTGTAGCATTAACAGTAATAAAGCTTAATAGAAATATAACTAAAACTATAATAGCAAAATGTCTTAATATAGGCATATTTTATACTCCATATAGGTTATATGCTACAAAATGATTAAATTTAAGTGCTTTATAACAATAATATATAAATATGAATTGCTATATCATATCAAATCTATTTTTTGAATATTTCCCGGTAACTTATCTATACTTATTTAAACATTAATCCTCCCGGTTCAAAGGTTGTAGATTTTG
This sequence comes from Thermodesulfobacteriota bacterium, assembly GCA_042573485.1. GTDB lineage: Bacteria > Desulfobacterota > DSM-4660 > Desulfatiglandales > HGW-15 > JAAZBV01. The sequence continues at coordinate 18,850 of JBHPCX010000035.1, read as the reverse complement.
ATTGATGTTTTTTTCGGGATTTTAATAATCCACTACTCGCCGTGGAAAATGCCTTCGTCATTCCCGCGGAGGCGGGAATCCATTTTAAGTAATGAAATAATCCGCATAACCTGTTGTTCAACTTTGGCAAGCAAACCCAGAGTAACTCTTAATGGGGGTGGTAACATAAAAACAATATAATTGCTGGTTTTACAAGAAATATAATATCCACCGCCTTGTTTACAACGAGTTGCATGAAGATGTTGATTCAGCGATTTTTTGGGTAAAATAAATAAAAAATGGATTCCCGCCTGCGCGGGAATGACGTCTATTTGGTTTTTCTTTTTGAAGGAATTTAGACAGGTAACTTAATAGTTTAACTATATTTGATAAAAACTAGTAATTACAATTATATTATGTAATATATTAATAAGATAGTAATTTGTATAGAAAGTTTTAAATCTCCAAATGAAGTGTATAATTATACTATATAAAAGTCATATAATGACAGGCATATGATTCGGCTGCAAAGGCTATTTTGTGCCTACAATTTCCGTGATCGCCAGGGTTGATATATCTCTGAACTTGCCCCGAATTGCGGCCTCCAGGTCTCGCATGTCCATAATACGGCCGAAGGTGTTTTCAACGAGCATTTCCCGTTCATTATCCCTGTGCCTGATACCGTAACGAAAGTTTTCTTTCTCTTCCGTAGATAATTTGTTTAATAAATTCTTCGTGGTCCAGATCCTTCCTTCTCTGGCAAAATCTGACAATCTGCCGGCGTTATTGACAGTGTCGCCCAGAGCTGTGAACTCTATACTTGGGGCAGAGGGGATAGTGCCGAAGTATTCCTGTCCTTCATTTATTCCAATATTCAGGCAAATATCGTTAAACCAGCCTTTACGCGCCTTCCATTCCATATTTAAATTTTTAATATTTTCCCGGATCTCGAGGGCGCATGAAATTGCGTTGATCAAGTATTGATTGTCACGCTCCTTCAGAAAATAATAGAGCATACCGTCTCCGGCGTGTTTGCCGTATGTTCCATAGTATTTTTTGAAGGAACCTTCCACGCAGGTCCATATCTGATGGATCAGTTCAAAGTACTCATCTGAGGGCAATACGGCGGATATACCGCAGGAATTTTGTAAATCAGCTACTAAAACACCAAAGGAAACAAGTGTTGGCATCCGCTGCTTGAGTAAATCATTAATTACTTTTGACCGGCATGAAAGCAGGTTTGTTACCTCCTGGATAGAATTTTGATCGAGAGCGTGAATAAAAAGGATTCCTTCACGAAAGATTAAATAGTAAACACAATCTGAAACAGATTCTTCGTTATCATTTAGCAGGTTCAGGTGCATTTTATGGACTGACTGCCGATTCGCGGGTTCGATTTGATCGTAAATTTCTTCAAAATGTTCTTTTTCACGGGAAGAAATGTCCTCATACAGGTTGGAAAGCTCGGATTTCTCCCTTTTTTCCTTTACAAAACGGAGATGGAATTCCATAAGATCCTGTTTTGTCTGTTTACTTATATGAAAATTACGCATAAGTATCATGAAGATATTTCGGTTTTTGGGTTCTTCAATAGAACGGATTTTCTGATCAAATATGATCTTTTCCGCGTCTTCATTTATCCAGTCAATTTCGTAATTGTAATTCACTAAATACGCGGGGAAGGTGATATCATTGATTGTCACATTAAGAGAATTTGTATCATTCTGCTCTATTCCGGAATATGTATTACCGGAGAGCTCATTTTTTGTGTCTTCTTTTTTCGATACAGTTTTGAGGGATGTTTCTCCCGTTGAAGTCTTTTTCGATGTTAACCTTTCAGCGATATTTTCCATTGAAAACCCCTTTTTTTTAAGCTCTTTTATATGATTAATTGTATCAATTACGAATTCAGGGAAATAACCAAGCATGCGGGCACGAACAGAACTGTTCTCCGGCCGTCTTACGGATGGGCGGGGCAGAAGGTCCATCTTTATGTAGTTGTTGAGGGTGGCCCTGGAGATACCTGTTTTAGCGATAACTTCCAGACTGCTTATCCAACCGTCCTCATGCTTTGTTTTTGCATTCATTTAATTATACAGTATAAATATGAAGTATGAAAATATAAAATATTAAAAGCCTTCCAGTTACTTCAAGGCATTATACAGTCTAAATATAAATTGTCAAGTATAATTATACAGTTTAAATGTATTTTTTCTGAAAAGTATTCCCCGGTATCAGGATGAAGTAATAAATACTGTTTAAATGTAGTGTATATATGTATTGTTTTGAATGATGTTTACTATGTCACCTAGCGATTTGTCATTACGCATTGCAACCTTGATTAGGTAAATGCAACAGGTTGTGGATTCCTTAGTTCCGCCTTCGCAAAAACGTTCAAGCTTCGGCAGGACAGGCAAGCCACGGAATTGACATAACCAAGCACCGCGGAATCCATAAAACTGGATATTGATGATTTTGTTGTTCCATTATGGCTTGTCAAGAAGTCCGGAATTGGATGATCAATGGAATAAATAAGGGTTTTTTAAAATGGATTCCCACCCATTCGACAGGCTCATGGTCTTGAGCAAAGACGAAAGCCTGCACGGGAATCACGTCAAATTGTTTTTCTTCAAATAGTCTAATTCAATCAACATGCTTTGAATAAGTATTTAATGAAGAGTACAATAAATTATTGTAATAAATATGTATTATTTCTGATGTTTACATATCCTGGTTATTCATGTAGAAATGTCCGGCAATGATTAAAAGATGTGTCAAAATATTGTTACACGCTTAGATCGCAAACCGATCGCTGATGTTATTTACTTGGTGAATGAAGCAATCCCTCCCGGTTCGCTGAAATCGGTTTGCGATCTGAGCGTGTAACTTTAATATTACTGTAATAAAATTATTGTGAAGACAATAAAAAGGAGGCCTTTTTCGATTTAAAGAAACGGTCTCCTTTTTTTATGGTTAGCATTAATAATAATTATGCGTGAGAAAAGAATATATAATGAGTTTTAGCCGCAGCTTTCTTTATTCGGTTTGCTTACATTATGTTAGAGACATTCTCATCATTGAGTTTCTATGAAGACATTAGTAACTTTACCCGGGAGTCTTTTCTCCATGTGTTAATTCTCCTTGAAATACCTCTGTTCCGGTATTCGGATGTTGGGTTTCAAAAAAAACCATCATCAGATTTATTATTGCTGATGATGGCTTTTGATAAGTATCAATTTAAGTGTACTTATTTTACGGTATCTTTAAGAGCTTTTCCGGCTGAGAATTTAACAACCCTGCTTGCCTTGATTTTGATGACTTCGCCTGTTTGAGGATTCCTGCCCTTTCTGGCTTTTCTTTTATTCACTTTGAATGTACCAAATCCAACCAGTGTGACGGATTCAGATTTTCTTTTTTTCAAAGACTTGGTGATGGATTCAAAAATACAATCTACTGCCGCTTTTGCCTCTTTCTTTGTGTTTACAACTTTAGCCACTTCATTGATTAAATCACCTTTGTTCATTAGGAATCCTCCTTTTTTGTAAGGGTTTATGGGGTAAAATTATTATTACTACTGCATATGCCGAGATTATAAATTTGTCAAGAGTTTTAAAACAAAAGATACGTTTTCGCCAGTGTTTATGGTGTTATGACAACTATTCATACTACTAAAATTGTGAAGATGGTTTTGCACTGCCGCTATTCAGGAACCAGAACCAGGCAGCTGCCAGTCCTAAAAAGCTTATGCCCATCAACATGAAGAAAAGTGTTCTTGGACATGAATCCATCATTTAATGAAGATGCGACCATGGTAATAAAGAAGCTGAATACCTGTCTCTTATTGGCAATTACAATGACAGGACTCACCTCGGGCTTTTTCAAAGGATTCCCGGCCTTCCCTGTATGAGAAAACTGCTATCAGGATAGCTCCTGCAGAATCAATTCCCCCTATGCCGGTCAATTCAAATCCCGCGCTGGCCAGGAGCAATGTAAAGGAAAGATACAGGCAGGCTTTTGTACAATTTGCATCTTCCAGAATTGCCTCGGAATTCAGCTGTTTCCCCACTTTGACTTTAAAGCGGATCAATATCCACATTGTAAAGATGGATATCCCCGCAATCACAATTCCCCAGAAAGTGGTTTCGGGTCGATGTCCCTGGTATAGATTGATACCCGCGGCGATTATAAGGCCGGCCGCCAGTATGTAAAAGGCGGTGCCTGTGATCTGAAGGGCTTTTTTTTCAAACGGGCCGGAGTCCGCGTTGGGATTATGCCTTATTCTTCGCACCATATTCCAGATCCCGATACCGGACAGGACCTCAACAAAGGAATCTATCCCAAAACCGAACAAAGACAGGGTTTCATCCGTAATACCGAAAAATACCGATACTATCCCTTCAATTAAATTATAGAAGATCGTGATCAGGGCAAGCTGTGATGCTCTTTTATATAGAGTCAGCCTGGTTTCTGCTGCTTCTGTGAGAGAAGTGTTGAGTTTTTCCACTTATTTTATCCTTTTGAGGCTGTATCGATTAATATAATTGGGATACCAAAGAAAAAGATATCCCCTAGACTCCCTCCCGGTTCTAGGGGATAAAAGGGACAGTAGAAATTAATGCAGTAATAATTGGAAGGATAACTGCATTAATTCTTCCTATAATACAAAAAATTGACGCTAATATCAAATGGTTTTCTATAAAAAACCTGGAAAAAATGGATTTTTAATTATTTTCTTCTTTTAAGAATATTAATACTTCATTAAGATTGTTTTTTGCTTCAATATAGTTAGGATTAATTTTTAATGCTTCCCGAAAATGTTTAATAGCTTCAGGCATATAGCCTCCATAGGTCAGGGCAACAGCCAGGTTGTTGTGTACTTTTTCATTTGCCGGGTTGATCTGTAATGCCTCCTTATAATGCTTGATAGCCTCATCTATTTTCCCCTGTTGTGATAACGCAAGCCCTAAGTTGAAATGGGCCTGTTCATCATAGGGTTGAATACTAAGTGCCCTGGAGAACTGTGAAACAGCTTCCTCTAATTTTCCTTCACCGGCTAATAGTATTCCAATATTGGTATGTGCATATTCCGATTCGGGATTAATTTCGAGGGCTTTTTTAAAATGTGACATTGCTTCATCTTCTTTTCCATCCTGGAACAGAATGGCCCGTCCATAATTGTTATGTATTACATAGTTATTTGAAGTAACGTCCAGAGTGTGTTTGAAAAGGGTTATGCTGTTGCGCCAATGGCTTACCTGCAAACTTGTACATATCATTAACAATATAAACACTATAAACGATGATGATCTGATAATATCTTTTTTGAGATTACCCTTACCGAATATTTTGGGTATACCCCAGGCTAACATTATAAAGATACCTGTTAAAGGCACATATGTATGGCGGTCTGCCGTAGCAGCCCAGACTCCGATCTGGAACAGTCCAATTACAGGAACAAAGGTCCCCAGGTACCAGAACTAGCCTGTAATCAGATATGGATGAGACAGTCTCCACCTGAATGCCTGAATGGATATCATCAACAACAATATGAGAGAACCTGTCACCTGCCACATGGGCAAAGAATCAGGATAGGGGTACAGTACAGCCAGCCCGCTGGGCCAGATCATCTTGATTATATAAGTTATATGGGAGACAAGGGCATTGGATATCCTTAAGGTTACCGGTGCATCTTCCAGAGGTATGAATGCAGCACCATGTTTCTGTGTGAATATGATACCCATCACTATTGCTGAAATGGCCAGAAGGGGGACTTTTTCAAGCAATAATCTGCCTGTTGATATTCTCTTAACCTTAAGATTTTCAGTGTTTTTTGACTGACCGAAATCCAGGCGGCCTAATGGCCAGTAGTCCAGAAGAATCAGTAAAAAGGGCAGGGTGACAATCAGTGCCTTGGACATCAGTCCACAGGCAAATGCCAGGAGAATAAGGAGATATTTTGAAATGCCGGGTTTTTTCGGTATAAGATTTGTAAAAAAGCAATGTCACAATCATGAAAAAGGCGCTTAGCACATCCTTACGTTCTGTGATCCAGGCAACAGATTCAACATGAGGGGGATGCAGGGCGAAAAGGGCCGCTACAAGGGCGCTTCTCCAGGTGGACTTAGTTGATCGATAGAAAAACAGAAACAAGAGTAATGTATTCGCGATATGAAAAAACAGGTTGATTAGATGGTGTTTGCCCGGGTTTAGTCCATAGAGTTCATAGCCCAGCATGTGTGTCAGCCACGTCACCGGATGCCAGAAGTCGGGGGAAGAAGTTGTAAATGCCCATTTTATATTCTCAAAAGTAATGCCGAGCTGTACATTCCGGTTCTCATAGACGTGTTCATCATCATCAAAAGCTACAAAATCATAATTATTTACCTGCCAGTAAACAATGAGTGTAGAGATAACAAGAAAAAGGCAGACTAGAATGTTACGTTATTTATCAAGAAAATTCTTATTTTGTGTTTTTCTTTTGGCCATGGCTGAATATCCAAAAAAGACACAGAGCAATAGGATGTATAGCAGAGTGTGTTACTTTTCATCTGATAGTGATTTTCATACAATACTGCTGAAATGATCGCATTATAATTAAAAAATAGCAAATCTGATGTCAATGAAATTTAGGTCTGATTAATAATAACATCAGGGTTTTTGAGGGAGCACTTAAATCCAGGAATATTTATTGGCGAAGATGTGCCCTGAGCAGGATTTGAGGATTTTTTTAAGTAGGATAAAATATAGAGACAAGTATCCACTCAGCCCGCATTACTTGACTCGCTTTACACGGATTTCCACGCTGCGACCTGGCTCTCCCATAAAGAATGAACCCAAAAAGCCGCGAGAGATAACTACCCACTGCTCCGAATTTACGAAGCGGAAACGCCTGCTATCTGTCTGGCGCCACACCTGTCCATTTTCCAGGGTAATGATCCACTTGCCATAGCCATCTTTCATTTTCTTGGTCCACTTAAATTGCAGCTCATCAGGCCTCTCCTCTTCCGGTTTCTGTTTATGCTCTAAACCGAAGACAGCTTCTGCATCTGGAGTCGGCTCAACTGCGGGGACAGTCGGCATCACGGCAGGCGCAGCCGGCACAACGACGTTGGCTTTAGGTGCCACGGGATCAACTGTGCCGGGCGCTGTGCCACTTTCTTTCACCGTGTCAGTAGACAAACGGCCGGCCAGCTTGTCGTAGCAAGCAAGGCGCTCAGATTTATCTTCTATTTCAATGCAGCTTTCCAGGGACAGTGCCGCGGCCTGGCCTGATAGTGAAACAGTAAATAAAAAGATGGCAATAATTAAAATGGATTTCAAGATTCTTCCTCCGGCTCGGTATCGTCACGTTAATAATAAATATTTATCTGAAAGTTTTTAAACTATATTCTATTGATTTTCAAGAAGAAAATACCTTTGGAGAAAGATAGGTCAATAAATGCTTATAGAGGGAGGAAAGAGATATTAAAGCCGCTTTTTTACGAATGCTCGGCCGGAGGGACTTTTAGGTATGCCTCGAAATCCAAAGCCTTTTGTCTGTTGGTAAAGGCGATGGAGGTCTTTATTTTCCAGGGTTTATATTTAGATGTATGGGGATCTTTACCATTATTATGCGCTACAAGACGAGTTTTGAGATCTCCGGTAAAGCCAGTATAGTAACGGTTGAGATATTTTTCAGATTTGAGAATGTAAACATAGAAATATTTCATGAAGTATTGAAATGCAAATGGCGTGCCGAGCCGTAGCTTGGTTATTGAATGTGCCCGACTTCGCTCTATAAGCTACATCGCGGCAGCCTTCTCTTTCCGTTTCACTACAAGCGAAGGCTGGTGGAGGCGGGGGGAGTCGAACATAAATTAATCAATTTTCATAACTTCTTGAAAACATTATAATATCCTGTAAAATCAACAACTAATCCGCATTTCTTCAAGTGGAAATAAACGAAATAAAAGAACTAATATTCAAAAGAAGAGAGCCCAAGAGGTAGCCCACTTTATCGTCCGGGTTATCGACCAGAAAATTCCAGAAAATATCAACAGGTTGGACGATAGGACGATCTGGACGATCTATTACATATGCACGTAATCATATATGGAATCTCAAGCTATGATATATTTGGGGAATCTTTAATTTAGCATAACTTATGATTATGATAGGAAACCTTTCGAATTTATTTTGGTGTTACTGAAAAGATCTACAATAGGATGATGAGGTGATTCCTTATTGACATACAACACCCAACTCCATATACTTCATTCCTCAAAAAGGGAATTCTTATCAACTCAACAACTCAACGAACAAAGGAGGAAAGCGATGCGCATAAAGATTTTTGTTGTTGCCATAATTTTAGCTCTGCTGCCGGCAGTTGCGGCAGCTCAAGGTAAGTGCGACCGCACCTGCCTTGAGAGTTATGTCGATCGTTATCTTGATGCCATGAAAGATCACAAGGTGGATCCGGAGCTTTTTGCCAAGAATGTAATATTCACAGAAAATGGCGTAAGACTTCCTTTTGGAAGTGAGGGACTCTGGTACAGCATGGCAGGAAGAGGAACTTACAAGTTCTACGTTCCCGACGTCGAGACTCAGCAGGTCGCTTTTATCGGGACAGTTAAAGAAGGAGGATCCCGTGGGGGAAATCCCACGACAGTCGCCTTCGCGCTTCGTTTGAAGATTGTGAATAAGTTGATCACGGAAGTAGAACAACTTGCCATACGCCCTGAGCAAAGTCTGTTCGGCGGTAGCGGTGGCGGCAGTGGCGGTGGCGGCTTTGGAAACACGGGAGATAGCGTTGAGAAAATGGGTGCGCCTCATGAGATATTCACTCAAGTGATTCCTGAAGCAGAACGTGCTTCCCGCAAAGAGTTGATCAAAACTGCTAACTATTATTTTTCGGGATTACAACGGTGGGATGGTAAAGGCGTTTATCCATATACTGATGATTGTGTGCGTTTTGAAAACGGCATGATGGCATCCCCCGATGTAAAGAAGCAATTCACTGACGGATCGCTGAGAAATATGGGGGTATCACGGATACGCGATCGCCGTTTTGTGGCGGTGGATCGCGAGCGCGGAATTGCATTTGCCTTCGCTTTCTTCGATCATGTATCGATTAATTGGACGTGGCAGCTCGCGGAGTTGTTCAAAATTGAAAACGGCAAAATCCGACGGGTAGAGGCTGTCTTCCATAAATGCCCATACGGCACAAATTCCGGATGGAGTACCTATGAACAAGGGATTTCGGAAGAGTATCGGTCAATAAAATAATAATTCAAATAGATGACAAGATACAGGTGTGATCGGCCTTGCGGTCGAGGAGTTTACCATTGATGCCGATATAACTGTGGATCCCTCTCCTTTTACCTATTCACGAAATTGAATCTGCTTTGATATCGGCTGGTTTCTATCGTAGTAATCGCGTCGGGGCGTGGGTAGTCCTCCGGAAAATCGAAGATATACCGACAAGGGTTGAGGTTGATCTGATGGTTCCGGAGACTGCCGGCGGCCTGGTAAATCGCACTGCCCAACTCAGCGGCCAAGTAAGTACATTGCTCGGAAAACTCGGGGACTGGGGGCTCTGTCCTTGCCTATAGGTAAAATAAGCCTAGGTAAAATAAAGCAAGAAAGAACGTCCCCACCTATGTGTATTTCAATAATCACTACGCAGGGTATGCTCCGGGATCTGTGGAACTCTTCGGGAAGCTTATGCAGGATAAGGGCTTTCCTTGACTTCTCTTTTACACCGGAGGCACTGAACATTGCCGGGAAGGACGATGAAATGTTTATTAAGGTACAGAAAAGATCGTTTTATATTGGATTACGTGTCATGAAGTCCAAAACACCTTGAAGCATTCCTGAAACTTGTTCTTTAGAATATTCGTCATATTTACCGTGTGCTGCTTTATTGCGTAAGTCTAACCATGCGGTTACCTGCTTTTGGTCAAGCTTGTTATAGACTTCATTCTTAGCAAGGTCCGCCTGGTTTCATTATGACTACAGATCACGCCAAAACTTTTAAGTGTGCTGAGTCCAAGAATTATATATATTGAAATGATCTACATTTTTGAAAGCGCATTTTCATTTGCCGATACATAATGGAAATAAATAGTTATCAGTTAAAAGCATGGGTCAAAATTGGACGCCGATTTGGCCTATAGGTGGGTCATTATTGCATGCTGATTCACAGGGGTAGTATGTTGTGCCAAAAAAAACTTATATTAAATATGCTGATTCCAATAGTTGCCGTATGTTGTCGAATAAAAAGATAAAATATATTAAACGCAATATCACAAGAAAAACACCTGAGAAAATTGCCAAAGATCTTAAAATAAGCACCAGGGACGTGCAAAAAATTTTGAGACAATTGGAAGAAAAATCTCAAAAAGATAAAACAATAACTCATGTAGTGAAAAAAGACAGCGATGCTGCTTACAAGTATCACCTGATTGCCCTCCTCGCAATATGTCTTTTTAGCATTATTGTCTATTCCAACATTATTAGAGCTCCTTTTTTTTTCGACGACCAGCCTAATATTACACGGAACCATTATCTACGGATAAACAAGATTGATTTTCAGCAATTATTCGATGCAGGATTTAAAAGCATTCAAACAAATCGTCCCGTTGCTAATATCAGCCTGGCCCTTAACTATTATTTTGGTCATTATAATACTACTGGCTATCACATCGTAAATATCATCATCCATTCCATCAATGGGATTCTTGTCTACTTCCTTTCTCTTCTTTTACTAAAACAGGTATCTAATCTTCCAAATCAGGCAGTTTCGGGATCTTTTGATCGCTCAATTCCATTAATGTCATTGTTTTCGGCTTTGATTTTTATCGGTCACCCTGTTCAAATACAATCGGTCACATACATTGTCCAGAGAATGACCAGTATGGCAGTTATGTTTTTTTTGCTGTCGCTGCTTCTCTATATTAATGGTCGTCTGGTTCGAATAAAGTGGAAGCAGTGGGCCATGTTTTGCGGCTGTTTTTCATCCGGGGTTTTGGCCCTTGGTTCTAAAGAGATTGCCGCCACATTACCTTTAATAATACTGTTATATGAATGGTATTTTTTACATGACCTTCGATTTGAGTGGTTAAAGCAAAATATCAAGTTTTTCCTGGGTCTGTTGGTTATCTCGGGTCTTGTTGTCTTCATCTATTTGGGAGAGAATCCCCTTGATAAGGTCCTGGCATCCTATGTACATCGGGATTTTACAATGTCTGAACGAGTATTAACCCAATTCAGGGTGGTCCTGTTTTATATCAGTCTGCTTTTTTGGCCGCATCCTTCAAGACTTAATATTCTTCATCATGTTACAACTTCATCTTCTTTAATAGAGCCAATAACAACACTTTTTTCTATCCTAGCAATTGTAGCCCTAATCGGCGCAGCACTTCATATTGCCAGAAAACACAGGCTGATTTCTTTTTGTATCTTGTGGTTTTTTCTTAATTTAATAATAGAGTCCTCTGTTATTGGGCTGGAGATGATATTCGAGCATCGGCTTTATCTCCCCATGTTCGGTTTTTCGCTTCTCGCGGCTTATTTTTTATTTAATTTCCTATCGATGAGGCGATTATGGATTATTCTAATTTCTACTGTCATTATCCTGTCCATGAGCACGGCTACATATGTGAGAAATAGTGTATGGAAAAGTAAGATCACCCTGTGGAAAGATTGTGTTAAGAAGTCTCCTCAACTTTTTCGACCACATTACAACCTGGGCCTTGCACTTAATAAGCAGGGATTAATACATGACGTTATTGAGCATTATGAAGAGGCATTACGCATCAAGCCGAATCATGAGAAAGCACACAACAACCTGGGTAATGCACTTAAAGAGCTGGGTTTAATAGATGGTGCTGTCGAGCATTATGAAGAAGCATTGCGACTCAAACCGGATTATATGGAAGCGCACAACAACCTGGGTGTTGCACTAATCGCTAGCGGGAATATTGACGGAGCGATTGAACAGTATAGGAAAGCATTACAAATAAATCCAAAACATGTTACCGCGAAAAACAATCTTAAAGAAGCATTAGAGCTAAAAAAGTGAAAACAATGAACATAAGTCAATTTCTAACCACGTTTTATTTTATTATTAATTTAGATTTCACCGTATGTGAAGATTTGCCTGAGTTATGATCACGAAGTCGGTTTTTTAAGTTTGACGTAATTCCAATGTGTTTTTGATCAGGAAAAGAAATACTTTGAATTAAGTACACATACTTCATTTGGTCCTCCTTCGTTAAAACTTCGGCGGACAGCCTTCGCTTTATGGAGTAGCCAGTCAAAATTGTGAAATAATCAAATTAAACAGGATGGCCTGCCAGCCGTAGCCTTGGCGAAGGCTGGTGGAGGCGGGGGGAGTCGAATTTCCCGCAATGAAAAACTACTATATGGCTGATACTCATGGCTTTCCTTCTGATTTCAAAGCATTAGGGCATTTACAATAAGTAAAATAAGTTCAATATGTTCAATTCATAGCAACCAAAATCAAAAAATTCTACCAGTATTCTACCAGACCAAATTTGCTGGTAACGATAGACATCAACATAATCCACACCCAATAATTGTGTCTGCTTAAATCCTTTTTTACATTATCAGAAAAAGTGTGTGCGTTGGGGACCCATAAAGTGTAAATACACCAGTGTCAACAATCCTATTTAACTTAGTAGAATTGTAATATAGGAGTAATAACAGAAATATAAGCTACATATATCATAGCACCACAATTTAATTAGTAGCAGTTATTAAATGTAGAAAACACCTTTAAAATGACAGGTTAATAAATAGAAACACTTTGTTATTGATACATGGCAGTCAGACGGTCATCACTATTGTCTTTTACTATACCAAAGACACTTGCACCTGTTGTACCAGATACAGCTATCTACCTGGCTTTTCATTAATAGCAGAAAACAAACATAGAGATAACGGGAATCATCACAAAATCATAAGCTGATTATGATATGGAGTATATGCCAGATAACTATAGTAAATAGTACAATAAATACTATAATGACAGCACATTTGATAGCTTTTATCTTCTCTATCAACATTAACCCAAGACACATAAACACCATTAAGGCCGGTAACGAATTAAGAAAATAAGCAGCTTTCATTGTGCTATATACCGGATTACTTGAAACCCAATAAACAATCCCGATAACATTGAAAATAAAAATGACTAGCAGGATATGTACTTTTAATGCCTCTGTCCGATATGATCTATTCCAGACACTCCACCGTCCAAAAACAGACTGATATCCACCAATCATGATAAACAGCAAGGGGATTAAACCCAACGTGATCAAGCTGGAACCTGTGAAAACAGTAGTGTTTGATAGTTGTATCGTGCTAGGAAAGGTTGATCTACCACTGAGCCAATTATAATAATCATCCCACCACGGCCCAGGATCTGTAGCAAGCAAAAATCTTGGCTCAAGATCCCAAAAAGTACGGCTATAAATTAGTGTCCAAAATGAACCAATATTGTCGGGAGTGATTATTAATGGATTAATGGTTTCCCAGGGCTTAAAGCTGATATAACTTATTTTCTCTACCTGTGGCTGTATAACATTTGTGTATGCGATTATATTTTGCCTAGGTAGAGGAGTACCGTATTTCTTTATATTAGAGGATGTATACAATGATAACAGAAATAATGGTGCTACTAGTGTTAAAAGAAGAGTAGCAATTTTTCTTCGGGAAAACATATTCCACACGAAGACCAGTAGAGCAGTTGTGACAACAACTGGTAAGATGATAAAAGCAGTGTATTTGGTGAAAATTGTGATCGTAATACTGAGGCTTAAAAGGATCAACAAAGAGGGTGGAAATTTACGATCAATAGCTATCAGTAGCAGGTAGACACAAAGCCCCACAAAAAAATATGAGATTGTATCATTGGAATGAAGGACAGACATATAGATATGTCGGGGTAGAAAACAGGCTGTCGCAAAAGTAAGAATCTTTGAAAACTCGGATACTTTAATCCGTTCAAGGATCAGGTAGATCAAAATTAAATGCAGGATACCAAACAGACAGGGAATTAGTTGCCACAGTTTAAAAACCGATTCAGCTTTAAGCCTTAATATATCATTAGAGACCAGTTTGCCAACCATAGCGGACAAATAATAAAATATGGGAGGGTGGTAGCATTGATAGCAGGCGTCTTTCGCTGGAATACCTTCGTAGAAGATTTTTAATATTGGCTCATAGTGGTCATCAAAGCTATTGAAAACCGGATTTTGCCAGTACAACATCAAACGTAAACTTATTCCAAAGATAAAAAGGCAGGCAAATAAAATGGAACGTTTGCTTTGGGTCATGGTAAAAACCTTTTTGCAAAAAAAACATTTACTTACTTGGCAAAGTCTATCGTCGCAGTAATTTCAATTTCATTCACTATATCCTACAGTAATAAAAAAAACTATAATTATAGTATCATAACATATTGAATTGTAGATAATAAATATCTAACAGTATCACTATCATGTATATACCCACTCCCTATACATCCCTCGACACTACAAGCATAACCCACCATGACTCAGACAGAACGGCTGAAACATTTGGTAATATTGGCTAGGATGAGGGTGGGGTATAGTGCTGGAATTCAGATAAATTCTTTGAACAGATAAACCTTAACAAGGTTCGCATGCGAGAATTAATCAGCTATTTCTTGAGCTAGTTGTTCTCTCTATTTTTGGGAATCGGCCTATTGATAAAATCACGAGTTTGGATATAGAAATATTTATCAGTAATTTGAAATGTGGAAGCAAAACCAAACAGAATATATTGACCCCATTTCGTCTTGTAATGCGGTTTGCTAAAAAGCATAAATTTATTCAGTATAATCCATTTGCTGATGTAGAACCTATAAAAAAGTCCAAAAGTATAAAGAAGAGGCCTCTAAATATAGATGAAATTAATCTCTTCATTGAGGAGCTTAATGACTTTTGGAAACCACTTTTTATCTTATTATTTTTTTCAGGAATAAGAGTGGCAGAAGTAACAGGTTTGAAATGGAAGCGAGTTGATTTATCTAATGGAATTATACATGTCCGCAGAAACCTTGTTAGAGGTAAAGGTGGAAAAATAATCTATAAAGAGCCAAAGACTGAAAGTTCGAATAGAGAACTTAAAATTCCTGGCTTTGTCATAGAAGCATTGAGAGAGCAGAGAAAAAGAACATGGAAAGGGAAAGGGGAAAGTTTTGTTTTTCTAAATACAAAGGGTCGTCCTATCCACAGGCATACTCTAAATAATTCTGTGATAAAACCGACACTCAAAAAGATTGCTAATGACTCGAACATCAGCATGAAAGACAGCAGAGCATCTTACATCACGAACTCATTAGATGAAAATGAGAGGATGAGTTTCGTTCAGAAACAAGTTGGACATACCACACCCAGAATGATTATAGACCACTACTACCGATATACATCGGCTACAGATGATGGATCTCGATTGGAAAAAGCTTGGAATTCTACCAGGATTCTACCAGAGCAAGAAGATGAAGATTTGGAACTATCTGAATATACAAGTTAAAACTGGTGGAGGCGGGGGGAGTCGAACCCCCGTCCGAAAATATTCCACTTAAGCTTCTACATATTTATCCCGCTATAAAGTGTTCGCCCTTAAATTCCTGGCGGGCAAAGTCCTTAAGGACTAACCTGTAAAAGGGGGTTCGCGTCAATGACCTACAGGTATGTCATCTCAGCTATCCTGCTCTGTCGACGCCCTTTCCTGTCACGCAGGAGAGACTGGAAAGGCCGTTAGCCTAATATTTACGCGGCTAAAGCGTACGCGTAATCGTCTGCGTTTGGTTTAAATCCACCTGTTTTACGAGCAGATAGCACCTCGATATGCAACTTAAGTTTCTTTATCCCCGTCGAACCCGTTTCGCCCCCGTGTGATAGATTTATTTGAAGTGAATAATAACCCGATTAAGCGGATAAACTTAATAGGGATATGTTGTAAAACCTCTAAATTATAATCATAAAACTATGAATAGTCAATATTTTCACTGATCAATTGACCAATATAACACCTTATTCTGAAAGGATTAATTAGGTGGGGTGTAAAACCCCACCCTACGTTTCCGAGGTTTTTCGTAGGGTGGCATTTTATATGCCACTAAAAAGTTGTCTAGGTTAAGCAGGAGTGAACTTCATTTAAATTGAAGTCATATGATATTACATTAGATCAGTATTTTTTACGGGCCTGGTCCATCTCCCTCTTCATTTCCTTTTCTTTGAGGGTTTGACGTTTATCATATTTCCTCTTTCCCTTTGCCAGGCCTATTTCAACCTTTGCCTTGCTTCCTGAAAAGTAAACTTTCAAGGGAATTAATGAATAACCCTTTTCCCTTGTTTTCCCAATAAGGCGCTTAATCTCTTTTTTATGTAAAAGGAGTTTTCTTGTTCTTTTCGGCTCCAGGTTCAGATGACTGGCGTAAGGGTAGGGCGTAATATGCATATTATGGAGAAAAACTTCACTGTTTTTTACTTTCGCGTACCCGTCAACCAGGCTTGCCCTGCCTTCTCTAAGAGATTTTACCTCAGGGCCTATAAGTACCATTCCGGCTTCAATAACCTCATCGATGAAATAATCATGGTGGGCTTTTTTATTTTGACATACTATTCTTTTGCTCATTTTATATTTGAAACTCACCTTTAAAATAGAATCGCGGAAGCAACGCGCAGATAAATCTAATGATTGGCTAAGGCATTTTTTTGATGATCAGCGTCATCGTAATTACTTTCGTCTGCATTAGGAAGATAATCCTTTGTTCTTTCATGGATAAAATCCCTGATTTCATCTGATGTATTTAATTTAAGTATTTTTTTAAGGTCCCTTTCCGCTTCTTTTTTCGAGAGCGACCTTATAAGTTTCTTAAGGAGAGGGATTCCCCCCGAAGTAAGGCTCAATTCTTTAATACCCATTCCCAGTAAAAGGGAGGTGCATAACGGGTCACCAGCCATTTCACCGCAAAGAGCGACTTCAATGCCTGCTTTTTTTGCGGATTTGACAACCTGGATTATCATTCTGATAATTGCTGGATTGTAAGGGTCATACATATAGTCAACGTGCTCGTTGGTCCTGTCTATGGCAAGAGAGTACTGTATCAGGTCATTTGTGCCAATACTGAAGAAGTCAGCCTGTTTAGCCAGAATATCAGCAACAACAACAGCGGATGGTATCTCTATCATGGCGCCGACTTTTATATCCTTATCATAATCAATGCTTTCCTCATCAAGGTCTTTCATAACCTGTTCAAGAATATTTTTTGCTTCAAGAAATTCCTGTATACTGGAAATCATGGGAAACATGACCCTTGTATTTCCGTATACACTGGCCCTTAAAATGGCCCTTAGCTGGCTTTTAAAAATATCCGGATTTTGAAGGCAAAACCTGATTGCCCTTAAACCGAGCGCGGGGTTTGACTCCACGGAATAGTTCTTGGACGGTAGAATTTTATCTCCTCCAATATCAAGTGTACGTATGGTTACTGGAGCAGGGGCCATTATCTCGGCTACTTCCTTGTAATCTTCAAAGAGCTTCTGTTCATCCGGAATACCCTTTTCCCGTAAATAGAGGAATTCCGTTCTGTATAAGCCAATACCCTCGGCCCCGTTATCCTTTGCTGACACTACCTCTTCAAGAAACTCTATATTAGCGTTGATGGTCATCCTGCGGCCGTCAACTGTTTCCGCGGGAAGGTGGCTTACGCGAAGTACACTTGAGATATATTTTTCGTAATACAGGGTTTTTTCCTGATAATAGATTATCGCGTCATCATCAGGGTTTATAATTACTTCACCCTTATAACCATCTATTACCAGGAGGGTACCATCCTGGACCTGGTTTGTTATGGATTGCAGCCCCAGTACAGCAGGTATTTTTAGGGACTGCGCCATTATCGCCGTGTGTGAGGTCTTTCCCCCGACATCAGTTATAAATCCCATAACCATGGTGGTGTTCAGTTCACTTGTATCCGTGGGAGACAGATCGTGAGCGACTATAATAACCCGTTCTTTTATTTTAGACAGGCTGTCATGTTTTTTCCCGGAAAGATTTCTGAGAATTCTTTCCGCGACGTTTTCAACATCATTGATACGGTCTCTTATATATTCGTAATTTATTTCCTTAAAAACCTGGCGTACTTTTTGTATTGATTTTTTCAGAGCCCACTCTGCATTAATCTTTTCTTCAAGAATTGTGTTAATTGTTGTGTCAGACACCATATTGTCGTCCACAATCATCAGGTGGGCATCCAGAATAAAGGAATGTTCCTTGATACTTTCAGCCATTCCGTTTTTGAGGGTTAAGATCTGCTTCTTTGTTAATTCAAGAGCTTCTTTGAACCTTTCGATTTCCTTGTCGATTTCTTCGTCATTAATGAGGTACTGATATATTATCTTTTGTTTTGACCTGTCTACCAGCCGGGCTTTACCTATAACTATACCTGGAGATACTGCTATCCCGGTTAATTTTATGTTTTCGGTTATCAACTGGTCCGTCATTTGCCTTCACCAAATTTTTTTTCAAACAGCTGTGCCAGTTTCTCTATCAGTTCATTTGAATCACTGCCTACTGCCCTGGCTTCTACTTTACTCCCCTTACTTCCTGAAAGAGTAAGTATTGAAAGTATATTCGATCCATCAACTTCATTATTCCCGTCTTTTTTAAAATACAGCTTTGATTTATACTTACGCTTAAGGTCCACAATTTTTGCTGCGGCACGACCATGAAGACCAAGGTCGTTTTTAATTTTAAGTATTTTTTTGTGTTCCATATTCTGTTTTGTAGTAATTAAAAAACATTTAATTACCATTGTTTATCAAGTGTTAACTAA
>JBHPCX010000034.1:0-33093 GCA_042573485.1 Thermodesulfobacteriota bacterium | reverse complement strand
TTTTGAGCATGCCTCCGCTTTCCTTGATGAAATCAACATTGGGAACAGTCTTGAGATTGATCAGGGTAGAGGGATAGTCCCGGAGGATATTGTCTTTGAGGGTTCCAAGGAGATCCGTACCGCCGGCAATGAGAGTTGTCTTGCCGTCAGCCAGGGCGGTCCTTATTTCTGACAGTGATGTCGCGTTTGTATGATTAAATGGTTTCATAATATTCCTCCTATGCCTTGCCTAATGCTTTTATATTTGGAGCTGCTTCCATTATAGCGGTGGGATGTCGCGGGTAAGTTCCGCAACAGCAGATATTACCGGCCAGGGCCTGCTTGCAGTCTTCCTCGTTCGGATTGGGATTCTTATCAAGCAGAGCTTTGGAAGAAACAAGAAATCCCGGAGTACAGTAACCACACTGCATGGCGTCCCATTTGCAGTAGGAGTCAATCAGTGGCCTCCACTTCGGATCGGCCGCGATGCCTTCTACCGTCTGGATGGATTTGCCTTCACATTCCACGGCAAGTGTTGTGCACGAAAGGACAGCCCTTCCGTCAATGATGACCGTACATGATCCGCATGCACCCCTGTCGCACATCTGCTTGGCACCTGTCAGACAGAGCTTATACTGGAGTGCTCTCTGCAGTGTCCAGTGAGGTTCGATCAGAACTTCGCAATCCTTGCCGTTGATGTTGAGTTTGGTTGTAACCGGAACGACTGCGTCCGGATGTTCGGTGGCAAAGTGGTTTTTTAAATCCGCGAAGTTGCTGAAATCCTTGCTGCAAACCGGGCATCGGAATTGAGTGATGGTTGAAGGAGTAGAATTTACCGCTGCTGCAGCCTGAGCCATTTCAGGCCTGAGTGTCATTCCGGCGGCTCCAAGGGCGCTGCCTCCGAGAATAACTCCCGCGTTTTTGAGAAAGCTTCTGCGGTTTACATTTGTTGTTTCATCCGTCATAATCGGTCCTCCCGAGATTGAGTTGATAAAACGTTAAAAAAGTATAGGGAAACGGTGTTTCTATGTCAATTTAAAATCCACAGTCTGTTCAGTATTACAGAAGTTTATCGATTACCTGATGTAACTTCGGTGTATCGAGCCCGACTTTAAATATATCGATATCTTCAACCGGTTTATTAATGCCGGAATCCGGTTCTGAATTTATTAAAACAATACTGCTGCCTTTCCCGGGCTTCATAATATTCAGGCGGTTTTGAATCTGAGTAATTTCATCCTTATCAGAAAGGTCCTGTTCAGTAAGAAATTCAACCATCAATTCAGGCCCGTTGATTTCCCTTTTAAATAAATCAGCAAATACGGGGATTTTATTAAGGTCCTGAAAGATTGAAAGAAATAAAACACGGTAGTCAAGAACAGAAGATGTATCTCCTGTATGGTCTCTTAAAAGTTTTTTAGTGGGGAGTTCATAGGGGAGATAATAGGATCCGATTTCCTTTACCAGGGGCATTTTAACGGCTACGTAACTGTCCAGTTTTTTCGAATGAAGGATGAATTCCGGAATACGCTTCGCAGAGTGATGAAACTGGCGGCCAAAGGCGATTTCCTCGAGCTCTGAAACAACCGGGTCAAAATCCTCGTCTAGTGAGACACTAAAGGCCTGGTCAGGCTCTAATAGAAGGGATATTGAAAGGGCGGCCCAGGACTCATAACCCAACCGGAACAGTTCTGAAGCGGTAACTGTAAGATCATAGCCGGCCATTTGCTCGAAATCCTCTAAAGATATCTTCCCCTGGACCATTTCAAAAAGCCGGTTAAATATTCCGCGAGTCAGGCTCTCTTTTGGATTGTGCAGAAAGCTTGAAAGGTCCACCGGCAGGTCAATACGTTTAAGCTCTAAGGAATCGGTTATTTCCTTTTCAACCCATGTGTAATTTTCGCAAAGAGAATTCATTTCAAAGGGCAGGGATGTAAAAACCGTGTCTACAAATGAATTACGGATATCATCGAAGCGCTCATAGAACCCGGCCCGTAAATGCTCCGGGATGGATAATTCATTTGAGTCAATGTGAATTTCCGGGTTTGCCGCGACGTAATCCTTGAGCCCGTCATATTTCTGTTTCCATTGTGGCTGTATGCTCATTATTATATCTCACTAAAATTAAAAATCTGCACAGGAGTTTAAGCGGATGGGGCCCGGGAATCAACCGGAACCTGATCAGCCTGTGTTGTACTCCTGTAAGTATTCCAGTACAAAAGCCCTGTCCTTACTTCAGCCGGCCATTGAACCTTTCCCTCAACTTCCTTGAGGTTCTCTTTCAGCAGATTCCTCAGGTATGCACCATGTTCTGACCCTTCATCTACTCCAAACCTGCGCCTGATTTTTTCGTAGGCTTCATCAAAATTTTTACTTGTCTTTCCCGGCCACAAGCCTTTTTCTTCCATAAGGACATTGGGAAACATGCCCATCTGGAGCATGGCGTTATATACTAACTGGAAGTTGGGGCTGTTATATGGTTGCCCCCATATTCGTTCGGCTGCCCTGGCCATAAGACCACCGGGTTCAGGCGCCCGGAGAAGCATAAAACATGTATACCTTGTAGCATTGGTCATCGCGTTTATAAAGCCAGAGAGGTCCTCGCACCCGTAAACAGAATGAGATGACAATGTAAAGTCATGGGATTCAATATCTTTGATTGGCCAGCTTCCATCAAGAATTTCAACATTATTAATCCCTTCTTTTTTCAGGTGGTCTCTGAAGAGACTTCTCATGTCAGGAGATGGTTCGATGGCGGTAATTTTTCGCGCCGCCTTTGACATAAGTATGGACCAGGCCCCTGTACCCGCTCCGATATCAAGAACAGAAGCCTCCTTGACCTGTGAAATCATTGAGATGATATAAGCCCTGTGTGGATCGGGTTTAGACCATCGTTTTTTTACCCTGGCATCAAACTTCTTTGCGCGGTCTTTCCATTTATACGCATTCTCATCAGACCTTTTACTCAGGTTCCAGAAAGGCCCCTGCCTTTCCACAAGTTCTTTCCACAGTTTTATCCAGTCTGTGACTTTTTCCATGCTGTTTCCGGGTTACTTATTCCTCACTTACAGGCGCCTGAGGTTTTTTAAGATCATCCGGCAGCGATTCTGTCATTTTGCGGACAAATAATAAAAAACCTTCAAGTGTGCTTTCAGTTCCCCACTGATCGGCTGCTTCCTCATCCATGGATTCATCTTCATTCATGTCCAGCATATGAAGAAGATGTTCCGTTTCCGCCCTGTTTAACGGGCAATCAAGAGCGAGACAGTGATCACCGGTCTGGCAGTATCCTTCTTCCACATACACATGTTGTACAAGCATCCTTCGAACCGGGTCATTTCCCAGGTATAGATGGCGTACCATACCGCTGTACCCGCATACCGCTATAGAAAATTCCTGGCCGGTCGGTAAAGTGTAATCCATCCATCTGCTAATATATTTAAGCATTTTAATTATCCTTACGTCTTGCCAAGGGCCTTGAGCACCTTATCCGGCGTGGCCGGCGGATCAACCCATTTACCGATAGCATTGTATATCGCGGCAACAACAAGATGCGTGTTTGCAAGTGAATGACTTATGCCGTTCGCACCGTAAGCGGCATTACCCGCGCGTGTTTCCAGTAAATCCAGGTCAACGGGCGCGCGATCCAGAATAGTAGGTTTTTTATACTCAAACATATTTGTATTTAACCTTACACCGGTTTCTTCGTCAAATATGAAATCCTCATACAGCTGGCAGCCTTCACTGAAGAACATCACCTGGTCAATCTGGCTCTCCAGAGATGTTCGGCGCATGATCTTGCCGGGGTCAGCCGCAACACCAAATTTGATAATTTCTACTTCCCCCGTCTCTGTATCAACAGCTACCTCGCACATGGCCACGTTCATTGTGTCAAGCTTATGACCGCGTTCGTTCCAGAGGGCCAGGGGGGGTCTCCCTGAGTATGTTGCGAACAGGTTACCACGAACAGCCTGCGCAAGGGGAAGACCTGTACCCGGATCATTCTTGAGAATTACTTTTCCATCATACAGGTCCAGATCTTCAGGCTTTTTACCTTTAAAGGGATTTGGCTGCTGTTTTTGTCCGAACCCGCCGAATCCGCCAAATCCTGTTTGTGCGGGAGGATTGTTTGCCTCCTCGACAGCTGCTTCAAGAATCTTCTTTTTTAATTTATTGGCACACTCTTTTAATGCCCACCCGGAAGCGGTTGTTCCGTCACTGCCTCCTCCATAGGGCCTGTAGGTTGCATTGTGGTCAAGCTTGGATTTAATGTCCTCGTACCTCAGGCCGAGCTCTTCCGCGACAACCATCATGTTTGCTTCCTGAATATAATTGCCGATAACCGCCCCGCTGGATTCCAGATGTACTTCTCCGTTCCTTAGTTCGAGTTTAGGGTTAAAGGACATCCCCGAATGCCTCGGGCACTGGCTGTACCTGAAACTTGCTCCGTGCATCCTGCCATCTTTTAGCTTCTTTTTTCCTGTGCCGTGCCATTCCCAGTTCATCAGTTTCTTGCCGGCCTCAATACATGCCTCGAGGCTGGGGGTAGGATTTGGATCAGTCTGGGATGTGGGTCCGTGAACGTTAAGTCTCGCAATCTCTATGGGATCCTTGCCGAGTTTTTCCGCGATTAAATGTATCGCAACGGTTGTAGCATCCCCGTTCATTGGGTTATGCTGGCCGCTGGTCCACATTTTTCCCCGGTTGCTGTCGACCATGTCCATGCTCTGTTTAACGTTCTGGCATTTGGTGATAAAATAGGGGCCGTAGGTCTGGTCCATGGATGTCCCGAAATTGGTGCTGCCCACGATTCCGGCGTCCGCTATTGAGAAATCGTCTATGGCAGTAATCAATCCGTTCTTTTTAAATCCGATCTTGAGATGTATGTACCGGAGGTTCAGGTTGAAATCGTACTGGTCATAACGGCTGTTTACACATCTGACCGGCCTTCCTGTCCTTTTTGCGAGCAGGGGGGTTATCAGCTGGGATTTACGGGTACCCCAGTCACAGTATCTACCGCCCACGAAGAAACACTCCTGATAGACCTTTTCACCGGAAACGCCTGCCATGCGCACGGCCTGGCCATGCCCCCATGGAACACCTTCGATGCGAAGGTTCTTTCCTTCTCCGTGATAGGGGCTGTCATACCAGTATGCCACGGAACCAATTGGATTGGGTATATGCCCGGCAAAGGAAGGCGTATTCACATCGCATTCAAGGATGTGGTCCGCTTCCTTGAAACCTTTTTCCACATCACCGTCGTTTGTATTGGAATAGGACACATTTCCTTTTTTAGGAGGATTGTCGTCTCCACCCATTCCAAACCCTCCTAACCCGCCTTTACTTTGCGGGGCAGGGGGGCGAATGACAGGAGCATCCGGTTCCCTTCCTTTAAGAATATCTACAACATGGGGCAGCACTTCCCATTTGCTGTCCTTTTTGAGCTGCCTCAATGCCTCTTCACATACATCTTCACTTTCGGCAACTACAATCGCGCCAATAATGCCGCCTTCCTGGTCCGCGGTATTTGAAATGAAGGGCTGAGCAGGCCCCATCATAAATCCGCCGCCGCCACCGCCCATATTTTTTATATCCTCATCCTCCCAGGTGAGAATATCTACAACTCCCGGTATTTTCATGGTATTTTTAATATTCATACTATTGATTTTCGCGTTCGCGTAGGGGCTTCTTAGGAATTTAGCGTGGAGCATATCCGGAAAGACATAATCAGCCCCGAATTTTGCTACACCTGTTGCCTGGGAAAATGACAGCCTTCCGGGAAGGTTCTCCTTTCCTACAACCCTGAATTCTTTTCTTTGTCCGTTTACGCCTGCCAAATCAGCCATAATACTTGCCTCCTTTTAATTCCCGGTAGTAACAAGGGGGTATCCCGACTCCTTCCAGCTGAGAATACCTCTGGATAAAATTTTTATCTTATCCATATTAATCCCCTGGTTATATAACTCCAGCGCCAGACCGGCGCTTGTTTTATCATCCTCTCAAGCACAGTAAACAACTATTAATTTGTCCATGGGGATTGCCATTAGAGTCATTCTGCGGGCCATGGGATCCCCGGTGGGATCAAAATGAATATTTATGGCCCCCTTGATATGCTCCTTGTTGTAACTTCCGCTATCCCTGGAATCAACCAGTATAAACTCACCTTTTTCATCAATTAATTTTTTTAATTCTTCGGCGGTTATCCGGGGCAGTTCAGGATGAACTGTTTTTCCAGCGGATATACACAGTGCTGGTAAAATTAATAATGTAAAAGCCGCTATAGCTGGCAATACTATTCTTTTCATCATTGCTCCTAAAAAAAGGGTCCAAGGGTTCAAGGAGTCGAGGATTCAAGTGACTTATACCATTTTTTAAGGCTTTGTATAAGGCTTTATTCTGAGCTGATTATACAGATTTCTAATTGGGTTTTGAGACTTATATTTATTCACTCGAACCCTAGAACCCCGGAATCCTTGGCCCCTGTCTTTTCCTACCTCCAATCATCGACCGAAACCGGACGGCCAAGACTGAAATCGGTAACAAACCATGTGGTCTGAATTTCTCCGCCAACAGCTAATATGTTAATACTCCTGGCGGTTAGAGGTTTAATCAATTTATCTTTGGGCATCTTTAAATAATCAGCGAATGGCTGCAAGCCCTGCCGTGCCATTGGAATGTACATAGTGGTGACTACTCCATTGCCGAAAAATGAAGCAACTGTTTTTTCAACATTATCCGCGAGCCATTTACTGAGATCATCTTTTGTTTCAAAACCATGACTTTCTTTAAGAAGAGCAGCGACGGTAGGATCCATAATTACTGTACCACCACCAAGCGCTGCCAGTGATCCCATGTAATCACGCATCAAAAAATGTGGAGGATAGGTCTTTAGTGCTTCACCAACACTGGAAATATAACTCCAGCCCCGTCCGACAACCACAGTGCTGTCATTGGGTTTAAAGCCCATTCGCACATGGAAAGGTTTCCATCCTTCAGGAAGGGCTTCCTCATTTTCTGCAATGCAGAGATTATTGTATTGCAGGTTGCTGCCCAGAGTACTGAACGTAGTGTCTCCGTGGTGGATATTCCCGGCTGTCTTAGCCATTAAGGTGAAAATCCGTCCAATAACCGAATTGACCTCATTATGTGGACCCATGGCATTTCCCTTATAATTCATCCCCAGTTCATCCCGTATCGGGCCGTTAACCAGTATCATATTGGCCATGGAACTGGTAGAGTTGCCAAATGATCCCACCTGGGTTCCAAGAGCCAGTATAAGAGGAAAGTATTCCGGTCTGGCTCCCGCCATTACAGCACAGATGGCGGCTTTTTCCACGGTAAAGGGCCTTCTGCCGCCCGGCCAGTCGAGGGTTACAATTACTTTGTCCGGTTCATGACTGGTACCTTCCAGCATCGCCTTTACTCTTATCTCGGTGGGAAGGATAATCGGGTTGTAATCAGTCCAGTCCTTTTCCTTGAAGAGGCGTCTGAGGTTGTCCTCCGTATCAGGAGGTAAAAACCTGGGTTCAGGTTTCGGATCAGGAGCAGGTCCTGAATACTTCTCGGTCTCTGTCAGAGGTTTTGTCAGGGCGCCAATGATAGTCTCCATCATTGGTTTTCCAGTTAACATGTCGTTTCCCCTGACATAGCGCCTGTGTACTTCCCTGGGCTGGCCTGCTACAGGGAAGGGGAACCCTACAAAACGGATAGGCATACCGGTTACATTTGTTACATTATAACCAACAGCGTATTTCATCATATTGGCTGCCGCAGCGCCAACAGTGGGTATATTATAAGTTGTTTCAAGTGTTTTACAGAATCGGCTCACGGCCGAAGTGCAGCTGTCTCAACCGGATATGCCGATAAGGGCAGCGTCTCCTTTCTCTCCGATTTCCTTCCATAGTTCAGGATCATCACCAAAATATGACCCTGCTTTTCTTTTAACCACTACTTTTACCTTCGGCTTGTTTTCGGCAAGCCATATCTCAATTTCCTGAAAAACACTGTAGGCCGCATTTGGGCCTCCCCAGTTAATATCAACGAGATATAAGGTTTTATTATCAAGTGAATCCAGGCGTTTTGTTAATGCCGTCCTGTCCACCATGGGGTTAGCGATTGCCGGATTCATTACTGTGATTATTTCACTGCCTTCTGATATGCTGCCAACCAGGATTAATGCAATAACCAAAATCATTGATTTTGCGGAAATAAATATCCTTTTCACGGTTAACCTCCTAATTGATAGTTGTTAATTTTATTTTTAAGAAACAAATTGGTCGGATAAATGAATTTGTATGCATTTTATACAATGCATCCCGCGAATAGCGGTGCAATATTTGAATGGCTTCCATTTAAATCAGACTTGATGAAATATTAATGATTAATATGACCCTTACAGATGAAATTCGCCGGGAGCATGTTTCTCCCGGCGAATTTTCTTTTGAATTAATGTTTCAACAAAGACATGCTCTTAAACGCTTTTATCCTGTTTTTTCAGAAGGTCAGCTGCTTTATTCATACCCATGCCTTTGAGGGTTTTCTGGGTCGGATACCCGGTTTCACTATCATAACCTTCAAATTTATAGAACCTGGTTTTCCAGTCTTCGAATTTCTCCCTGTCCAATTTTCTACCCTGTCCGGAGGAATATGTCCATTTACCATCCTGGTACATTGGAAGGGTTTCACCTCTGCCGGGTTTGTCATATATATATGCGGGGAAAACTTCCATGTCCCTGTGCCTTCCCTGCAATACCCAGATTGTCCTGTCCAGGGTATAGATCTTATGACCCATTTCCATGCTGTCTGCAAAGCTTAAATCCTGGCCGGTGACTGCCTTCCAGAATCTTGGCTCGGCGTTTGGTGTAGGGCCTCGTCTGTCCGCCGTGTTATTGGTAATACACATTGGCCATCTCCAGCCGCAGAAACCTCCGCCCCCGATCCACATCTTTTCATAATGCTTTACCCAGGCAAGCTGTTTTACTTTATGATCAGAATAGATTCCCGTGGGGCCGTCGCCGTAGTCAATCATGAATTCATGACCATCATAATCATTATACGGTGCCATTGCCTCTGAATAAAGCTTGGCCGCTTCTTCTGCTGTCAGGTAGGGGTCACCTGACTTAGCCATCCAGCTAAGAGGATAATTGGCCATCATATGCAGCATGAGATCACGTTCACCAAGAATAGATCCATAACCCCAGTCTACTTGAGTTGCTGAATCATAGTGATTCGATGTTCCATAGTAGGTGAGGTTAAGCTGGCCTGATTTGATGTCATCTTCATAAAGCCCGTATTTTGCCGCGAATCTTGCAGCGCCTTCGGCCATGTCATCGCCGACGCCTTTCCGGTTTGCAATGGCATCCATAAGCATATGTGCATAACCCGGATCGTTAGACTTGTGTAGAGGAAGATCGCATTCTATCAGTTTCCCTTTGCCTACAAGCCCTCTACTGTTAAGGCTTCGTGCCAGATACCCCATGGTGGGTATAAGCTGCCAGTGGCCCAGGCCATATTTTTGCATCAAATCGTTGTTTCTGCGGGAAACTGACGCATCTCCGCCTCCGAACCCTCCAAAGGCCATTGTCCCCGCGCAAACAGATTCATTACTGTCAGCGGTTGCCGTTCGCATACGGCAGCCCCTGGGGCATGCCGCGCAGGCAGCAGCCCTTGCCGGAAGCAGAGGGGGCCTTCCATTTGTAACATTACCACCGCTCGGTGCACCGCTGATCAGGCTGTATCCCCTGCCTGAGAATCTTTCAGCTTCCCTGGGATTATCAACATTCCACTGAAATTGCCTATACCATAAACGGGCATCCATATAAGCCTGCGGATCAGCAATCTTAACACCGTTTGTACCGATTGCGCTTATAGCTTTAAGTTTTTTTGAACCGAACACTCCGCCAAAACCGCATAAAGCGGCCTGTGATCCGGGTCCGTGAAGCAGTGCGCCAAGACGGCTCTTATTTTCACCCGCGACACCGCAGCATACTACCGCGGGTATCTGGGTAGTGTAGTCATCATCAGCGACTTCTGCCCATTCACCATCCCTGAGGTCGGGCATTACCCGCCTGGCTACTTCCTGCTGAGTATCCCAGGTATCCATTCCCCAAATATCTTTTCCATCTTCAATTATGATCTTGTCATTTACAATGTTTATCCATGCCGGACCGTCTGCAGCCCCTTCAACAACAATCCCGTCCCACCCTGCAAATTTCAATTGAGAGGTAAAACGACCGCCGAAGTTGCTGTGACCAAACCATTCAATAGGATAAAGCATCGGACCAAGACCCTGCACTTCGCACCTTCCCGAGGCGGGAACATTTGTTCCTGAAAAGGGAGATGCAATCATTATAATTAAATTTCTTGGATCAAAGGCCTCAAAGGGGAGTTGATCTCCGACCAGATCAAGAAAAATTGCTGATCCTATTCCATGACCACCGCCATACTCAATATACTTCTCTGTTGGAATAGTGCTGACTGTTTTAGTAGTCAGGTTTACCCTTGCTATTTTACCTGTATATCCGCCTTTCATATCAATCCTCCTATCTCTTCGCCTTTGGTTTCGGCTTGAATTTTGGTCCACCAAACATCATTCCCATGTTTTGCATTCTCGGTGGTACTTTCCTGCTGTCATCCACCAGTCCAAGGTTAAACCAGTGATCATTCCGCAGATTAATGTTATATCCCTCTGTCTCCTTCTGGTCAGGAGCTTCGGTGACGAGCTTGATGGCCTGCATCGGGCAGGATTCCACGCACGCCTGTTTTCCGCCGGGACCGCCTTTTTCATCCCAGTAGGGAGTATCAATGCAGAGGTCACACTTGGAGGATATTTCATCTATGTGGTTCCAAACGGGCCTGTGAGGCTGCTGGGGGCACATTTCAAGACACTTTTTGCAGCCGATGCATTCTTCCTCATTAATTCTCCTGACATTACCGTTTTCCGTATCAATGAAGGCGGCTCCCACAGGGCAATTAATAACACACGGTGGTGTCACACACTGCCTGCAGGGTGCTATCTGGAGGTCATCGGGAAATTTACCGAATGAATCCTGCATTATCTGTATCCGGGAAAGAGACAGGTTCTGTTCCCCGTAATGCACCATTGAGCAGCTCAGCATACAGGTTGTGCAGCCGATGCATTTCTTGCTGTCGTACACCAGGTAGCCTTTGGACTCCGGGTAGGAGACTTCCTCTGATGCTTCGGCAGTTTTTACACCGGGGGTAGCCGCAAGAGCTCCCGCGGCAATCGCAGCACTGCCGCCGACAAGAAATTGGCGTCTTGAGTACTTCTTTTGTTCCGAGGTTTCTTTTTTCTGGGGCTTTTTGTTTTTTGGCATTTGAATAACTCCTTGTTTCATAACAGGTTTATATCATTCTATGACTGGATCTTACAGCAGCCTAAAATGGCCAATTAATCTTCTGAGAGGGTTTGATAATATACCAGGAAACATTTGTGTGTCAATAGTCAATAGCTGAATGTCAAATAATTGGGGTCAATCAACAATATAGGTGATGAGATGACAGAAATTGTTGATGAATAAATATATTTACTTAACGGCTTCATTTCAAATGGTTATTTTTATTTTATGCCTATCTCCGGGATTGAAATCTCTCGCTTTTAGGCTCACAAAATTAGCATTGACGCGTAGTGGTTTGTCATTCCCGCGAAGGCGGGAATCCATTTTAAACAATGAAGCAATCTCCTGTATATATATTTACCAGAAAACCGGAAGAACCATATTATAAAAGCTTTAAGAATAATTTAATAAAACATATGGGGGTCTTAAAACAATATGGTTGATGACTCTACGGAGAAATATAACGTCAATCATCTTGTATGCTGGATGTTACATGCCTGTATCGAATCAACGATTCTTTGGGAAAAACAAAAATGGATCCCCGCCTTCGCGGGGATGACGGCTGAATGAATTCCTGCCGGAGTTTATCCCGCCGTTCGACAAACTCAAGGCCTTGAGTTAATCGAAAGGCACTTGATACGGGACCAGAATGACACCTAATTGATTTTTCTTTATTCCTTTGGCTACCAGGTCAACCGTGAAAACCCGGGGTATTTATAAATCTATTTTTGCTGACTTTCCTGTTTTATTTTGATAGGTTTTGATCTTTCATATCAATGAAATGATTTAAAAATAAAAGGAAACGGTTTACTTTTTAATCATTTTATTACTTTTCCTGGGAATTTAGAAATTTAAATGGCTGGATCAAAAGTAACTCGGGACGCGCTGTCTACGGTTTCCTTTTTACTTGGAATTATAGAAAAATTTAATATTCATATTTGAGAGGTAATTATCGACCATGAGTACAAAATTTACTCGAATTTCTTTATTTTTTCTTTTCATTGTACTCCTTACTTTACCGATCAATTCTTCCGGTCAACCTGCACGAAATGTCCAAAAATATAAGCTTGAAAAGATTAAAAGCAGTTTGAAATTGGAAAATGCAAAATTTTCAGAAATGAATGCATCCAAACTGGTGAAGATGAAAAAAAATTTGTTGCTGCAGAAAACAAAACTCGAAGAAATTAAGAAATCCCATCGTAAAATTGATCCGAGAGTGAGAAAACATATCTCCAACCGGAAGGCTCGAATAACCGCTTTGAAATCAAAAATCAGTAAATCTCCTGAAAAATCCCCTGAAAAGATCAGGCTTGTTCTTAAATTAAAAGATAGCGAAGGTGAACTGGCACACAGTATGGATAAGTATGGGGGGAGGATCATAAGAAAACGCCGCAATCTTATGGCTGTGGAAATCCCTGTTGACAGAATAGAGCAGCTGGTTGAAGAAAATGATGCAATTGCAAGGGCAAGGTTCCCCTTCAAGCTTTATCCCCATGGTGATGTTTCTGAAGGAGTGGAAATCACAAACGCGGATATTTTTCATGATACTGTTTATAAAGGTTCAGGTGTAAAGGTAGCGGTTATTGATGTGGGGTTCATGGGTTTGACAGAGGCGATAGAAAACGGGGACCTGCCCGAGAATGTAGTACAATATGATTTTTCCGGCCTGGGACTTGAAACCGAATACGTTCATGGAACGGGCTGCGCCGAGATTATTCATGATATGGCGCCTGACGCGGAACTTCACCTTATAAAACTGGGGGATGAGACGGAAACCTGGGAGTTGAAGGATTACTGCGTGAACAATGAAATAGACATAATCAGCTGGTCATTGGGGACATTTGGGTCAGGCCCCGGTAATGGCACCGGGCCTCTGGATGAAGTATTTGATGAGATAAGGGAAGCAGGAGTACTGGCGGTTGCATCGGCTGGTAATAGTGGAAATTTTTCAATCGAAGAAGAGGGTGAAACCTATACCTTGGGCTCTCACTGGGAAGGGACTTTTTATGACAGCGATGATGATTTGTGGCATGAGTTCGATAAAGACATTTCATATAGTGTTTATAATGTCATAGGCGCCTATCCGGACTGGAATGACGAAGGTGAATCTGAGACGGATGAGGTGACTATCTTAATGAGATGGGATGACTGGGCTGGTACCGGGATCGATTATGACCTTACCCTCTTTACACACAACCCTTCTGATCCTGAAGATTTTGAAATTGAGGAAATATCCTGGGCTTCCCAGGAGGTTGACCCGGAAACAGGTATCCAATACGCTCCACCCATGGAATATATATCTGTGGATATTAGAGATTGGGAGTCGTTTCGGTATTTTTCAATTGTAATAACGAGATGGGATGAAGGAGATCCCACCGGTATAAATCTTGAGTTGTATCTCGGGGGGACAAGTGCATTCCTTCCCTTTACGTCAACAGAGGCAATAGCGATGTCCTCCAGCTCCATAACAGAACCTGCTGACGCGGAAAGCGTTCTGGCAGTGGGGGCTATTGACTATATGAACTGGGCAGAAGGGCCCCAGGAGGATTTCAGCTCACAGGGGCCCACAAATGACTGGAACGGCAGCCCCGCAAGGATAAAACCGGATATTATGGGCCCGGATGGTGTAACAACCTTCGCCTACACCGATTTAAAGGACTCACCTTTCTTCGGAACATCGGCAGCCGCGCCTCATGTAGCAGGGCTGGCTGCTTTGATTCTTTCTGCTGAACCTGATTTAACGGTTGATGAACTGCAGAGGTTCATAGAGTCAACTGCGATTGACATGGAAGGGGAATCAGGAAAAGACAACATTTTCGGTTGGGGCAGGATGGAAGCTGCCTTTTATATCGACTCGGATAATGATGGAATACCCGATGGGTGGGAAGATCAATACGGCCTGAATCCTCAGGTGGATGATGCCGGGGGGGATCCGGATGATGACGGTCATACTAATATCAATGAATACATGTCCGGAACTTTACCAGATGACCCGGATACAGATGATGATGGAATACCTGATGGATGGGAAGTTCAATACGGCCTGTATCCTCTGGGGAATGATGCTGGAGGAGATTTAGATGGTGATGAGGTTTATAATTACATTGAATACATCTACGGAACTCTACCGAATGACCCGGATACAGATGATGACGGGATGCCTGATGGCTGGGAGGTGCAGTACAGCCTTGATCCCCTGGTTGATGACGCGGATGAGGATGAGGATGGTGATGACTTCTCTAATTTAGAGGAATATCTTAGGGGAACTTTGCCGAATAACCCGGATACTGATGATGATGGAATGCCGGATGGCTGGGAGGTGCAGTATGATCTGGATCCTCTGGTGAATGATGCTGATGAAGACTTGGATGATGACGGTTATACGAATATAATCGAATACAACGCCGGAACTTCGCCAGATGACCAGGATACGGATGATGACGGGATTGCCGATGGAGTCGAGGATGCCAATCTGAATGGGATTATTGACTCCGGTGAAACAGATCCCCTTGATAATGACACAGATGACGACGGAATTATCGATGGAGATGAGGATATAAACCATAACGGTGTTATTGATTCAGGTGAAACAGATCCCACCGACTCTGACACGGATGATGATGGAATGCCGGACGGCTGGGAGGTGCAGTACAGCCTTGATCCCCTGGCTGATGACGCGGATGAGGATGCGGATGGTGATGACTTCTCTAATTTAGAGGAATACCTTAGGGGAACTTTGCCGAATAATGCCCAATCAAAGCCATCTCGATTCATGCCATGGCTGCCTTTGCTGCTGGATTAGGTACAGGTGTCAGGTGCCGGGTGACTGACCCATGAAACTTAAAGCCGGTATCTCCTGCTCCCCGATCCAAAGCTGTGTCATGCCCGTGCAGACGGGCATCCATTTTTTATTAGAACAATCGAATAACAAATACCGAATGGCGAAGGACAATCAGATAATATATATCATCAGGAACATTCGTAACCAGGCAGACGTTACCTGGTCTAATATCGAAATATCTAAAATGGATTCCCGCCTCCGCGGGAATGACGTCTAACTGGAATTTTCTGAAAAAATCCTATTCCCAGCCGAAATTGGTTCCTGCCGGAACTTTTTCACAATATGCTTCGCAAGAGTGAATTTCATTGTTATAGATTTTAAATGAATGCCACACATCCAGTACATCGTTACCCTGGAAGGTTGAACCGGGACCGAAATTCATACGGATGGCAACAACACCCATTTCTTCATCTACAGCCTGAACCTTATACCTGATTCCGGCCAGGGTAGGGATCATCTGGGTTTTCATATTATCACAACCCTGGAAAAAGGTGCAGTTTGGACCTGCCATGAGCTGGCCGTTTTCAAATCTGTAGGCGTTAGGCGCCATGGGTGAATCCACTTTTACAAAACTGCCGACTTTTAATCCTTCGGGATATGTCACTGCCATTTTAATCATTTCTTCCCTTGAATTCCGTTCCTCCTTTTTCGGGACATAGGCCATGCCTTTACTTATTGTCTTGAGGTTGTTTGGCTCAAAGAGCATGCCTTCTTCCCTGCCCCTTACTACCGTGGATTCAATTTCTGTTATCTTCTTGTTCTCGATTTTTAATCTCACCACAAAAAAGACAGGGGTACCTTTTTCTTCCAATACCAGAAAGGATATGGCAGTTTTTTCCCTGGGATCAAGGATATCCCTTCTGTAATCTGTGAGGCTGATTTTGCTTTTCCAGAGACCTTCTCCCAGTTTCATTTCTTTACAGTCTTCCGTAAATTTTACATTTGAAGAAACGGGCAGGGATTCAGGTTTTTGCGCCTGAAGTGCGTCAATGTACTTTGTTATATACCCACCCAGGCATTCGCGGTCACATCCGTTACCCGAGGCATTTGCATATGATATGTTTATAAGCGCTGTAAAAATCAATGAGATGGCAAAACAGGCCGCTATTGTTTTTCTGGACATTTACTCCTCCTATTTATGATGAAATATTAGTTAATATGGTATTTGTAACAGTTTAAATAATGAAATGAATGATATTTTTCAAGAATTATTAGAAAAAAACGAAAATATGTCCGTTATTTTCATTGAAAAAGAAAGAGCGCAGGAAAAGCATGATCTTTCCGGCGCTCTTTAAAAAAACAATCGATATCTGTGTTCCCGTGGAAGAGACGCGGTTAATTCAAATCCCCGGGAATAAACTGTTATTATTCGCCGCCCATAACGCGTTTAGCTATAAATTTATTGGGAGGCATCCCTCCTCCACCCGGACCGCCGCCACCGCCGGGAGGACCGCCAGGACCTCCACCAGGAGGACCACCTTCGCCCATATCCATCTCCATGGTCAGTGCAAGCTCATCTCCCATAAGGACGCCGGTATATTTAACGGTCATGCTCATTTGACCTGTAACCTCCACATCAAAGGAAATATTGTTTCCATCGATTTTCCCGTTAGTTATATCCAGCGGATCACCCTGTGGACCATATGCAATACCTGTGAGCATAGCCCCTTCTGACTTGAAATCATAAGCGAGTTTCATTGACTGGCCCATCATATCAAGTGTTCCTTCCCATTTACCGTCAATACTCGGGCCCGGCGGGCCGGAAGTAGTGGCACATCCTGCAATTAGTAAAATCCCCATTAATAAAGCTAATTTTTTCATGACTGTCCTCCTTTTAAAAGTTTTGAGGTTTTAAAAACTTAAATTATTAAGAAGACTAAATATATAAAACTGTTTTTTGAGTCGAACTGGAAAAGTATGAACGGGAATAATTTTATTAAGTGAAACAAAGTTAATAGGTTAATCTAAAAATCATATAATGTAAATGTTTTTTTACCTGTCAGGGAATTGCAGGTATTTGCCATATTAACTACAGGAGTATTCAGTATATCCATTAGAAGCATGGTCAAACCGGATGACGCAAGCATGGGCAGGTATGCCTTCTGAAGCGTCAGTTTCTTTTCCTTATCACTGATACCGCTGGTAAGATTTGATAATCCCGCAATAGTCCTCACCTGAAACCCGAGAATATCCGGTAAAAGCCGAATGATCTCCAATAGCTCCATGTTCCTGGTTGCCCCGTTATTCCAGAGAAGAGGAGCTACAACCGGATCGATAATAAGCCTGTTTTCAGAAATGCCCGCTTCCCTGCATTTTTGAAATAGCTCAACAGCTATATTGAGACGATCCTGGATGTCAGCAGGGGGCTGACTGTCGGAGTTCAATAAAAAACCTATGATATCTACATCAAATTCCTTCGCAAGGGGCAGAATTTGCTCCAGTTTACAGGGTTCGAGAGAAAAGCCGTTTATAATCATTCCGGTTTTACCTGCACTGAGCCCCGCCCTGATTGCTTCGGGGTTTGTTGTATCGAGAAGTAGCGGCAGATCAGTAACTACCCTTACAGAATCTACAAAGAATTTCATTTGGCTGTCCGCTTCCTTTGTCAAAGGACCGGGATTTATATCTATGGCCCCGGCTCCGGCATTAACAAGCCGCTCCGTCAGGGAATATATTTGATCCCTGTCCCTGTTTTTAATGGCATTCTGGATTGTGCTGTCAGTTATTCTCAGGTTGTCAGCAACGAGAATCATGATAGTTCCCTCAGGAAAATAATGGTTGTGGGTTTATAGCAACCAGGTCATCCCCTTATTTTTGTAATTATTGTTGAAATAATAAAGGTGAAAGCAAGGAGAAGGATCACTGTCGCGCCGGAGGCAATATCAATAATATAGGAACCCCATAATCCCCCCAGGGTAAGGATTGTCCCTATCACTACGGAAAGCACCATCATCGGGACCAGGTTGATTGTATACTGCCGGGCTATGGACGGCGGAATTGTCAAAAGGGCTATTACAAGAATAATACCGACTATCCTTATCAACATTACGACGGTAACAGCGACAAGCGTAAGCAGAAAAAGATATATAAACAGGGTGTGCAGCCCTGATGCCCGGGCATATTCCTCGTCAAAGGAAATAGCAAGAAATTCCCTGTAAAATAGAAACACCGCGGCCAAAATAAAGAGATCAAGGCCAACCATAAGATAGATGTCGTTTCTGGGAATGGTGAGGATATTTCCAAATAAATAACTGAACAAATCCGGTACGTACCCGGGGGTAAGGCCGATAAAAATAACACCAAGCGCCATTCCTGTTGTCCAGAGTATCCCTATCGCGGTATCTTCGCTGACATTCGCTTGTCTGCTTATTATGCCTATTGTCCACGCGGAGATGAGGGTAAAGGGGACCAGGCAGAATAAAGGATTTACTCCAATCAGGTAACCAAGACCTATTCCTCCGAATGAGGCATGGGCAATACCGCCGCTGATATATCCGATTTTTTTTACGACAACGAAGGAGCCTATAACGCCGCAGGCAATACCTCCAAGGAGGGCTGCAAGTAACGCGTTCTGCATGTATTCGAATTGTAATGCCTCAATCATTTTAATGCTCCTTCAGTACCCTGTGTGGTATTCCATGGGCTATTA
The DNA here is from genome assembly GCA_042573485.1 of Thermodesulfobacteriota bacterium. Taxonomy (GTDB): domain Bacteria; phylum Desulfobacterota; class DSM-4660; order Desulfatiglandales; family HGW-15; genus JAAZBV01. Next base: position 14,267 of record JBHPCX010000034.1, on the reverse strand, counting down.
TATCCACCGGACAATGGTATACTGCTTCAAGTGTCTCCCTGGGTATTTCCTTTGAATTATGATAATAAAGCTGGCAGTTAAGACACGCTACTTTATCAACGTGAGAACTTATTACGCCTATATCATGGGTGACCAGGATTATTGCCATGTTTTCTTTCAATTCCTTCAGCAGTTCATAAATCCCTGTCTTCATTTGCGGGTCAATGCTTGCTGTTGGTTCATCCAGGAGGATCAGATCAGGTTCTGATGCCAGCGCCCTTGCAATAAGCACTCTCTGTCTTTCACCACCTGATAATGAACCGATCTTCCTGGTGCTCTTGTCGTTCATCTCAACTATTTCTAGTGCCCGGTCCACCGCTTCATGATCTTCTTTGTTATAAAACCTGAAAAACCCTTTTCCTGATAATCTTCCCATAAGGACAGTGTCCTTTACGCTGATGGGGAAGTCCCTGTCAAATTCCAAAACCTGCGGGACATATCCGACCCTCTGTCTTGCTTCTTCAGGATCCTTTCCAAAAACTTTTATATCCCCTTTTGCCGGTTTTACCAGGCCCAGTATAGTTTTCAGAAGTGTTGTCTTTCCCCCGCCATTGGGGCCAATGATGCCTATAAAATCATCATTATATACCGAAAAGTTATGGTCCCGGAGTACTGTAATACCACCATATTTCACGCTTATATTTTTTAAACTGACAATTTCTTTTTTCATTTCATATTTTCCAGAAATAATTGAGCTATATGTTCGAGATTATTTAAATAGTCCCCGGCCATGGGGTCAATAAAAACCACACTGCCATCAATTTCATTTGCAATAACTTCAGCACTTTTTTTGCTGAACTGGGGCGAAGTAAAAATTACCCTTATATTTTCCTGTTTTGCCCTTTTTATGAGACGGGCCATCCTGGCAGGTGTGGGCTCCTTTCCTGAATATTCAACAGGTATCTGTAACAGGTTGAAATCCCTGGCAAAGTATCCCCACGCGGGATGAAAAATATAAAACTGCCTGTTTTTGATATTCTTCAGCCTTTTATTGATATCCTTCTTTAAAGATAGAAGGTTATTAACGAGTTTCGTAAAATTTTTCTCATAGTATTCGGTGCTTGATGGATCAATATCAATAATTGCGCGCAGTATGTTTTGAGACATCATAACCGCGTTATCAGGGGAAAGCCAGATGTGAGGGTCTTTGTAGTGGTAATTATGGTGATCTTCATCTCCTTTACCTTCATGTTCATTATCTGGAATATCAATGAGATGAATGCTTTCAGATGAGTCGCATACAGTCATTTTTTTATTCAGGGCTATAAGCCTTTTCATCCATAACAGTTCAAATTCAATTCCGGAACCTGCTTTCACAAACAGGTCCGCCTTGCTCAGGATATTCATCTGTTTGTGAGTCGGTTCATATGTGTGGGGATTGCCCCAGGGAGGGATCAGGGTTTCAATCTCAACCTTTTCACTTCCGATATTTTCTATGAAAAAGGCGACGGGCGGAATAGTGGTAACTACCTTTATTCGCTTCTCTGCATAAGCATATGACTGCATAACAATCAGTATAAAGATAATGTTTAATGCTCTTTTAAACACTGTTAAGTTCTCCTGCTTCTATGAACAGGCTTCACAAATACCATTTACCTGTACGTAATGGTTTACAACCCTGTATCCCTTTATTTTCCTTTTCCCGGGGATGGCGCATTCACTGATAGGGTCGACCCTTCCGCAGTTTATACACACAATATGATGGTGGTGCTGGTTTTCCGTAAAAGTACAGAGCCCGTAATGCTTTTTATTGTCAAACTGTTGAATGCGCGTGAGAACTCTACATTCCACAAGGTTCTCAAGATTTCTGTAAACACTTGGCAGGCCGCATTGTTTAAATCTCCCCTTTAGGCCTGACCAGACGTCTTCCGGTGTCATATGGCTTACCCGGTCAACAAAAAGCCTTACAATAGCTTTTCTCAAGGGCGTAAGTTTAAGTCCTTTTTCCCGAATTTTATCAAAATAATGTTCCAAGCTCCGGCCTCTAAATGAAAATTATTTTCATTTAGTATATAAGTTTTCAAATCTTGTCAATGGAATAAAAGAGAGGTTCATCCGCCGTCGCCAAGGCTATGTCGGGACAAGAGGCGCAGCCGTCGTCGCTCTATAGCTGTGACGTGCCTGGGGGCGCAAGGCTCAGGGTGTAAAAAGGGGTCTGCCGTTGATCTCTTTTCATAGCAGATATCCCTGACATATATGAACTTGAACTTAACATTTGAAAAAGTTATGATAATTTCTAGTATTCGTAATTTGATAGGGTATTTAAAATCGCATACAATGAAAAATTATTATTCTTTTTAACGAGGATTTATGACTACAGAAGATAACGAAATGAGATTCGGAATTATCGCTGTTGAGAAAGAATTTGTAACAGCAGATCAGGTTGTTGATGCACTTGAAATCCAGGTAAAGGAAGATCTTTCTTCAGGAAAGCATCAGAGAATTGGTATGATCCTATTAGAGCAGGGGCACATAACACTGCCGCAGGTTAATGAAGTACTTCAAATAATGGGATCAAACATTGATTTGTGATTTGTCCAGGTGCTTTGGTCTCTAATAAAGGTTTGCCCCGTGTCTCATCTGACAGCTATAAACTCGAATTTATCCTGTCTATGATATCCGTTGTTGATGAACCTTCCATAAAGGGTATTCGTTTGACTTCTCCTCCTGCGTTTTTGACAATATCCGCCCCGACAATATCTTCCTCTTTCCAGTCTCCTCCCTTTACAAGTATATCCGGGCCCAGTTCTTTTATGATTTCATAGGGAGTGTCTTCATCAAACATAACAACCATATCAACACAGCCAAGAGCTGCAAGCATTTCGGCTCTTTCATTTTCATTAATTATCGGCCTGTCAGGACCTTTAATTGATTTTACGGATATGTCACTGTTTGCCGCCACAATAAGATGGTCACCGAGTTCTCTGGCAGCATAGAGGTAACGGGCGTGACCGATATGTAATATATCGAAACAGCCGTTCGTGAATACAATTGTCTTGCCGGCCTTTTTCAGTTGATCAAGTTCATCTCTGGCCGTATTTAGGTCCTTTATCTTTTTACGGTACTCTTCCATATATGACTCCATTAATTTGATTTAATAAACCGCTGTTCTTGCCAGCACGAGACCGTATACCCTGTTACATCCGGCCTTTTTTAATACTCTGGCGCATTCATTTATTGTGTTTCCGGTGGTAGCAACATCATCCACAAGTATGATGTCTTTTCCCCTGATTTTCAAATTATTTGATACCTCAAAAGCCCCTTTCACATTTCTTTGTCTCTCCTTGAATTTCAGCCCTGTTTGAGTATCTGTATTTCTGGTCCTTTCAAGCGTTCGATAATCAAGGTGAGTGCAAAGCACCTTGTTGATTTTCTCTGCCAGGAGCATACTCTGGTTGAATCCCCTCTGGCGCAATCGTTTTACGTGAAGCGGGACAGGCAGCAGGATCATGTCCCCTGTGTTACCCAGCCATGTCCTTGCAAACTCACCGAGAAGGAGGCCGAGGGAATTAGCTAAATATGACCTGCCGGAGTATTTTATTCGCTGTATCGCGCCCATAATTGGTCCTTCATAAAGGTAGGGCGCCCTCATTTCATCGTAATAGGGTTTTTTTACAATACATTTTCCACAAAGATGATCTTCGTCAGCCTTTGATATAAAAGGTATTCCACAGGTGGAACAATAGGGGTGTGATATTTCTTTGAAGCTCTGAGAACAGGCATCACAGATGCCCGGAGTTTCTTCTGACTTATTATTAAGAAAATCCATGCATATATGACACCTGGGGGGGTATATTATGTCCAGAAGGCTGGAAAACGGGTTCATTTTTCCCTCTGTTTTACAAACTCCTCAAAGGTGAAATCAGGATTTATTCCCGGACAGGCCTCTTTTGCGAGCTGCCAGTTGGACTCATCATTGAGGTTTGCCTCATAAAAGGGCCACAAAAAACAGATCTCGGGTTTTACTTCGTGAACCAGGCAGGCCTTTTCCTGGTCAAAGAAGACACAGAAGCCATCATCACCTGTCTTTATTGTCAAATGGCCGTGTCTCAATTCACAGAATTTTGACTTAAATGAATCAGGGGTTATATTAAAAAATCCGCTGATCCGTTCTATTTCGGTATCTGATACTTTTATACCGCCTTTTCCGTAACAGCATTCCCCGCACATTTTGCAATCAAATGGTTTCATAATTGGTCTGTTGTGTGTTGCTTGCTAAAAAGATTTTCGTAGGGTGGTGTTTTACACACCACCTCTTTTTAGCTGTTATAGTAGTCCCACTTTATTCAAAAGATGTAAACCGGTCGGGTATAAAACCCAATGTTGTTGACTTAGGCAATAAACTCGTTAAAAAATTCCCCTCCCCTGGCGGGAGGGGATAGGGGAGGGGGAAGATAGTGACAATGTGGTATGGATTTTCTATTTTTCCACCCTCTCCCACCCTCTCCCGTCAAGGGAGAGGAGTTGTATTGTATCTTAATTCAACAGCATTGGGTATAAAACCCGACCCTATTTTTTTATCCCGTACTCCTTATACCTTGAACCCTAAACCTTATACCAGGTTCTATATATATTCAAGGTCACGCTTTGATTGAGTACAAATAGAATTATGACTTTATTAACTTATGCAAATCCCAGTCCACGGGTAATCTTAGTCTCTGGCTGTCCTTTTTGCTTCTGTACACCAGGTGGCCTTTTTCCAGGCCATGATAGAACAGGTCTCTGGTTGCCGCTACATCCTGCCGGCAGTATTTAATTATGCTTTCCATGTCGCCCTGCCTGAACCACTCAACCGCTTTTAACCCGTCAGCAGATTTGCCATGGTTGACTGTTTCCTTCGCGAGATGGTCAAGCCCGAGCCTGAATCCGAGCCGCCTGTGTACATCTTCCAGGATGTCAAATGTAGGGAGTTTCCAAAGATCAATATTTGTGTAAGCACCAAGCACCTTGTAATCAAAATTTTTAACATTAAAACCGACTATCAGGTCAGCCTTTTCAAAGCGGTCCAGTAATTCATCAACCCTGTCTTCCGTAAAGTCAAAAAAGTTCTTCTCAAGGCTGTCATAAATGACTGCCACGGAAATTCTCATGAGGTGACAGTTATTCCAACCGCCCACTTCCTGAGCCAGTTTCTGAGTTTCAAGGTCGAAAATAAGTATTCTCGGTTCCATTTGTTCTGTTTTTTTCTCCTCCATGGGGATCTCCTTATCAAGGGTGCTTTCTGATTCAGGATCATAAAAGCTGTTAACCGGGATATCTCCAAGGAGAAATTCCAGTATTGTTACGGCTGATTTTTTGTCCAGGGGATTGTTGCCGGAACCGCATTTGGGTGAATGTATACATGACGGGCAGCCTTCTTCACATTCACAGCTTTTTATATGATTGAGTGTCTTTTTAAGAAGATCTGAAATAACTTCAAATCCCCTTCTAGCAAGACCCACTCCGCCCGGGTGACCGTCATATATGAATATTGCCGTTTTTCCAATCTGCGGATGAAGAGTGTAGCATATTCCGCCGATATCATTTCTGTCGCAAAGGGCGAATAGAGGAAATATCCCTATTGAACCATGTTCTATGGCATGAATCCCGCCCATCAGATTAAGTCTAAACTTTTCAACCAGGATGTCTATTACAGGATCAATTTCTATCCAGAATCCATGGGTTTCAAAGGTCTGCTCCGGCAGGTCAAGGGGGAAAACGCCCATGAGTTCCTGCCCGGGAAGGATCCTTTTTTCATATTCAGTAACTTTTTCTGTTACCCTGACGGTTCCTTCCTTTACTATAAACTGCCCTTCAGGCTTGCTTCTCTTTACTTCAATTATTTCAGTATCCTTGTCAGATTTTACCCTGGTAAAGTAATTCAGGTCTGCACTCTTAACTATTATATCTCTGTGATCAATATCAATGGACTCCACCGCGTATTGTTTTGACATATGAAGATATATTGCCCCGGGGTGGCATTCCTTGAATACTCTCATTCCGTCTATTGTTCCGATCGCGGCGCCGGTTGATTTATCAAATATGGTATAGCTGTCGCCAACAGACCTGATATTTACATTTTTTTGAGGGTGGGATCTTGCGGAATACCAGGATGGCGGCTCATCAGCTGTCCGGGCGAGGATGCCTTCAAGTTCAAGGTTTTCAAGGTGAGTATCCAGGTCATTCTGCCAGTATAGATTGTCTTCTCCTTTAATGGGAAATTCATTCGCGGCGCATGGTAAGTGTGACCTGATTACAAATTCATTTTCCGGATCAAGTATTGCCGCCTCATATGATCTTCCAAAAAGATCATCAGGATGCTTGACGAAATACTGGTCAAGGGCGTCAGGTTTGGCTATCATAACTATCATTGATTCCCTGCCTGACCTTCCGACCCTGCCGCCCCTCTGCCAGGTATTGATGACAGTACCGGGGTATCCCACGAGAATGCATATGTCCAGGTATCCTATATCAATACCAAGTTCAAGAGCGCTTGTAGATACAACACCCAGGAGATCACCCGTTGCCAGCCTTTTTTCAATTTCTCTCCTTTCTTCCGGCATAAAACCCGCCCTGTAGGAACTTACTTTCTTTCTCAGGTCAGGTGAAAGACGGGATGTCCATATATGAATCAGCTCAGTCACCTGGCGCGACTGTGTGAAGGAAATAGTCCTGAAACCATTCTGGATACAATAGGCAAAGAGTCTGGCAGCTGAAAAGTTTGAGCTGACCTCAGGATTCAGAAACATAAAATACTGGTCCGCCCTGGGTGAACCGCTTGAATCTACAACGCTTATCTCATCATCAATGAGGATACTTCCAAAATCCCCCGGATTGTTGATTGTAGCTGAAAGGAGTATGAACTTCGGATCAGCACCGTACATTCTGCAGATCCTTTTCAGCCTTTTTAAAACCTGGTTCATGTGTGAACCGAATATTCCCCTGTATGTATGAACTTCATCTATTACGACATATTCAAGGTTTTCAAAAAGTTGCTGCCATTTATTATGGTATGGAAGTATCCCCATATGAAGCATGTCAGGGTTTGTTAAAAGAATATCAGGTATTCTTGACCGGATTTTCCTTCTTTTATACTGGGATGTATCACCGTCATATATATCCGCGGTTATTTTTCTGGACTTGATATCTTTCAGATAGGAAACCAGGGTTTTAAGCTGGTCCTGCTCAAGGGCCTTTAAGGGGAAAATATACAATGCCTTGCTTTTTTCATCCATAATTAGTTTTTCAAGGATAGAAAGGTTGTATATAAGGCTTTTTCCGCTCGCTGTTGGTGTGGAGATGATGACATTCTCATTATTTCTTATTTTTTTTATTGCCTCAACCTGGTGGCTGTATAATTTATCAATCTTATTTTTTAAAAGAATACTTGATAATTCTCCAGGTATGTCCGGAGCCTCGCCATAGGACGATCCTACAGCCGGGATATGCTTCAAATGAACAAATGTCTTCCCAAAATCAGGATGCCTCCTGATTTTATAAATAAAATCGGATAGATTTAATGCATTTTCATAGTTGCTTTCCACGGGCATCTTATTCCGTTCTTTTTTATAAATTTAAATATAGTAATATTTATAATAAACTTTATCCATAATATAAATTTATTTACTAAAAATATAGATATATAAGCTTATTTAGATCGTAAGGAAAAGCTTTAAAGGATTATTAGACAGGATTTACGGGATTATTTGGATTTTTTATTTTCCCTCTTTCCGGAAGAAAGAGGGAAAGAATAATCCCGCTACGCGGGAAAAACTAAAATCATTGTATTCTCTTATCAAGAAAGTCGGGGAATGACGATTAAACTTATATTTAGTATCCCCTAAAAAGTGATCTCTTTTTGTCTTTCTTCCGGAAAGACAAAAAATATCCTGAACATCCTGTTAATCCTGTCGGATAAGATTATAAACCTTTGTCATCAACCTTAATAATCATATAAATGCCTTTAAGAGATAATGAATGACATACTATTGGATGTATGGTAATTATGAATAAATAAACCCAATTATTTATTATTAAAAAACTATGACCGAAGATAAAGGAAAAAAAAGGCTGACAGAGACTGTAAAAGGAGCCGGTTGAGCTTCAAAGCTGGGTCCGGGTGACCTGGCAAAAGCGCTTTGCCGTCTCGAACTGCCGCACAGTGATGACCTGCTTGTCGGGCTGGATACATCTGATGACGCGGGTGTGCTCAAACTCAGTGATGATCTGGCCATCATTCAGACAGTGGACTTCTTTACTCCCGTGGTGGACGATCCCTATTCATTCGGCCAGATAGCGGCTGCCAATGCCTTGAGCGATGTTTATGCCATGGGAGGCACTCCGGTTACCGCGATGAACATCATCTGTTTTCCCGTAGACCTGCTTGATATAAGTGTGCTGCAGGAAGTGTTAAAGGGCGGCCTTGATAAAATAAAGGAAGCAGGGGCTCTACTCATTGGCGGACACAGTGTTGAAGATAATGAATTCAAGTACGGACTCTCCGTAACCGGGAAAGTGCATCCTGAAGGTGTTCTTACAAACAGGGGCGCCGGGGCAGGGGACAGGCTTGTTCTTACAAAGCCGCTTGGAACAGGTATTATCAATACAGCCATAAAGGGAAACATAGCGAAAAAGGAACTTATCAGTAGAGTAATTGAAATTATGTCTGCTTTGAACCGTGAACCAGCGGAGTTGGCGAGTGAATTTAACGTAAAAGCATGTACGGATGTAACTGGTTTTGGTTTAATAGGCCACGTGTGTGAGATGATAGATGATAATTTAACAGGCCTGAGATTATTTAAGGATGATGTGCCCATCATTAATGAAGCTGTAGAATTTTCACAAATGGGAATTGTCCCGGCCGGGAGTATGAGAAATAGAAAGTACAGGGAACAACAGGTAGAAGGTATTAATGATATTGACCCTGTGCTCCTTGATATTTTGTTTGATCCCCAGACATCAGGAGGTCTTCTTATCGCCCTTGATCGGGATGAAGCGGATGATTATGTATCAAGGCTCAAGGCCAGGGGATTGGAAGGTGTGGCTATTGTTGGTGAGTTTATAAAAGATTTTAAAGGGAAAGTTATAATTTAGTCTGAAGCCTTTTGGGCTACCGGCGTCGCCAGGGCTGTTTTGTTATTTAAATGCTGGGCTTTGAGGCTAAAATAGCACGTTTAAGGGTTAAAAACAGCATAAATTCTATCTTATTTTCTACTAAATCAAATAGTTGTCTTGGTCCGACCCCGGATTCAACAGATTCATATTTTTACATTCTTCTGGTTTTATACCAAAAAAAGATGTACAATTCCTGAGAATATGTTGAGTATATAATCAGCAATAACCTGACCGGACATTGCTGATACTGATTTTTTCTGATCATTCAAATATAAAGGCAATGATCGTGCAGAAAAAAGAGCCACCCGTTAAAGTGAAATCTTTAAAAAACGTCAAACAGGGAAAAAAAACAAAAAAAGGCACCAGCTTCCCGATCGCTGGTATCGACGCCTCAGCAGGTGGACTGGAAACCCTCAGCACAAATATTGGGTTCAGGCAGTCAGAGACAGCCTTAGGAAATTCACAAGAGAAGCTATTGAAGGCGCAGCAAGTCGCAAGAATGGGCTTTTGGAGCCGGAGTTTTAAAACGGATGAAATATATTGGTCGGATCAAATCTTCGATTTATATGGGATCGATATACTAAAAAAGAAGCCTGATATAGCTCTGACTATGGAACTTGTGCATCCGGAAGACAGGGAATTTGTAGAAAAGAATTTTGATCTGGCCATCCGGGGCATCAGGGAATATGATATCCAACACCGAATTTTGCGCCCTGACGGCAAGATCATCTGGGTGCATTCGCGGGCAGAGTTAACGCGTGATGCAGGTGGCATGCTGGAAAGCCTCATTGGTACGGTAGTTGACATTACCGAGCTCAAAGAGACGGCAGAAAAACTGCGAAAGAGCGAGGAAATGTATCGATCCCTGGTGGAGTTTACCGATGATAGTATTTACTTAGTAGACAGGAATGGCAGGTATCAGTTTGTAAATGCAAAATATCTCTCGAGATTTAATAGGCCATTAGATGAATTAATAAATAGACCATACAGCGAATTTCATTCACAACAGGCGACTAAAAAGTTTCAAAATGACCTGAAAACGATATTCAAAACCATGAAATCATTACAGTATGAACATCAAAGCGAAAAAGACGGCAGATATTTCATTCGGACTTTAACGCCTGTTAGAGACGCGGGTGGGGCAGTTGCCGCAGTGACTGTGATTTCAAAGGACATCACTGAAAAAAAGAAGATTGAAGACCAGCTCCTGCAATCTCAGAAGATGGAAACCCTGGGCACTCTGGTTGCCGGTGTGGCTCATGAAATAAACAATCCCAACAGTCTAATCATGTTAAATGTACCCATCTTACAGGACATCTGGCGTGATATTCAGCCTATCATGAAACAACATGCCCTGAAAAAGCCCCAAAAAAAATATGGCGGACTGACCTATACATATATAGATAAAAAGTTGAAAACACTCCTTTCAGACATGCGTGCAGCCACTGCCCGTATTGCAAATATTGTTAAAAAGCTTAAGGACTTTGCCAGGCCATCGGACATTGACGACAAGCAGCCGGTTCAGATCAATGATGCTGTGGAAAACGCCGTCCGTTTGGCTCAGACGACCCTCAGAAAATCAGGGATTGAACCTGAGGTTACCCTATCTGAAAAGCTTCCTTTAATACAGGGTGATCCTGGCAGTATTGAACAAATTGTACTGAATCTGCTTATAAACGCATTCGAAGCCGTAGACCCTGACAAGGGTAAGATCAACCTGACCACGGGAGTTACGAAGGGAGACGCAGGAGTGTACATTTCGGTCGCCGACAATGGCCGGGGTATTAACCCGTTTATCTCAGATAAAATTTTTGACCCGTTTGTTACCACGAAGCAGGCAGCAGGGGGGACAGGTCTTGGTCTTTCCGTAACTTATAATCTTGTCAAAGCCCATGATGGCGAGATTAGCTTCAAAAGCGAAGCCGGAAAAGGAACTGTCTTTACAGTGTCTTTTCCAACCGGAGTGAGAAAAAATCAAAGCTAAAATTCTTGTGACGGATGATGATTAATCGATCAGAAAGATGCTGGTTCAGGCGCTTACCGAACATCAGGAATTTGAAGTTGAGGAGGCAGTAGGTAGTGGCAGTAGGTAGTGGCAGTAGGCTGTAGGCAGTTGGCAGTAGGCTGTAGGCAGTTGGCAGTAGGCAGTTGGCAGTTGGCAGTAGGCTGTAGGCAGTAGGCAGTAGGCAGTTGGTAGTAGGCAGTTGGCAGTAGGTAGTGGCAGTAGGCTGTAGGCAGTTGGCAGTGGGTGTTGATTGTTGAGCAAAAGACGCGTATCAAGGGATTGACATGTTTGGAAGTTTTAAAGATTTAATCGTATATAAAAAGGCGTTTAGCCTGGCAATGGAGATTTTTCACATCAGTAAGGAATTTCCTAAAGAAGAACAATATTCCCTTACTGGACAAATACGGAAATCATCCAGATCGGTTTGTACAAATTTAGCTGAAGGTTATCGGAAACGCCTTTACGAAGCTCACTTTATCAGCAAAACTTCGGATGCTGATATGGAAAATAGTGAAACACAGGTTTGGCTCGATTTTGCTTTATCCTGCGAATATCTTTCAAAGCAAATTTATGATGATTTAACAGCTAAATCAGGAGAAATCGGGCGAATGTTAAATCATATGATAGAACATCCCGAAAAATTTCAAAGGAAGAGTTAGATTAAATAAACGGAGTTATAACATTAGTTGACCCTATGCCGCCGACTACCTACTGTCAACTGCATACTGTCAACTGCCAACTATTTTTTTAATTATGGAATCTATCCCTAAAGACAATACACCCATCCTGGTAGCAGACGATGATGTAGGCATCCTATCAAGCATTGAGGCCGTCATAACCCGTTCAGGCATGCCGAAGCCAGCCCTTGTTTCCGACAGCAGACACATCATGGATTTGGTCAGACAATATCGCTTTCAACTGGTCCTGCTGGACATCATCATGCCCCACATAAGCGGCATGGATATCCTGAAACAGTTGAAAAAGGAATTCCCAAAGACGGAATGCGTGATCATTACGGCCGTGGATGAAGTATCCATTGCTGTGCAGGCGATGAAACACGGTGCATTTGATTACCTTGTTAAGCCCTTTGAAGAGAATAAGATGATCATTGTGATCCGGCATGCTCTTGAGAGGTACAGCTATCGACATGGCTTGACTCCTCTTGAAAGAATCCCGCCATTTTCCGAGATCAAGGACCTTAATGCATTTAAAGACATGGTGGCCGGAGATGAAAAAATGGCCCTGGTATTTCAAAAGGCCGAGATCGCAGCGGTGACCGATTACAATCTGCTCATCACCGGGGAGACCGGAACAGGAAAGGATATGCTGGCTCGAATTGTCCATAAACTCAGTAATCGTTCAAGAAATCCTTTTGTGGCAATAAACACCAGTGCTTCCAGCAAGGCCCTGTTTGAGGATGATTTTTTCGGGCACGTTAAGGGGGCCTTCACCGGTGCCCTGACAGGAAAGGAGGGGTTCTTTGAAAGCGCTCAAGGCGGGACCCTTTACCTCGACGAAATTACGGAACTTCCAAGGGAATTGCAGGTAAAACTTCTGAGGGCCATCGAGGAAAAGGAAATCTTCCGGTTAGGGGCCGCGGTGCCCAAGCCCGTTGACATGCGAATTATAGCAAGCACAAACTGCAATATTTACGAAGAAATCCATGCCAAACGCTTTCGGGAGGACCTCTTTTACCGGTTGAACAGGAGCCATATTCATATTCCACCGCTGAGGGAGCGTAAAAAGGATATCCTGCCCCTGGCCGCGCATTTTTTAAATATTCATGCGGAAAAAAACCGGAAGAATATCGATTCCCTGTCCCCTGGTCTCTCGGATCGTTTGCTGAAATATTCTTTTCCCGGTAATGTTCGTGAATTGGACAATATCATTGCTTCCGCTGTCCTCTCTGAAAAAGGAAGTGTTTTGTCATTATCATCAACATCGCCCCTTGAAAAAGTCTCAGACCCCCTCCTCGCGCAAACCCGGGAACCGAATACCCTTCAAGAGCTTGAGAAACAGCACATATTGCGGGTACTGGAGATCTCAGAAGGAAACCGCACCCGAGCGGCAAAAAGATTGGGTATCGATTTAAGAACCCTTCGAAGGAAGCTCAGTAAATTTCGTGACCAATAAACCCGGGCAAAGTGTCCTTTGTAGGGCATTATGCCCTGCAAGGCTTAACATACCGTGTTTACAAGCCTTTATTATAATATCTCCCGGTCTATAGGACATTTTGCCCTGTCATAGGATTTGTCTCACCACCCTCCATATATCACTACTCCAAATTAAAATCGTCCTAACCTATTGTAATTAAACTATTATTATCGATCAGACGCGGGATACTTTCTATCCTGGCACAATTGTCGCAGATAAAGTAACAAAAGGGCGGGGCTTTAGGCGCCCGTTATCCTCCGTAGCAGTGGCTACTGCGGAGGGTGGAAAGAAAATTTTGTATTGTCGCGTAGCGACTTGTCAATTCCGCATTGCAACCCTGATTAGTTAAAGGCAACAGGTTGTGGATTCCGTGGTCCAGCCTTCGCCGAGGCTACAGCCTGGCAGGCAAGCCACGGAATGACATAATCTGGCACTGCGGAATCCAGTTCGTCATTCCCCGACTGGATCGGGGAATCCAGAGCTTTTTGGCTTTTCTTTATGCTCTTTCATTATACTCATGAATGAGAAGTGAAGTTCATGTTTGAGTGTATTTTTAAGGTTCAACTGTTTTTCTGGATGCCAGATCAAGTCTGGCATGACGGTTAAGTTATGCTGATTGCACCCTTGTTGATTTTAATCAACTTTCTTTTGAACCCCTCGTCTTCGAGACGAGGGTCGTTCAGTTTTTAAATTTTCTACATCTCTCCAGCTAAATGAACTTTCTATATTTACCATGGATGGTTAGAGGATTTTTCCACTGATGCATTTCAGTTACATTTTACACGGTATCGGATTTTGAGGAGACAAAATGAAGTTTCTGATTGTAGATGATGATCAAGCTATTTTAAACGCACTGGATGCCAGCCTGACAGGATATGGTTACCGGGTCGCCACTGCAAAAAACGGTTTTGAGGCCACAGGGATAATCAAATCTTCAGAGTCAAGTAATGAACCGGTGACGTTTCTTATAACCGAC
>JBHPCX010000033.1:0-33758 GCA_042573485.1 Thermodesulfobacteriota bacterium | reverse complement strand
CTCCAACAAGCAGGTTCTTATCCCATAGGATGAAACGTTCAACGCTATCCTTTTCGTGAATTAACCCTTGCGGGCTGAAAGTATCAGCTACACGTAACAATTCATCTCTCGAATGATCACGGATATTTACCTGCCAGAGGTTCTCAGTAATCAGTTCCGATACTTCTCCAGCAGCCCCATCAGTGAATCTTTTAAATTCTATCTTTGTACTATCTTTTCTAGTCACACGATATTCAGTTATCAGGAGAATCGAAAAAGAATTTCTTCAAAATCCTTTATTCTTCCTCCCTGGAACTCGATTCCTTCCTTCTTGAGCATTTTTGTTTTATTCTTTATAGCGGTTCCCGATGTTTTTCCCTGAAATCCCCCGATCCGACCGGATGCGGCGACAACCCGGTGTCAGGGAACCTCCGGCGCATAGGGATTTCTTTTCATGGCCTGGCCGACCCCCCTGTATGCTTTTGTCCCCAGTGCGTGGGCAATCTCTTTATAGGTTGTTACGCGCCCCTCAGGCACCTTTCTTAAAAGATTGTACACTTTATCGGAAAAGTTTTTCATTCTCTCCTCTTTTTTGAAAATTTGATAATTTAAATTACAAGTACTTATAAAATTATTGCGCCAGGTTCAGGGGCGGTGACAACCCCATGCGGCGACCATTATATTATCGCGGCTTCCACGGCTTTTTCAGCATGAATTAACGCGGTATCCAGGAGCCTGACATTTGTGTCGGTTTGATTGATCAGTATCCCAATTTCAGTACAACCAAGTATTACCGCTTCAGCTCCCCGGGATGCCAAAGCATCTATGATACGTAAATATTCCGCCTTTGAATCAGGCTCAACTTTCCCCAGGCAAAGCTCCTGAAAAATTACATTGTGAACAATCTGCCTGTCATCTTCATCAGGTATCAGCACCTGTAAGCCGTAATTATTAATTAACCTCCCCTTATAGAATTCCTGCTCCATAGTAAAGGCTGTACCCAGTAACCCGACTGATTTAATGCCCTCATTCACGATAATTTCTGCTGTTGCATCCGCGATATGAAGTAAGGGTATTTGAATTGCAGCTTCAATTTCCGGGGCAACCTTGTGCATGGTGTTTGTACAGATAAGCAGAAAGTCAGCACCGGCAGCCTGAATGCTCCGGGCGGCTTTCGATAGTATTGCTGCTGTCCCTTCCCAATCACCGGCGCGCTGCAGGTTCGCGATTGTATCAAAGTCTACACTGTACATTACTATCTTTGCCGAGTGTAAACCTCCTAATTTATTTTTGATGCCTTCGTTGATCACCCGGTAGTAACCAAGTGTACTTTCCCAGCTCATACCACCCAGCAGGCCAATTGTTTTAGTGGATTTTCCCATGTTCGACATTCCTACTTTATACTTATTTCTATAATTTCTAAAATACCGCGACGGATTAACATTACGGCTATGAACCCTTATCGAATATTACCCGCCACTGCCCATCCTTGTCTTTTCGCCAGATGGAGTTGAAGCGGCCGGCTATCTCTCCGGATGGCCTGAGGACAGGACCGGAGCTGAGCGCGAGGCCGCCTGACTCCAGCACTTCATTCACGTCAGGGTGCCAGGAAAAAGGTGCTGTCTCGCCTTCATAGTATGGTGCCCACGCTTTAGAAATGGCCTCGTGACCTCTTAAGGGTTCATTTCCGTTAAAAAATACCGCTTCGGGTGATATGAAAGTAAGGAATGCGTCAAAATTTCTATCCGCCATGGTTTTAGCAAAAGCAATTTCCCGGGCCTCAACTTCTGACGCGGCAGTATCGGCCAGCTCATTTGAGGGGGATGAGCAGCTAAACAGGCTGAATGCCAATGCAATTCCAAGGCAGATCAAAATTCCATTAGAGTTGTTACTAATATCCATTTCAATTCCTCTTCATCATGGTTTAACGTCCGTTAGGATTTGTACAGCTAATTTGTAATTCATTCGACGACCCGCATTGCAAGATTTTCACTGTCTTTTATAAAAATCCTATTTCCTGAAACCACAGGATGTGCCTGGGTTGGCGTCTCAGCGACTTTGAACCTGGCCAATTCAGTATATGCATTGTTGTCCGGTTTAAAAACAACCAGTTCAGAATTGGGTGAAAGCCCGAGGAGAACCGAACCAGCATTAACAACAGAGCCGAACCTGTCTAACTTGATCGAGCTAATCCATGTGGTTTTTCCGGTTTGCGCGTTTATACAGAAAATGTTGCCAAGTTTTGAAATGCCAAATAGAAAATTATCCTTGAGTACGGGTGTATTGAAAGTCGTTCCCAGGTCATCATTACTCCACAGTGTCTTTACGGTAACGTTATCGCCATTTTTTTCGATTTTAACAGCCTTCGTACCATGCCCCTGGCCTGTATAGTATACCTTGTCTCCGTCTATAACCGGTGTTGCACAACTGAAAAACCTTGTTGCATTCGGTGCCGGTACCTGCCATAAAAGCTTTCCATCTGATGCAGCAACACCAATCATGTTTTTCTCTGTCAGAACAACAACCTGTTTTGTGCCTCCAACAGACATTAATGCCGGTGAACCATATGCAGGTCCGTCACCGGGCAGTTTCCATTTTTCTTTGCCGGTAGTCAGGTCCAGCGCGAGGAGTACTCCTTTATCTTTTCCTCCGAGATGGGAAATTAACATTCCATCAACAACAATGGGAGACATGGATGTAAAGAATTGGGGCACAGCATCGGTATATGCTTCATTGCGCCACAGGACTTTGCCGGTGGCAGCATCCAGGCAGGAAAGAACACCGCCTGCACCGAATGTAACGACTTTGCCATCTGCAACGGTGGGTGAGCTTCGGGGACCGGGATGTCGCGCGGCCGGACCTGTCACGGCTTGAGCAGCATACTTATCCCGCCAGAGTTCCTTTCCGTTTTCCGCGTCCAGGCATTGAAGCACCTCATCAGAGCCCTGGCGTGTAAAAACATATAGCTTATTATCTTTAAGAGCAGGTGTTGAATCGCCAAAACCCACTGTTACTGCCCATTTTTGTGGCAGTTGAGCAGGCCATGTTTCAGGTGCTTTGAAACCTGTTACCATTCCATCGCGATTAGTTCCCCTCCACTGAGGCCAATCTTTTGAATATAGGGATTGTGCAGTAACCAAAACTAGAAAACCAATCAATATTGCGCTGACAATTTTATTCGTTTTTTTCATAGTGTCCTCCTTATTTAAAATAAGATGATAGAATGATTAACAGGAAGCAGTTGATTAAGATATCTAAATAAGAGATCAGCATGAGAGCCAATTTAAAGATACTTCGGGAAGTTACAGAATTAATTGCCGTTATTTAATTTTCCTGCTCTGTCACATCAAATATAGGATCACGACGGTCCAAAGGACCCCTTTTCGGATAAGACTTAGGTTGAACATTGTTTGAATCTTCACTCTGCCTTCTATCCGCTTTGCCCCGTCTATCCGTGTTCTTTCTTCTATCCCGCTCGTTTCTGCGTTCTGTTTTTATTTCAGGAGTGGATTTTTTTCTACGATCCTCTTTTGTTCTTCTGCCAAAGTTATCCTCTATGTCTTTCCATTTCATATTTCATTCCTTCTAACGATGTTAAACATCCACATTTTAAAGCAATGTATTATATATAATAGCAAAACATATCATTCTTTCAGGTTACAATTCCCGGAATAAGAACCTGCAGTTTAATAATCAAACCGCGTATCTTAATACAGCGATTGAATGACATGAACTTCCCAGAATAACAAAAAGGTGCCAGACAAAATGTGCATACCTCACCTTCTTGGCTGCATAGAAACCTACTCCGGCAGTATAAGCAAGCCCACCGACCAATAGCCAGAATAATCCCCACAACGGCATATTGCTCAGCAAAGGCTTCAAAGCAATTATGATAAGCCAGCCCATAGCCAGGTATAAAATTGTTGTGAGTTTTTTTTTCTTTACACCTCCGAAACACTGAAAAATGATCCCCACAAAGGCCAGACCCCAAACGATCCCGAACAATGTCCAGCCCAGGGAACCTTTAAGTACGCTTAGTGTGAATGGTGTATATGTTCCTGCAATCATCAGAAAGATAACAATATGGTCTAGTATTTGAAATACCTGTTTGGCCTTATTCCTTGCCAGTGAATGATAAAGAGTAGATACAATGTACAACATTACCAGTGAAAAAGAGAAGATACTTGCGCCGACAATTCCAGCAGCACGGCCTTGTTTTGCTGCAGAGAATATAAGAATTGACGCGATAACTACAGCTGCAATAAAGCCTACTCCGTGGCTGACGCTGTTCGCTATCTCCTCCCCTATAGATTGAATACGTTCTTTTGATACAATCTGTTTATCCATAAAAATAGGTCCTTTAAACAATTGTCTTAATATTATTTAAAATATGTATGACAGGTAGTCATTGGTGCCGGATTAAATATTAGTTTGTACCGGTACTTTTTAATCACCTTTATCTCCTTTTATTGGAAACTCCCCGGGGGTATACCTGGTCCATTGTTTCAATGAGCTCAGGGGAATGTAATAATCCTCTCCCCGATAGCGAATAAAAAGGATTTCATTCGATATGGTTCCGTGTAGGGTTAAATACCAGTCGCCAAATCCAATGCCGGTATAATGATGGCTAAAAGGAGCTTCACAGGAAGGATCAAGTATAGGAACCGCGAAATTACCATCGAGTGAGAAATTTTTCTTGGTATGGCTTCCACCGTTAAGCGACCATGAACACATTTTATTTTCTTCCTGAAATAGCCCGTTCCTGTCCAGACGTATAGAGTTTGTTTTATCCGATGTGCCGGCTTTAATGAAAACCAGGGGAATAATTCTGTTCTCCATTTTCATTTTATCCAGATAATAATATGCCCTTGAATCATCGGCTATGGCAAATGGTGCAAGGCAGATTTGAAATAAGGCTGCCGCAGCTACAATTTTATGAATCACGGTCATGGTAAGATAGATTTTCAATTACTGTTTCTCGAGATATTCCTGCATTTTTTCCTGACTAAATTTACGTGCCGCCTCTGACATCTCCCGGTTAATCTCAGGCTGTGCTTTATTCATTGCCTGGAAAGCATCCCCCGAGGCGAACTTCATTATCTCAGTGAGTTCATCAGCGTTGAACTTGCTCAGAAATTCACTCTGGGCATTGTTCCGGTTACCCTCTAACACGTTCTTAATGGCTATTTGAAAGAAATGTTGTCCGGTGGGGCTTTCAGCAAACTGCGCCAGTTCATTCAGTTGTCTCTCAGTTAAGTGGCGTACATAGACTTGCGTAATTATATCTATAAAATCTTCCCCCTTAACATCGGACATTGCGCGCTGAACAACTTCGACAACACTTTCAGGGTGCTTTTTAGTTTCGGATTCCATGGTCCGTTTGAAGGAAACCATAGCCAGCTCTTCAGCATTAAAGGAACGCAGAAAACGTTTAGCTGCTGCTATATGACCGGATTCTGATTCCTTAACAGCTTTCGACGTCGCACATGCTGTGATCATTAAAGACAGCAGAATCAATATCAGGAAGCGGTAGAACCAGGTGAGTCTATTCACTTTAGTAAATATCATAATTTGGATCCTCCCTCGGGTTTGTAAAGTTTGATAATTCAACCTTACAGGTAATTCTACAGAACTTCATAACTTAATCTGCACTTCAGGATTTCCAAAAAGGTGGTCAGCACTCCCGGACTGTGGTTTTCCAAAGTGCAGATTGTCCAGATAAACCATTTAAAGATTCAATTATCATGAATTAATTCTATAATATCAATACCCGGCATTGTTTTTTTCTCACCTCAATGGTATTAAGTTATTTCTTCTACTTTCAAATCATATTCAAAACGGGGGATTTTATGGGATTTAAAAGAGGATTCCTTCAACTGTTTTTGGTCTTGTCAATCTTTCTTTTTCAGGGATGTGGAAATAATACCGGCAGCGATGACGTTATTGAACTCAGTTATGCCAATATATTTCCACCTACTCATATCCACAGCAAGCTGCCCGAGGCCTGGTGCAAAGAAGTTGAAAAACGCACAGAAGGGAAGGTAAAAATAACCTATTATCCGGGCCAGACCCTCTTGAAAGAAGCCAAGGTCTATTATGGCATCTTAGACGGTATTGCCGATATCGGCCAGTCTGTTTTCGGTTATAACAGGGGAGTCTTCCCAGCGATGGAGGCATTCGCCCTTCCGAATGGTTTTACATCAGGTTTTCAGGCCACAAGGGTCCTAAATGAATTTTATGAAAAATTTGAGCCACAGGAGTTGTCGCGGGTAAAAATATTATATCTTCACGCCCATGGACCTCCATTGCTCCACTCCAAGGTTAAAGTTGAAAAACTGGAAGATATGCATGGTTTAAAGGTGCGTTCCTTTGGATTTAACGCGGCCATGGTACAGGCACTTGGAGGCATCCCGGTTTCCATGGGACAGTCTGAAGTATATGAAGCCCTTTCAAAAGGCGTGGCCCATGCTTCCTTTAGCCCGATGGAAGTGCTCAAGGGATGGAAACAGGCTGAAGTGATTGATTACAGTATTGAGATTCCTGGACTGGCCTATTCATCTGCCATGTACATTATGATGAACATGGACAAATGGAATGCTCTTCCAAAGGACGTAAGAGATATAATAGAAGAGATTAGCCGGGAATGGATTGTTAAGACCGGGGAAGCATGGGAACAGTCTGATAAGGAAGGGCTTGAGTATACACTTTCAAGGGATAACAAAGTAATAAAACTGCCTGAAGAGGAAAGCAAAAGATGGGTTAAAGCCGTATATCCTGTAATAGAAGATTATGTTGTAAGAACTTCCAAAAAGGAACTTCCCGCCCAGGATTATGTTGATTTCATACAGGCGTCTATTAAGAGAGAAGAATAATGATCCGGCTTGAACCCAGGATACGGCAGTTCGCGGAATATATGTCTTACATAGCAGGTGCAGCCATCATAATAATGATGCTACTCTCAACCGCTGATGTACTCCTGCGCCTCGGCGGACCTCTATACTCAAAATTTAAATACGAATTTCTCAGCTTTATTCAACCTATCCCCGGCACTTATGAGCTTGTTTCTTTCCTCGGGACTGTTGCAGCCGCCTTTGCCATGGCTCATACATCAATAAAAGGAAGTCATGTAAGTGTAAGCCTGGTGACCCGTTTATTACCAAAGAGAGCAAAGGCTGTCGTTCAAATTATAACAAATCTGCTGGCCTTGGTCTTTTTTGGTCTTCTTACATGGATGTCTATTCTCTATGCGGAAGAATTAAAGTTTTACGGGGAAGTATCCATGACCCTCCAGATGCACTATTATCCATTTGTCTACGGTGTCGCATTCGCGTCCCTTGTTATGGGGGTGGTTCTCATAACATACATAATTAACGACATAAAAGAATTGAAATAAATGGAACTGACTCAAATTGGTATAATAGGAATAATTATCCTCATAATTTTTCTTTTTTCCAACATGCCTGTCGGTTTTGTAATGGGACTGGTCGGCCTGGGGGGATTTATTTATGTTAAAGGAGCCGGCCCGGGCTTGAATTTGCTCGCGAGCGATGTCTTTGAGATATTTTCCTCCTACGGATTAACAGTGGTTCCCCTCTTTATATTAATGGGGCAGATATCCTTCCGGTCCGGGATAAGCCGCCGTCTTTTTGAAGCAGTATATGTAATGCTGGGCAATAGAAGGGGCGGTCTTGCAATTGCCACCATAGGCACATGCGCCGGTTTCTCAGCCATTTCCGGCTCCACAAACGCGACTGCTGCCACCATGGCGACGGTAGCACTGCCTGAAATGAAGCGGTACGGATATGATATGGGCCTGGCAACGGGGACAGTGGCTGCCGGCGGCAGCCTGGGTATTCTTATTCCGCCCAGCACGGTATTTATTGTTTACGGGATATTAACTGAACAATCAATCGGCAAGCTGTTCATGGCGGGAATTCTGCCGGGGATACTGCTTACCATCCTTTTCATGGCGGCCATATATATTGTAGTAACCCTGAATCCAGCGCTTGCGCCTCCCGGCCCCAAAACAGGTTTCAAAGAAAAAATCTCATCATTTATGGGTGTCCTGGAGACATTACTTATCTTTTTTATTGTCATGGGCGGTATATTTTTCGGGATATTTACCCCAACAGAGGCAGCAGCGATCGGGGCATTCGCTACCCTGTTTTTAGCCATTATAAGAAGGCAGATAAGCTGGAGTGGTTTCGTCAAGGCCCTGTCTGCCACCACTCAAACCAGCTGCATGGTCATGGTAATTGTGGCAGGTGCTACCATATTCGGTCATTTCATGGCTGTCACACGGATACCTTATGAGTTGTCCGCATGGGCAGGAAGCCTCCCGCTGCCCGCTTCAGTAATAATGGTTTTAATTATCCTGATATATCTGCTGGGCGGCTGTTTCATGGATGCCTTCGCCCTTATAATGCTTACTGTCCCTATCTTTGCTCCTCTTGCCGAAGCCCTGGGATTTGACCTGATATGGTTCGGAGTGGTTATCGTGCTGATTGGAGAGATGGGTGTCATCACCCCCCCGGTAGGTATCAATGTGTATGTTGTCCATGGCGTGGCAAGGGAGGTGCCTCTTTTGACAATATTCAGGGGTGTAATGCCCCTTTTTGCGGCCTTGATAATATGCAATATTTTAATATTGCTTTTTCCTGAGATAGCGCTGTTTTTGCCGAACATGATGCGGTAAATTATTAACCTTTTGCCTTATCCAGAACCTCACGTACGGTTTTAAGAAGTTGCTCTTTAATTAAGGGCTTCATAGCGTAGGCCGCAATGCCCAGCTCTTTAACTACATCTTCATTAATATGGTCACTGTGACCGGAAGACAATATGATTGGTATGTTTGAACGGACCTTAATCACCTCCTTAATAAGTTTATCTCCCGGCATCTCAGGCATAGACATATCAGTGATGATCAAATTAAATTTCCCCGGATCTTTCTGAAATAGTTCCAGGGCTTCTGTACTGCTTGTCAATCCGGTAACATCGTATCCTTGCTTCTCTAGAATACGAACTGCTATTTTTACAATGGATGGTTCATCATCTACAAACAAAATATGTTCCGTACCTGTTGATAAAGTTTCGGCTCTTTTTACTTCTTCTTCAACCTTTGCATCAGAAACGGGAAACAGCATCTCAATGGTTGTTCCTTCACCTAACTCACTCATAATTTGTATGGCACCATCATGCTTTTTCATTATCCCGTAAACAACTGCCAACCCCATCCCAAGCCCTTTATCTACATCCTTGGTAGTAAAATAGGGATCAAGTACCCTGTCAATGATTAAAGGATCGATACCCTCTCCGGTATCCTTTACAGCCAGTTTTACATATTCACCTGCCTCAAGATTCTCATATCCGGATGCCGACAGATCATCAAGGGAAACAGGTTCCAGGATGACTTTGATTAATCCTGTTTCTTCTTTTAGGGAATGCAGCGAATTAGTGAACAGGTTCATAAGGATCTGGTTGATCTCGGTTTTGTTTCCGAGAATATTTTCCGAAGTACAAAGAATCTCCTCATCTATTTTAATACTTTTAGGAATTGTTGAACGCAACATATTCAATGAATCCCTGATAACTGTTCGGATTTGTAATGGAATTCTATCAGCCGGTGTCTTTCGGGCAAAGCTCATAATTTGACGCACGACATCTTTTGCCCGTATAGAAGCCTCCCGTATTTCCTTCACACAATCCAGGGCGGGATTATAATCCGGTATATCCTCAATGGCCAGTTCAGTATTCCCGATTATTATTCCAAGTATATTGTTAAATTCATGGGCAATACCTCCTGCCAGTGTGCCGATGGATTCCATCTTCCTTGATTGGATAAGTTCTGCTTCCATCTCTTTTATTTCTGTAAGGTCAACAGCCTGTACTATTACATTAGTTACCCGCCCTTTTCCATTAAGGATAGGAGTGAAAATAGAGTTTATTATTTTATGGGCGGCGTTTTTTACATCAACATGATCAGCCGCGGAAAAGTCATAGTCGATTAAAATGCTTGCAGGCTTTCCTTTTTCAAAAACATCTTTGATAATTGCCATAAAACCTTGCGCCTGTAATACACTGTCACTGAATAAATTATATTTGCCAATAACTTCATCTTCAGTTGCTCCAAAAAAATCCAGGCAGGCAGGATTAGCTCTTATGGCCGTTCCTTTTTCATCGGCTATCCAGGTGCTGAGTGCGGAGCTTTCAATTACCCTATCAAGAAATGCTGATTTTTCCTTCAGCATTTCTTCCGAGTGAACGCGTTCTATAACGTTAGTTAGAGTTTCACCTACAAATTTTAAAAGAATCAAATCATCATCACTCCATTCTTTTTTCTCTCTAACAGAATCAAATCCTAAGGAACCAATTAACTTAGAACCTGACCTCAACGGAACTACAATAATAGATTTAATCCCTTGTGAGTTGTAGTGTTGTTGTTCCAAACGGGCTTCAGGAGGCATAGCCGAGACATCCGGCACATAGAAGAGATCCTTTTCTTTCAAATTCTTTAAAAACCAGGGGAGTTCTTTTTCCATGTAAATGCCCTGCAGGTTTTCAATCTCCGGCTGGATACCATCATTACACCATTCATGTGTATTATCCGCGATTATTTTTTCACCATAATAATGAAATACATAAGCACGGTCTGCTCCTGAAAATTTACCTATGGAAGCCAGAGCGCGGTTAATTTGCACATCTATCTCTTCTTTTGAGTGTGTTCCTGCAAGTTCGGAGGATATCTTGCTGACTAAATGCTCGAACTCCAGACGGTATGACAATTCCTTTTCCACCTTTTTAAGCTCGGTAATATTCTGATTTACTCCATAGGTTTTTATAGTATTCCCCTTTTCATCTTTGATAATATTAATCTGCACGGACATATGACCTTCCGTTCCGTCAGCATAATTTATCCTGCACTCGGTTCGCTGCTTATAATTTGGATCATCTGTTTCAATGGCTTTTTCCGTTTCCTCCCTGACGAGGCGCACATCATCCGGATGTAAAAATCGCTTTGCAAATTCTTCTGACTTCATTTTATATCCGCCCACTTCCTCTGCCTTGCTTCCAAAAATCATGTAAAATTGTTCGTTGAATGTGAAGGTATCAGCAGCAACATCGTATTCCCAATGTCCCAGGCGAGCCATTTCCATGGCATTGGATAACTGGGTTTGCAGCTTATTCAGGACTTCATCGTTTTGCTTTCTCTCGGTGATATCTTGAAAAACAATAATCCCTGTTTCCGGCTCTGATTGGAAGGCATGTACTTCGTAGGCACCCTTTATCTCACTATAGTCATAATCCAACTGTTCAGTATACCAGGAAATACCATCTCTGCAGACTTCCCTGTATTTAGCCGGAATCTCGGTTTGCGCCAGGGGAGGAAATGCTTCTTCGATAGTTTTTCCGATAAACTGGCTGCAATCGACATTTAGTATCTTGCTGGCTGCAGGATTCGTACCTGTAAAAATTAAACGGTTATCATTTTCAAGTTTGTATATAAAAACACCTAAAGGCAAAGAGTTAATTATGTTCTCCAGCTTTATTTTACTTTTATTCAAATCTTCTATGGCTTTTTGCCGTTCTGTGATGTCTCTTGTAATTTCTGTAAACCATTTTATTTCCTGTCCTTCCTTAACGGGACAAAATATGGTCTCAAAATATTTATCAAACTCTTTAAAATGGGATTCTTCAACAAATTTCTCTCCCTTTAATACTCTGCTCTGTAGAGAATCCCAGTATTTGACTGCTTCCGGAATACCTGACAGCTTATGAGGCTTCATTCCCGGCGTTATTTTAATTTTTAAAAGCTCCTCCCCTCTTTTTTTATAACTTGTATTGAATGCCTGAGACACTCCATTACTGTCACAAATCACAATATAGTCCTGAGTGTTCTCCATCAAGATATTATAGTATGCTTGTATCTGCTTTAGCTCTTTGATTTCTTCCAGCAGCTCAGCCTTATTCTTTTTCTGTTCCTCAATAAATTCTTCTAGATTTTTTAATTTCTTCTCTAATTCTCCACAGGTTGGTTTTTTAGACATGCTGACCTCTAATTGTTTGTAATATTTATGGTTTTGTGATCCCTTGGTCTATATACTATCTGCTATTAACAATCAATTCTATTCCCGCAAGAACAATCAGCAAAACTACTGAAGTAATTGTTGCTGAACGGCTGACCTGTCCCCCGGCTTTGCCCAGGCCGAAGTACCTGCCCTGATTGTGCCACAAATACAAACCAAGAGGAACTGTAAGAATACCAAAGAGTACCATCAGCCAGCGTGGCGATCCATGCTGCATCATGATCCCTGTATCGGCTGCACCGGTGGCTGAACCGAAGGTAATGTAAACTCCGTTAGCGATCAAGCAAAATCCAGCAAAGAAACGAAATAGGTAGATGCCGGGAGAGCGGAATAATCCGGCAAGCAGTAACGCGAGCAGGGGAATCAAGGTGCCGGCCAGGGGGCCCGACCACACAACAACAGCCGGGTGTGGATTGCTGCCAAGATCCGTTCGTGAAAGGATAAATGGGTGCAGTGCCACTTTGGTCACTTCCGCTTTTGTCAACCACGCTCCGACAATGTGACCAAGCTCGTGCACTGCCTGCATGGCCAGCCATGAGAAGGCTAGGAATGTAACAATCAGGATTGTCTGTTCAACTCTTTTCATCTCTTGCATTTAAATAAAATAGCCTGAGCGGTCATCCAAAAAAACCTCTTTTCCATTAATGCGGCATTTTCTCTTTTTCAAGGGATATTAAAATCAATTAAATTATTTCATAAAGGCAAAGGATACGTTATTATTAGAATACAATTATGAATAAAAAGCAAACGTATATACAGGCTGAAGAGGCCGCCTCTTAATTAGTGGCATTTTCTTTACTTTTCAAATTTAATCAGGTATTTAAAAGATATTTCCGTGTAAATGACAATGCACGAAAATTATTGTTTAAAAACATATGTGGAGGCACGCATGTCTATAAAATCCATATCTCCGCTTGACGGACGGTACAGTAAAAACGCGGCGCCATTGGTTTCTTATTTTTCTGAATGGGGGCTGATAAAATACAGGATTCATGTTGAAATAGAGTGGCTTATCATGATGTCTGAAAGGCCGGAGATAAGCCATGTAAGGGAGCTGGCTGACTCAGAAAAGGAATTTTTGAGATCAATGGTCTCGGACTTTGATGATCAAAAGGCCCTTACCGTCAAGGAGATTGAAGCGGAAACGAGGCATGATGTAAAGGCCGTAGAATATTACATTAAAAGGGCAATAAAGAGAAGCTCTGTTGAAGACCTTGGCGAATCGATTCACTTCTGCTGCACATCGGAAGACATTAACAATATTTCACACGCGTTGATGTTAAAAGAGGGGATCAATAATGAATGGATTCCGCTTGCTGAAAAAATGTTAAGCAGGCTGGAAGAGCTGGCAGATTCGTCAAAAGATGTACCCATGCTGGCGAGAACCCACGGCCAGGCTGCAACCCCAACAACAATTGGGAAGGAATTGGCGGTGTTTATCTACAGGTGGCAGAGGCAGCTTGAACAGATAAAAACACTTGAGTATCTCGGAAAATTCAACGGGGCGGTAGGGTGTTACAATGCACATTGCGCGGCATACCCCGACGCGCCATGGGAAGAGATATCGCGGGCCCTTATAGAAAGACTGGGGCTGGATTTCAACCCGGTTACAACCCAGATTGAATCCCATGATTACATGGCGGAGCTCTTTCATGCCCTGATAAGGTTTAATAATATAATCATGGATTTTGACAGGGATATGTGGACCTATATTTCCCTCGGATATTTAAAACAAAAGGTTGTAAGTACTGAGGTAGGGTCATCTGTAATGCCCCACAAGGTAAATCCCATAGACTTTGAAAATTCCGAGGCAAACCTGGGTATAAGCAACGCCCTCCTTGATCACCTGGCATCCAAACTTCCCATATCACGGCTGCAGCGTGACCTGACTGATTCATCGGCTATTAGAAACGCTGGAAACGCCATAGGCCACTCATATATAGCCATAAAATCAGCCATTAGAGGAATAGGCAGGGTGTCAATAGATGAGGCAGCTATAAAGAAAGATCTTGAAAATGCCTGGGAAGTCCTGGCTGAACCTGTACAGACCGTTATGAGAAAGGCGGGAATAGAAAATCCCTATGAAAAAATGAAAGAACTTTCCCGGGGAAAAAGCATTACAGAGGATGGTCTCCATTCATTTATTAACAGTCTTGAACTGCCGGAGGAAGACAAGAGCCGGCTGCTTGAACTTAAGCCGTTGACGTATATAGGGAAGGCCGTTGACCTTATTAAACATATAAAATAATAAGGCCTGGGCAAAGAATAAGGTAAAAATAACAGGTATAAGTCATAAGGTATGAGGTATACGGAAAAACCTTACACCTCTTCTTCTATTAATTATTTTTTTGTTTTAGCTGAAAGTTGAAGGCTTACTGTCGACAGCTTGATGTGAGATTTCATAATGGAAAATAAAGATATTTTAAAAAATAAAAAGATTCTTGTTGTTGATGATGAACAGGATGTGCTTGACACAATCGAAGAATTGCTTCCCATGTGTAAAATTAAAAAGGCCTTAAGTTTCGAGGAAGCCAATAAATTACTGGAAACAGATTTTTTTGATATTGCCATACTGGACATCATGGGGGTGGACGGTTACAGGCTGCTGGAAATCGCAAAGAGTAAAAATATACCTGCCGCGATGCTGACAGCCAATGCCCTGAGTCCCGAAAATACTGTCAGGTCATTTAAGGAAGGAGCCGCCTACTATATACCGAAGGAAAAAATGAATGACATCAAAACCTACCTCATTGATATATTTAATGCAATTGAGAAGGGAAAGTCATTCTGGGAAAGATGGCTCGACAGGTTCGCTAATTATTATGATGATAAATTTGGGGAAGACTGGAAAGATAAGGACGAAGATTTCTGGGATAATTTCCCCCATTATATTTAGAAGGAATGAAAAAGAAAAATGTCAGGTTTTATATTTGAAATACCAAAAGATGAAAACAAATTAAGAGACAGGCTTTCACCCCGGAAAAAACTGCTTGACGGTTCATTAATAGCCGATGTTACGATTCTTTTTAACAGTGTCATGACTGACGGTGACGGGGCTATAAAAGAGGCAACTGAAAAATTTGATAAAATTAAAATAACATCAGTAAAAGTACCTGAAGAATATATTGAAAAATCTGTTTCAGGCCTTTCAGAGCCATTTAAAGAGGCGGTGGAAACAGCGATCAGGAACATAAAGGAAGTTAATGAAGCCCTGATGCCCCGGCCTGAATGGCGTAAAGAGATAAGACCGGGGACTGTAATCGGGGAAAAATCAACGCCGCTTGATTCTGTGGGACTGTATATTCCGGCCAGAAAAGGACCGCTTGTATCCACAGCACTTATGCTTGTCACATCCGCGAAAGTGGCGGGTGTAGGCAATATTGTTGTTGGTATGCCTCCCCAGGAAGATGGAAAGGCTAATCCATCCACTGCTGCTGCTGCCCGTATTGCGGGAGCTGATAGCATTGTTATTGGAAATGGTGTCGCGCTTCTGGCGGGCATGACTATTGGTACGGAATCCGTCCCTGAAGTGGATGGCATGTTCGGCCCAGGCCCTGCGGGCATCGCTGCTGCCATGAGTGTGGCGTTTTCCTATGGCAAAAAAACAATTGTGGGTATTGGCCCTACTGACTGTGCTGTTATAGCTGATGAAAGCGCAAGTCCCGAATGGATCGCCCGTAATCTCATGTGTGAAGCGGAACATGGGCCTGACTCATCGGTGCTTTTTGCTACAACCTCGAAAGGCTTTGCCGAGAAGGTGGAAGAGATCCTCTCGGATCGAATACCAATGGTGGAAGAAAAAAGAAGGCAAATCCTCATGAAAGTATTTGGAGAGGATGGAATGGGATCGATCGCCGTTGTTCCGGATATTGACAGTGCATGTAAAATAATTGATGAGTACGCGCCTGAACACCTGATGATATCATGCGATGAAATCTCCCAGGAAGAGATCCTGGCAAAAATTAAGAACGCGGGTGAAATTCTTTTAGGACATAACACGCCGTTTTCCGCGGCCAATTATGCAATAGGTATTACCGCTGTGCTCCCTACAAACGGCTTTGCAAAGGCTTTCAGCGGAATAACCTGCAAGGACATGATGAAGACTTCTACAATCGGGGCATTGTCAGAATCCGCGCTCAAAGAGCTTAAAAACACAATTGATATGCTGGGAGAGCACGAAGGCCTGCCCTGCCATGTTGACGCTGCTGTAAAGTGAAAGCGGCCGGGAAAAAAGGGCTGGAGAATAATAACAAGTCAGGCAACAGGAATCCCTCTGTGCCTTAAAACTACTGTAACTGCAGACCGACTAGGCAATGTCCTTTTAAACTCTTCGAATGGCTTTTTGTAATGTGCATTATCTTGGTTTTGAGGATTTGCGGATTTTCAGATCGGTCGGTAGGGTAGTATTTCATTTCAAGTATCATACCCTCTTCAAGATGTGCCAGTATTGCTGAATCTTCCCGAACGAGTATGCTCAATCCCGATATAGATGTTTCCCGGACTTTGAACTGATAGGCCAGATCAACAGCACTTACGGAAAATTCCACACTTGCTAAATCTGCACTAGTTCTTTGATCAATTCTTTTTTCTTTGCCATTTTCCATTATCCGCCCGCCTTGTTTTGTATTTTGAATATTGGGCAAAATCGGTTAGACTTGAATATTCTAATAAAATATAATCTTTTTACGAAAATATCCAGTATGTTATTAATAATGAAAATAAATTCTAAAAAACAGAAAATGGAGGGGCCTAATGACCGATACAATTCTTTATGATAATCTCCTTGAACTTGCCAGGAGAAGACGAAACAACAGAAAATTTAAACCAGATCCAATACCTGAGGGTTATATTGAAAAAATTATAGAAGTGGCACGCTGGGCACCTTCAGGATTTCATGCCCAGCCCTGGGAATTTGTAGCAATTACAGAAGAAAATATTCGAAAACGTGTCGTTGAACTGCTCGACGGTAAAACTCCTCCAATTAAGAATCCAGATGAAAATGATAACTCCTCAACCGGGAGTTTCCGTGATGCGCCGGCCTTAATCTTTGCCCTTTGTGACTACAGGGCATATGTAGGTCTGCCAATGAATGTAGAAAGGGACAATCCCATTGTAGACACTATCTTCTGCTCCAGCATGGCGAGCGCATTTCTTTTAATGCATCTTGCCGCTACGGCACTTGGTCTTTCATCCCAGTGGTATTCAGCGTCAGGATCTCCAGCTGTTGAAGAGGAAATCCGTAATCTTATAGGTATTCCTGATGATTTAAAAATATATGACCTCATGGTGCTTGGCTATCCGGCAGTCCCTCCTGTTCCCAAGGAAGCCAGGGACGTTAAGGACATGCTTCACTACAATGACTGCGGAGAGGACGATTTTCGTTCAAAGGAGCAGGTGGAAAAAGAGGCCGCGATAACAAAGGCATGGTGCCTGTCAGCTCATTGATTAAAGTGTGGAAACAGCGTCCATTTTATAAACCAGGAGCCGGTCTTGATATCCCTGTCTATTGCCACTACTCCACCATTCTTAAATTTTACTACCGGCGGCCTGTCCGGGGAATCTGTCAGTAAAAAGGAAACAAGCCTTTCCATAAAAGGCAGATGCCCCACCAGCATGATGTTTTCATCAGGATCGGGATTAAGTTTCGTTACATCGTCAAGAGGGGCCAGACCTTCTTTTTCCAATACTTCAATCCCGCTTCCAAGAGACGCGGCAAAGATATCAGCTGTCTGACGGGCACGTTTCAGGCCGCTGTGCCATATTGAAGAGACAGATACATTGTTACTTCTTAAGGTGCCGGCAACCTGCTCCACATTCTTTTTACCTTCAGGTGATAGACCTTTTTCAGGATCTTTGTCTTTTGGCAGGTTTTTCCCGTGCTGTACAAGTAGAAGAGACATTCTATCACCTCCATATAGAAGATTAATCAAAAATTTTTATCCCTTTCCCGAATACCGTTTATACGGATTCTATAATTAGAGTACCTGGCCAGGGCATGAACCGCTCTGTCAGAAGAACGGAAAACGGGAATTCCGTTGCTCTCAAGGGCATCCACCATGGGATCATACAGCCTTCCCCCGTCAACTACACCGACAACCGGTTTGTTAATTCCGCGGCATAATTCAGGCAGTAAATTTACAATGCTTTCAGGAGAGTTTAACGATTCCTGTTCTGTTGATTGCGGGGGTAGAGTAAAGGTAACTGGAGATAAGGGATCAAGACCGACCACAATGCTGTCAATTCCCGGGTCCTTTGCAAGGGCTTCCACAATATCAGTATGCAGCCGGTCAGTGGCTGCGGGATTGATGTCCATGGGGTTTTTTACATCCACCAGGTTGCTCAAGCGGCTGGTGATGATAAGTTCTTCAATGGCCGATTCCGTTTCTTCTGAAAAGCAGGCCATTTTCAACTCAAAGTCATCCCCCTTGATATTATCGGCCATTCCAACTGCCTCAAACCCGGCTCCGCTGACAGCTGCCATCCTGTTACCCTTTATGTCTGTTTTATGCAGCTTAAGGGCCAGCAAATACAGATCTTCAAATTGGTCATACCGGTCGGCCACCATGGCCCCGGCCTGATTAACACAGGACTCGCAGACCATATAGTCTCCAGCTACTGAAGCAGTATGGCCGGAAATGGAGATTTTACCTTCAGGGGTACGTCCTGCCTTATAGAACACCACTTCTTTACCATTGAGGACAGCCTGACGTATGGCCCTGCAGAGTGCGAGGCCGTCCAGGTCATTAAAACCTTCACTGTATAGAGCTATTACATCGATATTCTCCAGGTCTTTTATGTAAGTGACCAGGTCCCCAATGGTCAAATCTGTCTGATTGCCGATTGATACCATGTATGCCGGGTCCAGTGCGGGATGTTTACTGGTCCGGGTAATCAGGAATGCGCCGCTCTGGCTGATGAAAGCAGAGTTTCGTTGATAAATCCTTAACGTTTTAGGCAGTTTTTCCTCAGGGATAAATATGGTGTCGAACTTGCCCGGATGGGAGACAATACCCATGGAGTTACTCCCCAGGAAAATTGGTCCGCCATCAGATCCTTGATGGGCGGAGTTAATTTTATCTGCAATCAATTCAGCTCTCTCTTCACTTCCTTTCTTTTCACCAAGGCCTCCGGGAATCAGCAGAATGCTTTCCGCCGAGTTCAGGTCAAGTACCTCATCAATAAGCCCGGGAACCTGGCTGGCTCCTACCGCCACAACAAATAAATCAACTTTTTCAGGTAAATCCGACAGGGAAGAAACACACTTGACGCCATCAATAATATCAACATCTGCTTTGATGATGCTGATCGCTTCAGGTAAAAATCCTTCCCTCATAATATTCTTCAGGATAATCCTGCCGAAATTCATGTTGTTTTCCGATACGCCAATGATGGCAATGGATTTCGGGTGAAGCAGTGAATCAATTTTTGATATGGGCCTGCCGGCAGGCAGTTCAGAAGGCCTGGAAAAGCGGCACATTCCATCAAGGGGAATCATCCTGTTATCAGAAAAAGTAAAGGGATTGACCTCCAGTTCATCAATCACGTAAGGAGTTTCCGGATTAACCGGTGAATACCTGTTTGCTACTTCAATAAATGATGAGAAGCACCTGACCAGCTGATCATCGGTTATGAGAGATTTTTGCCCTCTTGTAAGTCCTGCGAGCTTTTTATAACTGACAGTACTTTTGAACAGCTCGAAGAATTCGGAAGCAGTTGTTAATGCCGTGGATGCAGTGACAATGGCTTTGCCCTTTTTAAAGCTCTCTGCAAACAGCTCGGTATCGGTTCCTCCAATTCCCGCGCTTATGACCATTCCAAACTCACGCGTGTTTCTAATCCCTACGATCAGTTCATTGCCTGATGGTCCCGGATCGGACGGTATACACTCAACCAGTAATACACCCTTTATGTCCAGGTTAATTTTATCTCTCAGTTCTCTGCCTGACAGGCCTTTATATACTTTTACACCTTTTAATAAACCATCTTCCAGCATTGATGCATATTTCTCTGTGACTTCAGACATCATCTGCTGTCTTACCGCCCTGATCCTTCCAGGGTCTTTTTCAATGATCTTTACTCCGCCCAGCTCAGTTTTATGTATTATCAATGGAGAGACAATCTTCATGACTATCCTGTTACCGGGCAGGGACATCAACTCTTCATCCGAATACTCAACACCATTTTCAAGAAGAATTGTCCTTGGGACATTTTCAATTCCCGAATTTTCTAAAAGGGCATATGCCTCATGCTCATAAAGGTTTTTCACACATTCCTTTTCGGCTATCCTGAAAATCCCGGATATTAGATCAAAATCTATTTTTTTTGTTATCTTTTGTTTTTCTTCTGATATAGCCATTTAAAAAGAACCTCTTTCTATTTTACAATGCCACTTAAGAATGGGATATTCCTGAATTATACATTAAAATGCTAATTTGTCTTTCCATATTTTTATTTAATTAAATATACTCTCTTTTCTCATAAGGAGTTATAATGAAATCAGGAAATCATAATCGATGGGTGATGAATAGGAGATCTTTTCTTATGAAAACTGGTTCCGGGATACTGGGCATTGCCCTGGGAAACGCAGCGTCATTCAGTTTTACCTTTGACGAAGCCATGGCAGCCGCTCAAAAAACAGGGGAGACAGCTATACCGACATTTTGCGGAATGTGCGGCCCCACAGCAGGCTGCGGCATATACGCATTTGTCAAAAACGGCAGGTTTATAAGGGTCGCAGGGATGAAGGAATCCCCCGTAAACAGGGGAGCTGTATGCCCGAAGGGCCATTCAGCTCCTCAGTGGGTTTATTCACAGGACAGGCTTAAATATCCCTTGAAGAGAATCGGGAAAAAAGGAGAGGGGAAATTTAAGAAAATTACATGGGACGAAGCAATAAAAATTGTATCGGATAAGTTAAAGGAACAGAAGAAAAAGTATGGTCCTGAATCCCTTGCTATTTTATCCCCGGCGCGCAGGTCTTATAGCCCGTATCTTTACCGGCTGCTGAACGCCCACGGCAGTCCAAATTATTCCCATAGCGGAATCTGCGCCATGCAGATTGCATTCGCACTGATGCACACCATTGGAGCCTGGCCTCGTCCTGAGGTCAATAAAAGCGATCTCATTATTTACTGGGGTAAACAACCAATCTATTCCGGCCCCGCAATGTCAGGAGCGAAAAGCCTTATAAAGGCAAAGCAAAGAGGCGTAAAGATCATCTCTATTAAGCCCTCCATGGAACCGGACGCAGGATTAGCGGACATATGGGTTCCAATAAGACCGGGTACGGATGCCGCCCTTGCCCTTGCTATGCTCAATGTTGTCATAAACGAGAATCTTATTGATAAGGAATTTGTAGAAAATTACTGCTATGGTTTTGACAAACTTAAAGTTCATGTTCAAAAGTATCCTCCGGAATGGGCGGAAAAAATTACCGGTGTATCATCAGGAGAGATCAAGGAAACAGCACGTATCTACGCGACCACAAAAAAAGCTTCCATTGACCTGGGGAACGGTCTTGAACATGCTCCTTCCGCGAGTGATGCTATCAGGTCCATTGGAATATTGATCGCTATTACGGGTCACTTGAACAGGCCCGGAGGAAATGTCGCCGGTGGTTCCTTTGGTGCGCCAGGCGCAATGCCCAATCCTCTCGGTATCACCCTGGGGGAACGATACACACAGGAAATGATCGAAAAGCTCGTAGCGCCTGAATTTCCAAAGGCCTTTCAGCCATTCCTGGAAGGAACTTCTTCAGCATACTACAGTGTTATTAACAGTGTCCTGACTGAAGAACCCTATACCGTAAGGGCTATTATAGCTCCGGGGACGCAGCCCACGGTAAGTACACGCGGATCAAAACGGGTTGTGGAAGCACTTAAAAAACTTGATTTTTATGTGGTTGCCGATGTGGCGCGAACAGCGGATATGAATTACGCGGACATAGTTATACCGGTTGCTACACCATATGAAACGGACCACCCTTTTGAAGCACGGGGCAACTGGATCATGGCCAGGAACAGGGTCATCGAGCCCATGGGGGATTATAAATCCATGTATGAACTCATGCTGGACCTGGGTGTCGCACTGGGATACGGTTCAGATTTCTGGGAAGGAAATATGAAAGATTCTATGAATTATCAATTACAGCCCTTTAAAATGACAATCGATGAACTGCGTAAGCACAGGACAGGTATTATTTATGAGTCCCTTCCAGGAAAATATGAAAACTATGATTCCCTGTTTAAAATGAAAAGCTTCAGGCTTTCCGGTGAGCCCTTTCTTCCCCATGGGAAAGTGGAGATTTATAACAGATCTTTTGAGGAGCAGGGAATTAATCCCTTACCCGAGTGGAAAGAACCTCCTGAAAGCATAACAGGTACTCCGGAACTGACTGACAGGTATCCGCTTATTCTTTCGGATTATCATACTTCCAACTGCTACACGGCTTCCTGGCAGAGGAATGTGCCATATCTCAGGGAAATTCAACCCTTTCCGGCTCTTCACATTCACCCGGATACCGCAAAAGAACGGGGAATAAAAGATGATGACTGGATCATAGTAGAATCACCCCATGGCTGGATAAAGGTAAAGGCGGAGTTTTTCCCGGGAATACGGCCCGATACTGTTATGCTGCTTCACGGCTGGTGGCAGGGATGCAAAGAACTGGGATATGAAGATTACCCCATTCTTGATGGAGGCGCCAATGTAAATATCATGTACAGTGTTGAACCTGAAAAAGCATTTGATCCCCTGATAACTGCCATGAGCAGTCAGACGCTGGTCCAGGTTAAAAAGGCCTGATTAATTATTAAATCAAAAGGAGATTAATCCATGTCATCTCAATACGGAATTTCATTTATCCAGGATAACTGTATTCAATGTCACGGATGTGAAGTGGCCTGCAAGAGCTGGCGATCAGTGGAACTTGGCGTGGCATGGAGGCGAGTTAAGCATATCTGGAGCGGTAACTATCCCCTGGTAAATAATAGTTCGACATCTGTCGCGTGCATGCATTGCCTTGATCCCGTCTGTGTGGAGGCATGCCCTGAAAGTGCCATAAAAAAGAAACCTGAAAACGGTGTTGTGGAAATAGACAGAGATAAATGCATTGGCTGTCAGACATGCCTCGAAGTATGTCCCTATAAAGTTCCTCAATTTGGTGTGGATGGAAAAATGCAGAAGTGTGATATGTGTATAGATACAATTGATCTGAAAACAGACACCCCCCCCTGTGTCAGGACATGCCCCACGGAAGCCCTTCTTTTCGTCAGCGCTGTACCTGAGGAAAAAAAGAGTATGGAAGCGTATATGCTTAAATTAATTTAAAAACTTGAAATTGTTGAAATTTTTAATTTTTGCACAATTGGACTGAAATTTCTCAATTCTTTTATTCCTATCATGATATAAAAGAGCATCAAAAGTGGTTTAAAAAGCCAACCTTAGGTTTATAAAACTTCCCACAGGTTTTTAGCCTATTATCAAAAAAATGTTCTATTAGTATAACATATTGATATTAATAGGGTTATTGGCGTGGACCTGCTTTGGTATGATTCCTGCTTAATCCTTATTATTAATCATGTAATTGTGACCAATTATAATAGAGTGTGGAGGTTAAATATGAAAAAGTTCGTAAAGGTTTTTCTGCTGTTCATCATCCTGTCCGCGATAGTAGTGGGTGGATATACATGGGCTAAAAATCGTAAGCCCGATGATCAGGGATTCACTCTAGTGGATGTCACCAAGGGTGATATCACCGAAAAGGCTGTGGCAATCGGCCAGATTGAGCCCAGGCAGAAATTTCATATCAAGTCAAAGATATCCGGAATTGTTAAACGCTGCCCGGTGGAGGTTGGTGATGAGATTAAAACAGGTGATCCCATCATAGAAATCAGCCCTGACCCCACTCCTAATGAACTGCTCGAAGCAGAACATCTGGTTAATACTGCGCAGATATCCTTTGACCGAGCCAAAAAAGACTGGGAAAATTCAGGGGAGCTTGCTCGTGAAGGACTTGAATCAACAAACAACCTGGATGTTCACAAGGAGACTTATGAGCGTGCCCGGATTGAATTGCTTCGTGCAAAGGACAGGTTGCAGCTCATTCAGGAGGGACGCGTTAGCGGTCGTGGTAAGAACATGGAAACAATAATCAGGGCCCCGGCGGAAGGAATTCTTTTGCAGCGGCTGGTGAATCCCGGTGATCCCGTGGTTCCTCTTACCAGTTATCAGGCAGGGACCGAGCTGGCCACCCTGGCGGATATGAATGACTTGATATTTAAAGGAACGGTAGATGAAATTGATGTGGGCAAGTTGAGCGAAGGTATGCCTGTCCGGATAAAAATAGGAGCTTTGCCTGATCAGGCCATAACAGGTAAATTAAGCCGTATCTCACCCCAGGCTGTTGAAAAAGACAATGCCAAACTGTTTGAGGTTGAGATAGAAATAGATTCCTTTGAAGGAGTCCTGCTCCGGGCGGGTTATTCTGCCAATGCTGATATTGTAATTCGGGAAAAAAATAATGTTCTCCTCATACCGGAAAGACTTGTCATATTCGAAGATGATGGAGCAAAAACCTTTGTTGAAATTCCCGGTGACACACCTGAGTCTGAACCTAAAAAGGTAAAAGTAGAAACGGGGCTTTCTGACGGTCTTAATATAGAAGTAACATCCGGCGTTAAGGAAGGTGAAAAGCTGGTGCAAAGACCTCCCAGAGAAATCACTGGATAGGATGTAGCCCAGATGTTTAATAGTATCCGACAACTCATAAGAGATACCCGCAGCCAGAAACTGCGCACCCTGCTTACTCTCTTCGGTATGATCTGGGGAACCGCGGCAGTAAGCCTTCTGCTCTCATTTGGTGACGGACTCCACAGGCAGATGGCAAAAGATATGGCGGGTATAGGTAATAACGTGGTTATCGGCAGGCCTACACGAACTTCCATGCCCTTTGAAGGACTGGGAAAGGGCCGTTATATAAAAATGGATGACAGCGATATTCGCCTAATAAGAAAGAAGGCGTTTGGGCTTGGAGTCATCTCAGCAGAATATTCGGGGAGTTTCAAACTTCGACGGGATACCAAGGTTCTATCTGTGCCGGTATCAGGTGTTGAGACCGATTTCAATGAAATCCGGAACATAATTCCGGCCGAGGGGGGACGTTTCCTCAACCCAATAGATCTGGAATTGAAAAGGCGGGTAGCTTTCATTGGTAATGAACTGGCCGAGCAGGTTTTCGGGGAGGAGCCCCCTGTCGGACAGACAATTCAACTCCAGGGATCCCCCTTTTTGGTTGTCGGAGTAATGAAGAAAAAAGTCCAGAACTCAACATACGGGGGGCCTGACGACGGGAAGGTATATATACCGGCCAGCACCATGAGGATGATGACCGGTCAAAAATTCATCAGTAATTTTGTTTTTACTGCTGCCGATGTCACGAATACAGCTGCATTGATGGATGATGTCAGAGAGATCATGGCTAAGAGGCACCGTTTTGATCCGAAAGATGAAGAGGTTATAAACCTCTGGGATATAACAGAAAATGCCAAGTTTATTAATACATTTATGCTGGCCTTCAAGATATTTCTGGGAGTGGTGGGATGCCTGACCATGGTTGTTGGCGGTATAGGAGTCTCCAATATTATGAATGTAGTGGTTGAAGAACGAACCCGTGAAATTGGAATTAAAATGGCCCTGGGTGCAAAACCCCGTCTTATCCTCGGACAGTTTGTTATCGAAACACTGGCCATTACTGTTGTGGGAGGGAGTATAGGCATGCTGATTACTCTGGGGATCTGCGCAATTTTTCCGGCCCTGAACCTTACAGAATATGTAGGCAACCCGAATGTTTCACCCGGCTCAGCACTTGTAACAGCGACCCTCCTGGGTTTAATAGGTCTTATTTCAGGCTATTTCCCGGCCCGCACCGCTGCCAACCTGGACCCGGTTGTGGCCATGAAGATGTGAGGTTAGAGCAATGTATAAACCAAGACCAGGCCTTATTTTTCAGCTTTTTCTGCGAGCAAGCCGTGTACAGAAAAAGAGGGCCATCCTTACAATAGCCTCGATTGCCTGGGGTTCTCTCTCACTGCTGCTTCTTCTTGCCTTTGGTGAGGGTCTTAAAATATCTGTAGCCAGGGGAATGAACGGTATGGGCAGTGATCTCGCTATACTATGGCCCGGTACAACAAGCCTGGTATGGCAGGGGCTTCCAACCGGGCGTCCCATAAGAACAACAATTGAGGATATTGCCCTGTTGAGAAAGCGTATTCCTGACCTGGAGGAGGTGGCCGGGGAGATACACAAAAATAGAGTTGTTGTAAATTATGGAAACACAAGCACCACCTCAAGAGTAAAGGGTGTTACATATGGATTTGGTGAAATACGTAACCATATACCCCAGTCCGGAGGTAGGTTCCTGGATGTGCTTGACGAAAAACAGAGGCGAAGAGTTGCATTTGTGGGGAATGATCTGGCAGAAAAGATATTCGGGGAAGAGGATCCTGTCGGGAAGGAGATTTTACTGGATAGGGTGCCATATACAGTAATTGGAGTGATGAAATCCAAGGTTACCATGAGTAACTATAACGGGATGGATAAGGATCAGATTGCTATCCCCATTACAACATTTAAAGCTCATTTTGGAGTGGAAAAAATAGAAATTATCGTGGTTAAACCGGATCAACCCGACCGCATGGAATTTGTACTTGATGAGCTGCACAAAACACTTGGAGCAAAATATGGGTTCGATCCGAAGGATGAACGTGTATTCGGCGTATTTAACATGGTAGAAACCAGTGATGTGACACGTAAAATACTTATGGGCATCCAGGTTTTTCTTGGGATTATTGGAGCTTTGACACTTATAATCGGCGGAGTG
Organism: Thermodesulfobacteriota bacterium; assembly: GCA_042573485.1. Classification (GTDB taxonomy): domain Bacteria; phylum Desulfobacterota; class DSM-4660; order Desulfatiglandales; family HGW-15; genus JAAZBV01. Next base: position 6,818 of record JBHPCX010000033.1, on the reverse strand, counting down.
GGAGTGGCCAATATCATGTATGCGGTAGTAAAGGAGCGCACAAGGGAAATAGGGGTAAAAATGGCCCTGGGGGCACGCAGGGGATGGGTAACCGGACCTATCGTGCTTGAAGCAATGATGTATACACTACTGGGAGGAGTTGTCGGTCTGCTCATGGCCATGGGGGTTATTATTCTTATTGACCAGTTGCCCATAGATGAAAGCGAGGCACTGGCAATGCTGGGAAAACCAACATTATCCATATCGATCGGTATAGTCTCATCAGCCATCCTGGGTCTTATCGGCCTTATAGCGGGATATTTTCCTGCGAGACGTGCTGCTTCCATTAATCCGGCGGAGACTCTCCGCTACGAGTGAGGTAATTATGCTTTTAAACGGACTTTTTAATTCAAATAATAATAGTGTTAAAGAGAAAAATGGTGAGGTAATTAACCTGAAAAATCTGACCAAGATCTATGATACTGGCAAAGTAAAGGTGGAGGCTCTTAAAGGAATTGACCTGGATGTAAGGAACGGGGAGATGGTGGCCATCACCGGTCCTTCAGGATCGGGCAAAAGTACACTGATGAACCTCGTCGGGTGTCTGGACACTGCCACTTCCGGGAGTTATCATCTGCGTGGAGAAGAGGTTTCCGGGTTAAGCCGGGATGATCTGGCGGGAATCCGTAATCGGCGGGTAGGTTTTATCTTCCAGAGCTTTAACCTTCTTCCTCAAATCTCCGCCTACGAAAATGTTGAAATGCCTCTTCTCTTTGGAGGTGTAGCAAAAAGAAAACGCCACGCAAAGGTACTTGAACTCATGGAGCGTGTCGGCCTTTCTGACCGGGCGGATCACAAGCCGACAGAACTTTCGGGAGGGCAGATGCAGAGAGTTGCCATAGCAAGGGCACTGGCTATGGACCCGGATATTGTTTTAGCGGATGAACCAACGGGCAATCTCGATACAAGCTCTGGGAGTGATATCATGAGTCTCTTCCAGGATTTGTGGGAACAGGGAAGGACTATCCTGGTTATCACTCATGATCCCGCGCTTGCCAAAAGGGCTCCGCGCCGGGTTGAGATAAGGGATGGCCTTATTACGAAGGACAGCAGTGTGAACTAGCCTGAAGGGTATCAGGCTGAAGGCTATTAGGATTAAGGATTATGGGGTAAGGATTACCGCCCGTGGCAGATTTCAGATTCAAGATTTAGGAAAGTTGCAGTTGGAGGAACAGGGAGGATAAAATGATTCATGCTTTATGGAACATATTACTGCTTGGTGTTGCTGTTTTTTTAGTTGCAGAGCTGTTGCCCGGAATTCGCCTTAAGAATTTTGGAACAGCAATTATTGTTGCAATAGTATACAGCCTGATAAATTACCTGATCGGCTGGCTGCTGGTGCTTTTGTCTCTGCCTTTTATAATTATTACATTCGGCCTGTTCAAGATTGTCATCAATGCGCTATTACTTTTAATTACAGATAAAGTAATAGATGACTTTGAAATTGACGGAATCGGCATTACCTTCATGGCAGCTTTATTAATATCCATTGTGGATTCAATATTAAGATGGATATTTTAAACCTGGCCAGGCATCAGGCTCAGTCAAATTATGATCCTGCTGCGGCAGCTCCTCCGGCACCCGCGGCCTGCCTCTGCTGAACTATCCTTTTCACCATTCCCTCTGATACACCCGGTCCCATAGTTGAAATAGATGCAAGGCCATAACCAAGGCCGGGCATTTTATTCACCCATCTTGGTGATCCATCACTTTTACTTATACAAAACAGGTGACCTCCGGTATGGGCGATTATAATGTCATCATCGACACAAATACTTACAAACTGTGATCCCTTTAGGGGAGTCTGCCAGAGCTCTTCACCTGTATATTTATCATACGCGACAACCTTTCCTTTGATACCGATATATACGTTTTTGTCCATAGGTATCTCCTTTCTTCATATTTAATCCAAATAGGTTTTATGTCCGGCAGGGGTGTGAATAGGCTGAGGGCTATTAGGCTGAAGGCTGTTAGGAACATCTTCCCTTCAGCCTATAGACTATAATGCTTCAGCCTAAAGTTATTCGCCCATTGCCTTTTTAAATTTGCTGTTTAAGATATAGTCGTCATCCACTACGATTGCCTCAAGCGCCTGGACCCTCTTTTCAATATTCCTTATATCTGCCAGGCCTTCCAGTTCATCGATGCGTCGAATTAATGCCTCAATTCTTTGATTTGTCATCTCATTGGTTTTTTTGAAGCGGGTTCCCTGAAAGGCTTTTTTCAGGGCATCTCCTATAACACTTATAATTATGATTATACCTACAAATGTCCAGAAGCTCATGATTTACTCCTTAACAGGTTAATGTGCAGATTATCTGTTAGATTCCGGCAAATAACCACAGAAAAAATCAATGAGACTTTCTGTAAATATGACATGATATTTTAATGTTAGGCGTAAATGTTAAGAATGTTATCCGACAGGATAAACAGGATGTAAAGGATATTTTTTGTCTTTCCGGAAGAAAGACAAAAAGTAATTACTTATACAAAATAGTAAATTTAGCGAACTGAAATCAGATACCATCTTAACCGCCCGTTCGCATCACTCACTCAAGTACGCCGCCGTCGCCAAGGCTATGGTGGGACAGGCAAAGGCCGCAAATAATTCACAAAGAAACAGTTTTTTATTATAAAAGTAATCGAATGTATATTTCTTAAATGCCTGCGAAGTAGGTAATCCCGTAAAGGGATTAAACATGGAATGGCACCTGACAAAAAATGAATCCATTTATTTTCTATCGGTGCCATTCATGTATCATTTAAAAAATATACTCTTTAAGCCTTTTTAATCTGTGTAAATCTGTGTAATCTGCGGATAATAAATACACTTCATTGTTAAAGATTAAGAAGTACTTCGCGTTCTTTGCGCTCTTAGCGGTTCAATCTTATCTATGAAAAAGTGAAAATAAAAAACCAAATAATCCCTGGCCTAGACCTGGCATTACTACAATTTGTCAAATATTATGTAACTCAATCGAATTATCAAAATTGTAGTCTGATATTCTGTCACGCCAGGGCAGGCCTGTAAATCCTGTCTAATTTTGCATTAAATTCGGTAACCAGAGGCCGATCTGCGGGAATATCATGATCATGACCATGGACAGAAAACCAAGCAGCATGAAGGGCAGTGAAGATCTGAAAACATCACCCAGCGTCACCTCTCCCGGAACAATGGCCTTCATGGTAAAGCAGTCAAGCCCGAAGGGCGGTGTAATCAGACCGAGCTGTATGTTCATAAGTGATATAACCGCGAACCACAATGTATCGTAACCGAGGGCTTTTACGAGGGGGAAGAAGACGGGAACAGTTATCATAACGATGCTCGCGGGATCCATAAAAGCACCGAGAAAGAGAAGTATCATCTGGGTGGCGATGATGAGTAAAATTGGATGAACGTCGAGACCCGTAGCCCACTGGATCAACATGGAAATAGCCCCGGTAGTGGCCAGTATGCGGCTGAAGCTTATGGATCCTACTACTATGAAAAAGATCATCACCGTCACGTGGACAGTGTCCTGTGCGGATATCCTGACAGTCTCCCATGAAAGCCTTCGATAGATAGCGGCGAGAATGTAACATGCTATAACACCGAGGGCAGCAGATTCGCCGGGTGTTGCTATGCCCATAAAAACACTCCCGATAACCGCAAAAATCACAAGGGCTACAGGAGCTATCTGGGTTAAGCCTGTCTTTATTTTTTGTGAGACCGGGACCCGGGGGATCTCGTAATTCGGGGCCAGATCAGGGTTGATTGCACAGCGGATGATAATGTAGCCTACGAAAAGGGCTGCCACCATTAAACCGGGCAGGATGATGGCAAGGAGGAGTTTTCCGATCGACACCTGCGCGACTGCACCGAGGAAGACGGCAAGGGCGCTTGGAGGTATGAGGATCGCCAGTGTCCCGCTGGATACAATCGGTCCCAGGGTCATGGTTTTAGCATAACCCCTTCTTTCCATCTCCGGCACCAGGACCTTGCCGAGTATGCCAATAGAGCCGCCGCTGATACCGATCATGGTTCCCAGGAGAACACCTGAACCGATCGCGAGAAGGCTCAGCCTTCCCGGAAATTTCCCCAGGATCTGATCTATCGCGTCAATAAGCCGTGTACCGGTACCGGATGTGAAAACAATATCTCCCATGAGAATAAAGAGGGGGATAGGGAGTAAGTTGTAGTTAGTCACCGAGCTGTAAAAACTCATGGCCAGCTGTTCGAGACCGGTTTCACCTCCCCAGAAAATGAGTGACCCGATTATGCAGATAAATATAAAGGCAAAGGAAATGGGCATGCCTGTTGCCATAAGCACAACCAGTAAACCGAACATCAGCAGTATCGCAAAATACCACTCCAAAATAATACCCCCGGTCAATCGTGTGACGAGACTTTATCTCCAGCGGATTTTTCCTGCAGGGACAGCTCCCTGTATCTCTCAAGGTAACCCAAGGAATTTCTTATGAGCTGAACAAACAGCATAAGAAATCCTATGGGGATAATAATTTCAATGGGCCATTTGGGCGGGTTTAGTATTGATGCCAGAATAAAACTGGTCTGATAATCTGTTATCGCCAGTTTGGCAGTGTAAAATAGCATTATGCCTGCCAGTAGCACACAGACGCAGTGGCTTATACTGTTCAGCAGTGCCTCTGTTTTAGGAGACAGCTGGCTGGTGAGAGAATCCATTTTTACATGGCTGTTCATTCTCATGATTGCCGTTGTGCCGAGAAAGGTCATCCAGAGAAGGCTGTAAGTGATGATCTCGTACAGGGGAGCCCATGTAAAGCCAATAACTTTTCTCAGGATGACATCCACAGAAACGGCCAATGCGTCCAGTACTACAATAACAGCAGCAGCCATGAGCATGCAGTCAATGATTTTATCGAAAATTATTTCTGCTTTACGTAAGGCTTTCATGAAATACCTTCTTAGATTTAAAAACCTTGTCTAAAGTATGGCATTTTGAGGGTTCTCTAAAAGAAATATATTTAGACGTCATTCCCCGGTCCAGCCTTCGCCAAGGCTACGGCGCGGCAGGCAAGCCGCGGAATGACACCGGAGTTGGGTAAAGTATCGGTCCCCATACATCAGACTGGTTATCGGTTTTCCATTATTCAAGATTCAAAATTTTATCTTTTGCTAACAGCCTTCAGTCTTCCCTGGCCCGCCATAGCTCAAGGAGCGACGGTGGCAGCCTTATAGCCTATTTCAACCTGGGAAATTCCGGATCAACAAACCATTCCTTTAACCTGGGTGCAACCTCCGGCCATCTTTGAATGTCTTCCTCCCACATGGAGTTTCGATAATCAAGATAGAATTTTTTTGAATCGGCGGGGGAGAGGCGGATGATTTTCACATCGGCGGCAGAAATGTCTTTTTTTACCTTTTCGACGACTTCCGTAAACATCCCGGCACCGTCTATTTCCGTCTGAATCATTGCCCTGTTAAGTATGTCCCGCTGTTCAGGGGTAAGGCTGTTGTATTTTTCCATGTTCATGATCATCATCCCTCCGCATGAGCTGAAGGGTTCATCCAGCATGACTCTGGTGACCGGCGTAAGACTGAAATCCTGGATCCCGGGGATACCGATGTTATAGCCGTCTACCGTGCCCCGCTCCATGGATGTGAAGTAGTCAGGGAAATCTATAGGTATACAGACAGCCTTCAGCTTTTCAATAAACTTCCTGTTGGATCCTCCCATTGACGCAATTTTAAGCCCTTCCAGGTCCTTGAGGCTGTCAATCTCCTTTCTCAGATAGAACACGGTTTGTACTTGGGGATAAGAGGACAGAGAAGCGCCTAAATAATAAATGCCCTGCCCGGCAAATTGCTCCTGGAAGTATTTGAACACGGGCCCATTACGAAGTTCCATAGGACTGTATTCCGCACGGCCGATTGAACTGGCGCCGGGAACGAGGGCGTCACAGAATGGGGAAAGGGCACTCGCGATATCGACAGTACCCCTCTTGACGGCAGCAGGGGCATCAGCCGAAGGGATTGCTTCAGGACCCATTAATCTCACTCTCATGGTACCGTTCGACATTTTTTCTATGTGATCGATAAAGAGATGGGCCCAGTTTGATCCGGGAGGCATGTCAGGTACAAAATTAACCAGTGACAATTCAAGGGGTTTTTTCTGAGTATCAACCGGTTTCATAAAAATGTAGATGAGCACGGCAGCCAGTATCAAAATGATCAATATTATGGCTATCTTTTTTATTGTCTTATCCTCCCGTCAGTTCAATTATCAATTATCATTTATCAATAAACAATTATTAATGATCAGTTTATGGTTTATGGTTCCTGTTGTGAGTCCAAATTCAAGATCCACTTTAGCAGTTTAGGCTGAAGGCTGTTAGGCTGTTAGTAAAAGCTTTGAATATCTTTTGCTAATAGTCTTCAGGCTAAAAAGCTTCAGCCTATAATAACTTTTGTTTTCTGCCTGCCACGCCGTCTTGTCACGCCATAGCTTTTAGCGAAGGCGGGGCATCTGCTTATAAACCTGAAACCTGGAACTTGGAACCTGGAATCCGTCTAATCCAACGGTGCAAGTTTAAGCTCCCAGACTTCCGGGACGGGCGGATAGACAGGCATACGTTCTCCATTCCACCACTGTAGGGCAATTAACGGTTTAAAGGCCAGGCCTTTTTCGTTGTATTTAACATCACCCATCATAGTCCCCTTGAATTCGCCTCCAAACAGGGCATTTCTAACCTTTTCAGATTCATAGGATCCTGCCTTTTCGATGGCCATAGCCAGAATCTGGGGATTGGCATAATAG
>JBHPCX010000032.1:0-34491 GCA_042573485.1 Thermodesulfobacteriota bacterium | reverse complement strand
GTTCTTACCCACGGTGTCGGGCCCATGCGGCAATATTCCATAGGTGCAATGCTGCTTGATCTTGAAAATCCTTCAAAAATCATTGGTCGTCTGGAAAAGCCGCTACTTGCCCCCCGTGAGGAAGAGCGCGATGGGTATGTCCCCAATGTCGTGTATACCTGTGGAGCGATTTTCCATAATAACGACCTTGTTATTCCCTATGGTATGTCTGATATCGCATCCGGTATGGCAACGGTTAATGTTAAAGAACTGATTGGTTGCATGCGCCAGGTATCTTGATAGTCCCGGAATCGAAGCATGCAACCTTCACACATAAGTATCCTGGAATATCAGGATCATAAAAAGGATAATATTTCATTGAGTAGCCTTTCGACCAACAAACAGAAAGTGATCCAATTAGCTATGGATCAAATAGAACGTAAGTTCGGAAAGGGCTGTATTATGCAGCTGGGTGGACGTGGGATTGAAGATATTCCCGTTATTTCCACCGGTTCCTTTTCATTAGACCATGCACTTGGAGTGGGAGGCATTCCCATAGGTCGAATAACCGAGATATTCGGCCCTGAGTCAGGAGGTAAAACCACACTTGCCCTTCACATCATGGCAGAAGCTCAGAAACTGGGTGGTATTGTGGCCTTTATTGATGCTGAACACGCCCTGGATGTTGTGTATGCTAAAAAACTTGGACTTAACTGCAATGATATGCTGGTTTCTCAACCTGACACCGGTGAGGAAGCCCTGGAGATTGTTGAACTCCTTGTACGCAGCGGTACGATGGATGTGGTGGTTATTGATTCGGTGGCTGCGCTGGTGCCGAGGGCGGAGATAGAAGGAGATATGGGAGATATCCATATGGGCCTGCAGGCCAGGCTTATGTCTCAGGCATTAAGAAAACTGAGTTCCTGTATCGGGAATTCGATGACGGCCGTTATTTTTATTAACCAGATTCGCATGAAAATAGGCGTCATGTACGGCAATCCTGAGACTACGCCAGGTGGCCTCGCCCTTAAGTTCTACTCCTCTGTCAGGCTTGATATCCGAAAGATTGGAGGCATCAAAGATAGACAGGAGATTCTTGGCAGCCGGACCCGTGTGAGGGTGGTTAAAAACAAGGTGGCTCCGCCTTTCAAGGATGCTGAATTTGATATCATATACGGCGAGGGGATATCCAGTGTCGGTGATCTCTTTGACATGGCTGTAAAAACTGAAGTCATCAACAATAGCGGAGCATGGTATTCCTTTAACAATGAAAGAATAGGTCATGGAAGAGAGAACGCTAAAACTTTTCTCAAAGAACACCCGGCTGTGTCTAAAAGCGTTGTGGTGAGACTTCGAGACAACCTTATATCGGGAAGGAAAGAATCCAGGATACCAGAAGTTGTTTTGGCCAACTCGGTAAAAGACATTTCAATCCCAAAAAAGGAAATGTTGATATCTTACTCTAATCTTAAAAGTATGTATAAAATTGAATCAGCGCTATAAAAAATTTGCGGTCTTGATCATCATCGTTCTCACAGTATTAATGCTATTTCGTGAATTCAATCCACAAGAGAATGTCGTTTCGGTAGGTTACAGTGATTTTTTAAACATGGCTGAAAACGGTAGTGTTATCCGGATCCTTATACAGGGAGATAACATTTCAGGTTTGTCGACTCAGGGACCATTTAATACATTCGCCCCAAAAAATCATGACTTGATTAAATTTATCAAGAACAAAGGGATTGAAATATCAGTTAAGCCAGAAAAAGACTTTACATGGTTCAGGATATTCACCTCATGGGGACCGATGCTTTTACTGGTCGGTGTCTGGCTATTTTTTATGCGTCGAATGCAGAGTGGCGGTGGAAAGGCCATGTCCTTTGGGAAGAGCCGGGCAAAGCTAATGTCTGATTCCCGGGAAAAAGTTACTTTTAAGGATGTAGCGGGAATTGATGAAGCCAGGGAAGAGTTACAGGAGATTATTGAGTTTCTCCGGGCCCCTGATAAATTCACCCGACTGGGAGGAAGAATACCTAAGGGAATCCTTCTTGTTGGACTCCCGGGTACCGGAAAGACCCTGCTGGCTAAAGCTATTGCCGGTGAAGCAGGTGTACCCTTTTTTAGTATAAGCGGGTCGGATTTTGTTGAGATGTTTGTAGGTGTGGGTGCTTCAAGAGTCAGAGACCTCTTTTTACAGGGTAAAAAGAATGCCCCATGTATTATATTTTTAGATGAGATAGACGCGGTCGGTCGCCGGAGGGGAGCAGGTTTAGGTGGTGGACATGATGAAAAAGAACAAACACTCAATCAGCTTCTTGTTGAGATGGACGGTTTTGAATCCAATGAGGGCGTAATCCTTATCGCTGCCACAAACAGGCCCGATGTGCTTGATCCCGCACTATTGAGGCCGGGACGATTCGACAGACAGGTGGTTGTTCCTGTTCCCGATATATCCGGAAGAGTTGGAATACTGAAAGTCCATTCCAGGAAAACACCTTTATCAAGCAATGTTGATATCAAGGTCCTTGCAAGGGGAACTCCCGGGTTTACAGGCGCTGATATTGAAAACATGGTCAATGAAGCGGCGCTGATGGCAGCCAGGCGGGGAAAAGACAACTTGGAAATAGTCGATTTTGAAGATGCCAGGGACAAAGTCATGATGGGAACCGCTAGGACAAGTATGATCATCAGTGATAAAGACAGGAAGACAACAGCCTATCATGAAGCAGGACATGCTCTTCTGGCAACGCTTCTCCCCAATGCTGATCCCATACATAAAGTGACTATTATTCCCAGAGGCCGGAGTCTTGGCCTTACCCAGCAACTACCCTTGGACGAAAAACACATTTACCCCGACGATTATTTGGCGGGTAGTATATGTATATCAATGGGTAGCAGGGTGGCCGAGGAGCTTGTGTTAAAAATTCAAACCACCGGGGCTGAGGACGATATTAAAAAAGCGTCTGACCTGGCAAGAAAGATGGTGTGTGAGTATGGCATGAGCGAAAACCTGGGTCCCCTTACTTTTGGTAAGCATGAAGAGCAGATATTCCTGGGACGACAGATATCACAGCACAGGGATTACAGTGAATTGACAGCAAAAAAGATAGATGAAGAAGTCAGGGATATCGTAAATACAGCATACAAAAAAGCATCACATCTCATTAATGATAACCTGGGTTCCCTTCACAGGATAGCTACGGCCCTGCTGGAAAAAGAAACATTGAATCGTGGTGAAATCAATGAATTATTAATTGACGGTAAAAATTCAGTGCCGGGATAAAAAATGAGAAGGATAAAGAATAATACCAAAAGAAATTCTAAACGGTTTAAGGTTCAAAATCGTGTATTTATGGAAATCAGAGGGTTATTGAATTTGAACTGCAAGATTATCAATATAAGCAGAGGTGGGCTGGCGTTTATTTATAATGATAATGGAGATCGTCCTGGAGAAAAGATTAATCTGGATTTATTCATAAAAAAGAATGGATTCCAGATCAGGAATCTATCAGCCAGAATCATTTCAGATTCTCCCGTATCCGACTGGTCTTACTTTTATTTTAAAAAAAAGAGAAAATGTTGCGCTCAATTCATTGGACTTATTCAGAACATGGAAGAGCAATTAAATAATTTTATAAAGAATTATAGCGGCAGCGAGGTTTAAGAAAGAGCTTAAGCAAAAGAATAAAGCATTGCTAATAAGAGGATAAAGAAATGAAAATTTATGCAGGAAATTTATCGGATGAAATTACACAAGAGGATCTTTATGATACTTTTGCCAACTATGGTGAAATTGTTTCGATAGAATTAATAACAGACCAGGATAGCGGTCGCTTAAAGGGATTTGGATTTGTCGGGATGCTCACCCTAGTAGACGCAGAAACCGCAATCAGAAACTTGAACAATTCTGAGTTAAAGGAGCGAACCATTAAAGTTAGCCAAGCCTATCCTCGCGGTGGAGACAGTCGTGGAGACCGAGATGAGGAGTGCAACTTCAAATGAAGACTTTTTTAGGAGTTATATAAAAGATCGTAGATAGCGAGATTAGTTGTGGTTTCAGGGTGTCTAAACTATACGAAAGCAAAAGTTGCTACTACTTATTGCGAATGTGTCACGTCCGGTTCTGTGAGAGGCTGAGGGGGAAGTTCCCTCGGCCTACTCGACTTATGGCGTTATGGTAATGATATGTTTGAGTAACCTGTACTTTTGAAAACGCGGAGATAAAAAATGTTTTTCACAATAGTACTCTGCCTTTTCCCGGTAACTGGAATTGTCATATTTTTATACATACGGTCAACTTTTCAATTGCTCGAAGATCTTCAAAATAACGCACCTGAAGTTTGGGAGAAGCTAGGAAAACCAAAGAGAGTTGGTGCTGGAACCATGGACACAATCAAACCGCTTTTCCCCTGGGTCGGGTGGGTGTGGAAGGGAGAGTCAGAGGGACTGCCTGTAAATATTGCCCACAGTCTTATAAAAACACGAAAGTTATTCAAAGGAGGCCTTGGACTTTTTTCCTTAACTGTAGTATTTATTCTTTTATCTATAGCAATGGGAGAATAGTGAGGAAGGTATAGGAAAGAGTAAAGGCTACACAATATGTTATTAATTAGAGGGTGGATTTAAAACCGGTATTATCTCCATCACATATGACCTTGAACTCAGTATTTAAAAAAGTGTCGATTACTTCTGGTATTTGTAATCCTTTGGCGTGTTTCAAAAGTGCGTATCACGATAAATAATGAAAAGTTAGCATAAGGAGGTAAATAGCATGCAAGAACGTAAAGAGCCTTATAAGACAGAATATAAAAATATTACTATTAGAACTACTGATGGTAATACTTTAATGGGAAAAGTGAATATAGGTATCAAAGAGAGAGTATCTGACCTGTTTACTAAAACAGAGAATCCATATATTGTCTTACTTGATGTAGAACACAAAGATGGTTCTGGAAAGATACTCATTGTTAACAAAAACCATATTGTATGGGCTGAACCAGAAGAATAATGACTGCTGCTATAAATTATATCACACTTAAATATTCCAAAAGTGTTGATAACTTATGGTATTTGTAACCCCTTAATGTGTCTCAGAAGTGTGTATAACGATAATTTATAGAAACTTAAGATTGCAGTCTCTGTACAAATTATTTCATGAGCTTTGATGCAACTTTTATAAGGCGATCTACAGTCCTGTGTATTGTCTTCATCCCCTCTTCATCCGCCTCTGCACCTTCTGCCTTTTTATCCTTTGACCACACAGTCATGCCGAGATTTGCGCCAAAGGAGCCTCCTCCAACGGGTATCATTTCATTTATGATGTAGAAATCTATGATTGTTTGAAGAACAGGTTCCTGGCCGCCTATTCTGTCCCCTCCAACTGCCAGACCCGCGCCTGCTTTTTCAGCAAATATTGCCTTCTTTCTGGCTACAGACGCCTTGAGACGGTCAAGTATGGTTTTTAACTGTCCGCTTATTGCTCCCTGGTATACGGGACTTCCGAGAATCCAGGCATCGGCCTGCTCAAGTATAGGATACAGATCGGTAAGATCATCCTTGTGCACACAACCCTGTTTCTTTCGTACGCAGAAATCACAATGCAGGCAGAAATTAATAGTCTTTTTATTCACTGAAAAATAATCTGTTTCAACCTGGTATCTTTCTTCAGCATAGCTTAACGCTGTTTTAACCGCGTAATCTGTTGAGCCAATTCTGGGGCTTCCTGATATTCCGATAAGCTTTAATATTTTATTACTCATGCTGGCTCCGAATTCCTTAAGAATTTAAATGATTGTGGTCCTGTATTTGTCATTCCCGCGAAGGCGGGAATCCATTTGAAATATTTGAAATCAAAAACCAATGGATGCCCGTCTGCACGGGCATGACGGAGTATTAAATCTTTCTCTTTTATGATTTAATAGATTATTCCACCTTATTTTGGACACTTATGATTCAGATTAATAACTCACCAATTTCTTTAACATTTTCTATTTCTTCAAGATTATCCAGCAGTGAAATAAGTTTCTTCCCTTTGTCCCGGTCAATCATTTGGGAAAACTCCAGGTTTGAGAAAAACTTTTCAATAATTTCGTCCTGTGAAAGCGGATTGTTCAGCGGTTCTCCCTTTGGAGATTCCGTCAGTTTTTCAAATTCCTTTCCATCCTTCATTACTACTCTCAGGTTGGCGCATAAAAGTTCTCTTTCCACTCCGGGAAGCTGGGCAAGTTCTATTTTATCTGTCAGGTTCAGGACTTCATGATTTTTTACACTTTCTTCTGAAAAATGTTCTGGCCTTACTGATCTGTTCATCAGGCCAACAGCAACATGATATTTATAGTTAAATGCCGAGCCGGCATGGGTAAATTCTCCGACATCCAGAGGCTGGGCAAGGAAGCTGTTCAAGCCGGATGTTGATACGTAGAGAGTTACCCTTTCAATATCGTTACAGTTAAGGTCATGGTTCAAGGCGAGAAAGATAGCACTGTCAATTGCCGCGTGACTGACCGCGCAGCATGAGTGAGGTTTAAAGTGGGCATCACAGTAAAACACTTTCCCAAGGCCTTTTGTAAGTATTTCAGGGTTTCCACACCCGTCAGCAAAAAGATTAAAGTAGCTTTGTCTGCCGAAAAGAGGATCATCGGGACCGGCCCATCCGGCTTTAGCGAGCTGTGCGGAAATAATTCCGTTTCTGGCTGATAAACCCTGTAAAAGTTTGAAGGCAGGTGTACCGTCCCAGATATTCTGCATGGACCCTGACATCTGGTTGAATACAAGCCCGAGAGCGTTTCGTATCTGCTGGTTGTTCAGCCCCATTATTCTTCCGGCAATAGCTGCTGATCCGAAACTGTTCGCCGTGCCCACGCTGTCCCATCCCGGGGGCAGTCCTCCGCTGCTTTCACTGGCTATGATACGGGCTGTGAGATTATCACCTGTGAGAAGGGCGGTAATTAATTCTTTCCCTGTTATCCCGAATGTTTCGCCCATGGTAACCGCGGTTATTACGGTTGTGCCGCTAATATGAGCGGGAACTGATTTCCCTTCAACAAGGGGGCCGAGTGCTTCAAAATCAAATGACCTGGCCATAACACTGTTTATAAGGGCCGCGTTATGGGAAACAGTTTTTCCACCATGTATCAAAATAGTAGATTCAGGTTTCCCTCCCCAGTCTTTAATCAGATCTAAAAGCTCCGGATTGCCTTCTGCCCTGGCACCGGCAGCTACGCAGCCAAGTACATCAATTATCCTGTTTTTGGCATTTAAAACAATTGCTTCATCCAGGTCCTCGAAACTAGTATCTGATACGCTTCGACAAAGTGCTTTTGTAATATCTGAATTAGTCCCGGACATTATTCCCCCATTGATCATAGAATAATAGGATTCTAATTAACCGGTAAGAGGTGTCAAGATATAAATAAAAAATGTTTTGAACCTGAAATCACCTTTGGTAATGGATATTTATTAAGGATTGAAGGTTTAAGTAAAATTGGATGCGCCTTGACAATCACTTTATGGTTTTTTAACTTTGTAATAAGTGGGGCAATCTCGATTGAATTACTTATCTAAAACCGGAGAGGCAAAAAACTCAATGGATGCTATTCATGATATCCTCGGAAAAAGAAACAGGGAACTTTATAATTCAATAAAGAAAATCTTTGATGCTCAATTTGCCAGTGAACCAATTTCATGGGAATTGATCCGTACAAAACTTGTTGAAGCCGGTGTTCAAGACGACGAAGCCATGATGCTTCTGGCATATGAGAAGTCGAAGATAAAGTATGGTTACGAAATTTCAGCAAGAACACTTGCCCACCTGTTCAAATTTGCTAAACAAAAGGCTGAACATGCCCCCCTTCTTAAACAGTTTGAATCACTCTTTTTTATAATAAAAACATGCTGGTTATATGAGCATTCCCCCTATTTTCTTTTTTTGGATGAGGGGTCAGATGAGCTTGATGAATATATACTCAAATTTTCCAGACATTATTATACTGAATTTCAAGAGCACGATATGCCGATCCACTCCTGGAAAAAGGCAGAAGATCCTAAACGTGTAACAGCCGTCACTTTTTGGGAAAATAAGATCATTGATCCTTTGGCCATGTTAAATAGAGCCAGAAAAGAAAAGTATGAAGGTCTTGAACTAAGCATTGATTTTCATCCATTTAACTATACTCGACTTCTGCCTGAAGAGTTATCGCAGGAAAAGCGATTTAAGATAAAAAAAGCAATAGATAAAAGCGGGCTCAAGGTTGATATCCATTCACCCATTGTAGGACCATACTCGCCCGAACCTGATCCCAAAAAAGGAAAACAGTTATTTTTTAATCCGTTAAAATGTTTTAACCTTCAGGTTGAGGTTATTGAACTCGCTAAAGAAATTGGCGCGGAATCAGTTGTTATCCACTTGATTAACAACAGTGACCTGGAAAAAATTGTTGATCTGGTCATGAAAGCAGCAGGCAGCAAAGTTCGTGTTACTCTTGAAAACTACTGCCACACAAATATTAAACAAAACACTGAATTTTTCATATCAACTCTTGACGAAATATCCAGGATGCTTCCGGAAGAAGTTAAGGTAAACAATTTTGGAATAACCCTGGATGTGGGGCATTTTAATATTGAGGGGCAGGACCCTCTTGTTGCCGCTGAAAAGATAGGAGATTACTGCAGAAAAAATAACCTCTTTATACGAATGCATGCAACCGATAATTATGGAGAACTGCTTTTCAGTCCGCCGGCCTATAGTGCTGATGTGCATAACAATGTGTCAGGGCGGGGAATAAATAACAGCTCCATAATAAAACTTTTAAGAAGCATGGGGCACAGGATCAATGTTGTTACCGAACAAATCCTGCCCTTAACACCTGAGGATATCAGCACAATCCATGATGCCCAGACATTCCTTCTAAATAATTCCTTTGATGGTTATGTAAATGAAGGAAGGGAATTACTTTCTTCTGCTAATAATGAATATCTATTTACTCAGGATATTATAAATGAAAAGGCCTACTTATTCCTGGCAGGGATAGAAGGCCTGCCTGCCCTGAGAGAACATATTATTTTCAGGAATATCCAGGATAAAAAGCATTTGTCTGTTGATGAAGTCAAAAAGGTGTCCCAGGATTTTATGAGGATTCCTCATAAACTTAAGAAAGATATGCTGGAATTTGTTGATGACCTTCTTCTGCCTATCCAGAGGGAAAGTGGCGCGGTCCATAAAAATGAGCTGGATGTGATCTGTCAGAATATCAGCGGGGCATTATTCGGTACAATTAATAACCAGCATCTAAACCAGATTTTTTCCAGTTCAAAAGTCTTTAACAAAGGTGATCTGATATGTGAACAGGGTACGATCGGAAAGGAAATGTTCTACATTAAGGAAGGGAAGGTAGAAGTTTTAATCAATGGTAATAGCATGGCTGAGCTGGGACCGGGGGAGATATTTGGCGAAATCAGCCTCTTTTATAATGTAAAAAGAACAGCTAATGTCAGGGCCTTTGAAGATCGAACCAAAGTCGGCATTCTTACCAGAAAAGGCTTTGAATCTCTTCTGAAAAAAAGTCAACCCCATAGTCATGACCTTATCTACCGGCTTTACAGTATCCTTCCTGAGAGATTGAGAAATCTGAATGAAAAATATAAAACAGCCACAAATGCCCTGCACTATATCCTGAATAAATCTCAAATGGATCTGGATGAAACCCGGCGTATGAATGGAAATTATAAATTGTCTATGGATCCCTTTCTATCCCTTTCTAGAGAAGAAGCTATGTCGGTATTCAGGGACACGAAATCATATGACAAGGACCAGTACATTTTTAAGGAAGGAGATAAGGCAGATGGAGCCTACTATATTATCGAGGGAAAAGTTAAAATAGTAAGTTCCTCCACTTATCATGGGCAAGTTATACTTGATGAGCTTGGTGAAGATGAAATCTTCGGAGAAATGTCATTAATAGATAATAAACCAAGATCAGCAACGATTATTACAGCAACGCAATGCAAAATAGCTTTTGTTGATAAACAGGAATTCAATGAATTTATAGAGAATCGTTACGAACTATCTTTCAAGTTAATGGCTTGTATCTGCCTATCACTTTTCTTGCGTATTCTTCGTTTGGATAGGCTTTTTTCGGATGTGAAAAAAACTCTTCAATAGCCTTCTTTTTATTTCATCTTGACATTGAATCGTGCATTGGATATAAACCGAACGTTCGGTAAAGTTAATTTTTTTGGAAAACATATGATAACTTCCGAAAAATAAATGACAATACCTGTCTTAAATTTTAAATTGTCCAGGATAACTTACGTCAAACAGTGGCGGCCATGCCGCAGCATAAATCGGGTACAGTAATGAGTAAAAAAGAGCAGATTCTTCAGGATATAGCTGAACTTTTCTATGAAAACGGATATGAGAAGACATCCATAAGAGATATTTCCCGGTCACTCAATATAAGCAAGCCCGGACTTTACTATTACTTCACAAACAAGCAGGAGATGCTTTTCGATATGATCTTTGATTTTATGGAAAAGACCAATCTCCATTTATTTAAAGAATTGGAAAAACTTGAGAAGCCGGAAGATAAACTTTACTGCATAATAAAAAACCATATAAATTCATATATTAAATATCCGGCCCGGATGAGAGTGCTCATATATGAAGCCCATTCTCTTGATGATGAATATTATCAGAAATTTAAATACAAACAGCTCGAGTATATCGCTATAATAAAAGAGGTTTTACAGGGAATTCTGAATAAGAATAATTCCGAAAGGAATATTAATGTAGTAACTTTTACCCTGCTCGGCATGCTGAACTGGATAATACAGTGGTATGAACCAAAGGGTATTGTGTCCCCGGATAATCTGGCAGAGGAAATGTATTCTTTTTTTATAAATGGTATGAAGGATAAATAAATAACTATATAAAGGGTATTTTCATGAAATACTGGACTCTTCCAAAGGTCTTCATTGAGCGGCTGAACAGGCTTGGAGATAAAACATTTCTAATTCACAAGATTAATAAAAGGTGGCAGCGGGTATCCTGGGCAGAGGTGGGAGAAAAGGTCAGAAATCTTACTCTTGGTCTCATGAAACTTGGAGTCAAGAAGGGCGAACGTATATCGGTTATTTCGGAGACCCGTCCTGATTATGCCTATACCGTTACTGCCATAGCAAACTCAGGCGCCATATTCGCGGGTATTTACCAGACGAACAGCGTCAAGGAATGCGTCCATGTTATTAATGACTCCGGGGCAAAGATAGTTTTTGCTGAAAATAAAGATCAGTGTGAGAAAATAATTAAGGCATCTGAAAGCTGCCCCCATATTGAAAGGATAATCCTATTTGATACCTTTTCTACCATGGATGATCCCAGGGTTATGAGCCTGGATGAACTGTACGATCTTGGTGAAGCTGAATATGAAAAAAATGGAGATAATGAATATTATGAAAGGCTCAACCAGGTTGAACCTGATGATGTAACGGCGATTATTTATACCTCAGGTACAACCGGTCCGCCCAAAGGGGTTTTGGACGTCAACCGCGGCATCTTAATGAATTTAAGGGAATACACAAAGTTTTTTCCCGTTGATGAAACCGACAGGGGTTTAAGCTTTCTGCCGATGGCTCATGCCCTTGAACTCAGGAACGGGCACTGGTTTCATATTACCTTCGGCATTGAACAGGTATACGCGGAGGGGATGCGTCAGCTTTTCGAAAATGTGCGGGAGATGGATCCTACCTTCTTTTTCACAACCCCGAGATTTTTTGAAAGGCATTATAATAATATTTCTGCTGATATTGAGAATAGTCCGGCATGGAAAAGAATGATTGTCAATTGGAGCCTGGAAATCGGGGCCAGGTACAATGATGATTCATGGAATGTAAAAGGGAAATTACCGGATTTTATCACCAGATTTTTATATTCAATAGCGAAAATTCTGTTCATAAACGGAGTTCGTGAGCAGGTCGGTCGTAAACTCAGGTACGGTGGGGTGGGCGGTGCGCCAATGACTGCTGAGATGCTGAATTTTTTCAGATCATGCGGATTTCCCCTTTATGAAGGTTATGGCCTGACAGAAGGATGCGGGCAGCTGGCGATAAACAGGCCGGGCGTTTTCAAGCTGGGTACAGTTGGAAAGCCCCTTGATGGTATTGAAGTAAAACTGAAGGAAGACGGTGAAATTATAGCAAAAGGCTGGCTTTGCACTCCCGGGTACTGGAACAATAAAGAAGCTACTGAAGAATTATATGCGGATGGATGGCTTAATACGGGAGACCTGGGATCCTTTGATGAGGACGGTTTTTTAAAAATAACAGGCCGAAAAAAGGAAATCCTTATTACATCCGGCGGTAAAAATGTATCGCCATCCTATATTGAAAATATTCTCAAGCTGAGTACATATATCAACCAGTCAGTTGTTTTCGGGGAAGGAAAAGACTACATTACCGCCCTTTTAACCCTTAACCGGGAAGAGATAGAAAGGTACGCTAAAAAGATAGAACTTGAATATATTGATTATGCTGATCTCATATCAAAGAAGGAAATTGTCGATCTTGTACAGCGGGAAATAGATGACAGGAATACGGAACTGGCCAAGGTTGAGAATATAAAAAATTTTACAATCCTGAAGGATGAGTTCAGCCAGGAGAGAGAGGAAGTAACCCCGACCTTTAAGATAAAAAGAAAAAATATTACAGAAAGGTATAAGGATCTGGTGGAGAGGATGTATGAATAAAAGAGCGGTATATGGTTTGAGGTATGAGGTATACGGTTAGAAAAAGATGAACTTTCAACGTTCAACTTCCAACGTCCAATTTTGAATAAAAGCAAAGATTAGTATGCCTTTTAAAATATCAATACGGGTTTTTGTTTTATAATTGAAAGTTGAATGTTGGAAGTTCGATGTTGGACGTTCATTTTTAAATACAACCCACTCTGTTAATGGAGGGAAAAATGTCTCAGTATGAAACTATTATTTATGAAGTGAAGGACTCTGTAGCAAAATTAACATTAAACAGGCCTGAAAAACTTAATGCGATGACGGGTACAACCTTCAGGGAAATTACGGAAGCCCTTAATGAGGCTGAAAAGGATAATGATGTCAGGGTTCTGGTTATTACAGGGAACGGCAGGGCCTTCTGCGCCGGTGTTGACTTGAAATTTGCCGCTAAAGAGCTGAGTAATCTGAAATCGCAGACCGATTTTCTGACCATTGGAAAAGAGCTGCTTGTTAAAATTGAAAGCCTGTCAAAACCGGTAATAGCAGCGATAAACGGTCTTGCCCTGGCGGGAGGATTTGAGCTCCTGCTTGCAGCGGATCTGGCTGTTGCAGTGGAAGACGCAATGATCGGTGATCAGCATATGAAGGTAGGTATGTTCGGGGCCGGCGGTACGCCCTACAGGCTTCCCCTGCTTGTTGGTCTCAGAAAGGCTAAGGAATTATTGCTCACAGGGAAGTGGGTATCAGGTAAAGAGGCAGAGGAGATAGGCCTTGTAAACCGCGCTGTTCCCGCGGACGAATTCGAAAAGGCGGTTGATGAAATGGCGGCAGAACTTGCTGATAAAAGTCCTACGGCAATGAGACTTACAAAATTATATATTAATAAGTCAATCATGGCTGATGCTGATATAAGGCTTGAATCAGCTATGCTTTCAGCCATTGTAAATGATACATCAGAAGACCATGAAGAAGCCCTGAAGGCATTCGGTGAAAAGAGAAAGCCGGAGTTTACGGGCAGATAAAACGGAATTTTGAAGAGAATAGATGCATGATAATTTTAATATAGTTCACGGTGATTTGAAATGGTGCAAGGTTTAAGGTCTAAGGTGTGAGGGAAAGCAAAAACCTACCTTATACCGTACACCGTAAACCGTAGACCTGATTGTGAACCATAAATTCAGTTAATTCAAATATTTAATTAGGAGTGCCACCCATGCCAGAAGCCCTAACTGGTTTAAAAGTACTTGATCTCAGCCGTTACGCTCCGGGCCCCTTTTGTACGGGAATACTCGGGGATATGGGCGCTGATATTATAAAAATAGAAGAGGCGGGTAAACCGACCGGAAGACGTGCAGAGAATGGTAAAGGTCGGAATGCTCTGGATGTAAGAGAATATGCTCCGCCTGATTCACCCTTTGACCCGTCAAACCGTAACAAGAGGAGCATAGGGCTGAACCTTAAAAGCGACATGGGCAGGGAGATCTTTTTTAAACTTGCCGGAGACGCGGATATTGTTGTTGAAGGATTCAGACCGGGAGTTACTGAAAGGCTGGGAATAGACTATCCCAAACTCAAAGAGATAAATAAAGGAATTATATATTGCGCGATCACCGGATATGGCCAGGACGGCCCTTATAAAAATCTGCCGGGGCATGATGTGAATTATATTTCACAGGCCGGTGTGCTTGGCATAATGAAAGAACCTGTACTCCCCGGGAACCTGGTCGGAGATATTGCAGGCGGAGGAATGCAGGCGGTTATCGGTATCCTTGCAGCAGTTATTGCCAGGGAAAAAACAGGTGAAGGACAGTTTGTGGATATTTCCATAACCGATGGTGTAGTTGCACAGCTTGGTCCATACTTTGCTGCCTATTCCATGAATAATAGAATGCCTGATGAAACAGATATGGTAAGTACGGGAACGGTCCCTTTTTATAATATATATGAAACAAAGGATGGAAAA
Organism: Thermodesulfobacteriota bacterium; assembly: GCA_042573485.1. Taxonomy (GTDB): domain Bacteria; phylum Desulfobacterota; class DSM-4660; order Desulfatiglandales; family HGW-15; genus JAAZBV01. The sequence continues at coordinate 19,824 of JBHPCX010000032.1, read as the reverse complement.
AAGATCAGTATAGGCTGTTCGGAACCATGGTTCTTTGTCAACCTCTGTAAGGCACTTGAATGTGAAGATATAATTCCTTATCACGTTGATACGGGAAAATACAGTGAGGTTACGGAAGTTTTTTCAAAGAAATTCCTTACCAGGAGCAGGGACGAATGGTTTGAGATCCTGACACAGTCTGATGTCGCAGTCAGTAAAGTCATGGAACTTGAGGAACTGGAAGATGATCCGCAGTTGAAACACAGAAACATGATAGTAGAGCTGGACCATCCTGAGAAAGGACCTGTCAAGCAGGCAGGAATCTCAATCAAACTGTCAGGGACACCGGGAAGCATTAGAAAATTTGCCCCCAAGAGGGGAGAGGATACAGTAAATATCCTGAAGGATATCGGTTACAGTGAGGAGGAGATAAAAAAGCTGGAAGAGGATGATGTGGTTTATTGCGGTAGTTGATAATGAAGAAAACAGGTGGGTATAAAACTCGATGAAATTTATATGAGGGCAAATATTCCCGTAGAGACGGGTTTCAAACCCGTCTCTACAAAAGGTAATGAAAAATATAGATATTAAAATTCGATTTAACAAAATCTCATAAAACGGAGAAACATATGGATAAGAAACGTATACCAGTAGAAGAAGGATTATTCGTGGAACCGGCTTCAAGTGATGAAAAGCCGTTCCTGATCGGTAATAAATGTAAGGAATGCGGACTCACCGCTTTTCCGAAAACTCCTGTCTGCCCGAAGTGTATGAAACAGGACACCATGGAGGAGGCAAAGTTCGAGGGCAAGGGAACCCTGGACAGCTTCAGCATAGTACAGGCTGCCCTGCCCGGATTTAAGGCTCCTTCCATACAGGCTTATATCAACCTTGAGAACGGCCCGAAGATATGGTCACTGGTAACAGGTTGTGAACCGACTGAAGATTCTCTGGAGCTTGGTATGGGTATGGAGATGGTTATAGACAAGGTCAGGGAAGATAAGGAAGGTAATGAACTGATCAGCTATCAATTTAAACCTGCTGGTCAATAAAAGGAAGGAGGAAAACCGTGAGAGACGTATCAATTATAGGGGTTGGGATGACCCGTTTTGGAAAATTTGAAGATCGCGATATGAAGGACCTGGGTCGTGAGGCAGTTTGGACAGCCCTGAATGACGCGGGTATATCACTTAAAGATATTGAAATAGCCTACGTGGCAAATGCAGTTGGGCAGCAGCTAACAGAACTTAAAGGAACCATAGGGCAGCATGTTTTGACATCAGCAGGCCTTTTTGGTGTTCCTATAATAAATGTTGAGAATGCCTGCAGCGGCGGTTCTACAGCCTTGAGAGGCGCATACATGGAGGTTGCTTCGGGCAGTTGCGACGTAGCCCTTGCGGTTGGTGTTGAAAAGTTGTTCTGTGGCGACTCTGCCAAGTCGGCACAGACTATGGCTGCGGGAACAGTCTATGCTAAATTCGGTTTTATGTTTGTCGCACTCTATGCCCTTCAGCTTAAAAAATGGATGGCAGCATCAGGTGCGACAAAGGAGCATTTCGCGAAAGTCGCTGCAAAGAATAAATATAATGGTTCACTGAATCCCTTTGCCCAGTTTCAGAAGGCAATGACAGTGGAGCAGATTCTCGAGTCCCGTGTAATAGCGGAGCCTTTGACACAATTCATGTGTTCTACAATGGCTGACGGAGCAGCCGCGGCCATTGTATGCAGCAATGAAATTGCCGCAAAGTTAACGCAAAAACTGCCAATTCATATCGCGGCGTGTGAGCTTGTATCAGGGACCTATAATGTCCCGGGCGAAGAGCATGAAGAGATAACTACCAGGGCAGCCATGAAGGCATATGAAAAATCAGGTATCGGTCCTGAAGATATAAACGTGGTGGAAGTTCACGATGCCATGTCTCCTGCTGAACTGAGACTTTATGAAGAACTCAATCTCTGTAAACCGGGTGAAGCAGGTATGATGATCGATGAAGGACATACTGCCCTGACCGGGAGAATTCCTGTCAACCCGAGCGGCGGTCTTGCGGCAAAAGGTCATCCAATATCTGCAACCGGACTGGGGCAGGTATATGAAATTGTAACCCAGCTGAGAGGTGAGGCAGGAAAAAGACAGGTAACAAATGATCCACAGGTGGGTTTGGTCGAGAATGCAGGAGGCTGGACAATGGATGACAATGCTGCATGTGCGGTTACAATACTGAAGAAATAATTGGAGGTGAAAAAGATGGAAATAAAGAAAGTAGGCGTCGTCGGTTGCGGTATCATGGGGTGTGGTATAGCCCAGGTATGTTCGCAGGCGGATTTTGATGTTGTGGTAATGGATACCAAAGATGAATACCTGGAAAAGGGTTTTGCTACTATAGAAAAGGTCCTTGCAAGGTCAGTTGAAAAAGAGAGAATCACGGCTGATGAAAAAACAGCAATTCAGTCCAGGATCAAAGGTACACTTACGCTGGAAGATTTTTCTGATTGTGATTATGTTGTTGAGGCAGTGATCGAAGACCTTGCTGTTAAGCAGGAAGTCTTCAAGGAGCTGGACAGTGTGTGTCCTGAACACACTATCCTTGCCTCAAATACATCAACCATAAGTGTTATCAATATCGCGGCCGCGACCAGCAGGCCCCATAAGATAATTGGGACACATTTTTCAAATCCCGTACCACTTATGAAGGTTGTTGAGGTTATAAACGCGATTTCAACCGACGAAGAGACAACTGATATTACACGGGCGTTTCTGGAATCAATAGATAAGACAATGGTTGTATCAAAGGATGTCCCGGGGTTCCTTTCCAACAGGATATTGACACCCTTCCTGTTAAATGCCGTACGCATGGTCGAGGCTGGTGTAGGCACAAAAGAGGATATAGACACACTTATTACCCAGGGACTTCGCCATCCAATGGGACCTTTGACGCTCCTGGACCTGATTGGTATTGATACAGTCTATCGTGGAGCAATGACTATTTATGAAGAGATCAAAGACCCCCAGTACCTGCCACCTACGTTGATGAAGCAGATGGTTATTGCCGGCTGGCATGGGCGTAAGACGGGGAAAGGTTTCTATGAATATAAGTAATAGGGGAGGAATTCGGAGGCTTAATATAGTAGATACAAAAGCTCAGATCATCATTAAGATTAAGATGGCGCAAGGCACAGGGCACATGGCCCAAGGGAAAGACTTTTTAACTAAATAGTCTTTTCAAACAAAGGAGGATAGATGGATAATTCGGACATTATGATAAAGTTGCAGGCAAAGGTAGTAGAACTGGAAAAGAAGCTTCAGGGCCTTGAAGATGTTGAAGCCATTAAAAAGCTCCAGAGAGCATATGGATATTATCTTGACAAATGTATGTGGGACGAACTTACGGACTGCTTTGCAGAAGACGGATCCTTAGAACTTGCCCAGAGGGGAGTCTACATAGGCAAAAAGAACATAAGGAAATTGATGGACCTTATGCCTGATGCCCAGAATGGTATCCAGTATGGACTTCTCATGAACCACATGAACCTTCAGGGTATAGTTAATGTGGATCCCGGCGGAGAGACAGCAAAGGCCAGGTGGCGAATGTTCGCTCAGGTGGGAAAATGGAAGGAAAAAGCCTTCTGGGCCGAAGGGACCTATGAAAACACATATGTCAAAGAAGACGGTATCTGGAAGGCTAAATCCATGCATGTGTATACAACCTTTATGACACCCTTTGACAAGGGATGGGGTGTGGAATATGAGAACTTTATTCCAAAACCTGATCCAAAAGTTCCGCCGGATCTGCCGCCCACCGAAGTATTTGGTGATTATCCTGATGTCTACATTCCACCCTTTCATTATGTACACCCGGTCACAGGTAAACCGGTAGATACAAGGATAAAAGGTCAGGATTAGCAGTAACGGGCAGAAAATACGGTAGTGGAGCTGTTTTCGGAAGAACTCTGAATTTCATCATTGGATATGTTTTGATTTTAAAGGACTTGGTGCACTTTACCGGTTGGCTAATAACATTATCCAAAACCCTTTAAAATCAAAACATTGTGAGATTATCAGGCTGTTATCCGCAGAGCCCTTCCGAAAGCAGATCCATTACCGAATAATATATCGTTAAGTTGATAAAAAAATAATTTTACTATATTCTGAGATGTATATTTTTTGTAATTAATAATATTGAGGTTTATCAAAATGAAAGAACAGGAAAAACAGATTGCAGATATTTCAGAATCAGCAAATTCTGAAATATCTGATAAAAAGGAAGAAGATATTTTTAATACCAACGAGATCAAGATTGAAGAAATGGCTATCGATGGTATCTGCGGTGTTTACTAATTAAAGCATATGTCTGAATCCAAATATAAACTATGCCGGGGATCCCAGGTCAGGGAAGAGGATTTCGGTCTTCTCTTTTATAAAATGACCGGTCCCAGGCTGTATTTTATCTCTTCGAATGACCTCATATCACCTGATTTTTTCAATGGAGATATGACACTGGAGGAATGGATAGGTAAAGAACATATGGATATCCCCGCCAGGAGGAGGCTTTCAGAAATGAAGGGAATCCTTGATCAGTTATGTAAAAACGGGGTGATCATTGAGTGCTGAAATGGCAAAAAATGGTTTGAGAGCACCGGTAAATGTCACGTGGGAGATATCCCTGAAATGTAACCTGCACTGTGTACACTGCCTTTCGGATTCCGGTGATGTTGTTAAAAATGAACTGAGCACTTCTGAGTGCATGAAACTGATCGATGAATTAACAGCACTTAAGGTGTTCCAGGTAAATATCGGCGGCGGTGAACCTTTTATAAGAGAAGATTTTATTGACCTCCTTGATTACAGCCATAAAAAAGGCCTGGTTACCTGTGTAAGTACAAATGGGACTGTTATTAATGACAGTATTTCAAAGAGACTCTCATCAATGGAGATGCTTTATCTCCAGGTAAGCCTGGACGGAGCAACCGAGGAGACAAATGACCGGATCCGTGGGAAGGGGACCTACCGAAAAGTTATTAACGCGATGGAATCCCTTGCAGCCAGCGGGGTCAGGTTCAGCATCAACACAGTCCTTACTCGCATTAATTTTGAGCAGCTTGAGACCCTGAGGGACCTTGCGGGGCAGTATGGATCTGAATTGCGTGTCTCCCGGTTCAGACCTTCGGGGAGAGGAAAGTCAAGTAAATCAGATCTTGGACCTACAGCGGAACAACTTGAAAGATTTGCCGAATGGCTTGACAGGCACGATCTTGTCCGGACCGGCGATTCTTTTTTTTGCCTTACTTCTGATAACAGGAGACATAAGGGGCTTGATATGTGTGGTGCAGCTAAGATGACCTGCTGTGTATCCCCGGATGGAAATGTATACCCCTGTGCTTTTCTGCAGGAGCCCCCCTTTTTATCTGGGAATGTACGTGAGAATTCCTTTAAGAATATCTGGGATGATTCTCCTGTTTTTAATCAGTTCAGAAATATTAATGTCAAATCCTGTGTGGAATGTTATCGTTTTGATGTTTGCCGGGGAGGCTGTCCTGCTATGGCCTATCACACATACCATGATATAAATATGCCGGACCCTGAATGCCTTGTTAACCTGAAGTCAGACACCAGGAATGCCGCGTAAATAAGGGTTGATATGTATGATCTACTCTTCAAACCACTTGAGTTCGGAAATGTAACCCTCCCGAACAGAGCATGTTTTCTTGCCCATCGGACCAATTTTTCAAAAAGAGGAGAGTTTAATGACAGGCACTTTGCCTATTACACAAGAAGGGCAAAAGGTGAATGCGGTCTTATCATCTTAGGGGAACTTTGTATCCATCCTGATAACAAACCATGGGAATCATTGATCAACTTCTATGATCCCAAAGTAGAAAAACGATTTAGGAAATTTACCGAAATAATTCATTCCCATAATTCCATTGTTTTCGCCCAGTTTAACCACCATGGTTTTCAAAGCAGCGGTGCTATTACAAGAAAAGAGGTTTGGGGGCCTTCCGCAAATTCTGATATCAGTTTTGGTGAAGTATCGAAACCAATGGAGCCGGAAGATTTTCAGGTAGTTATTGATGCCTTTTCAAGATCAGCTGTGATAGCACGAGACGCGGGTTTTGACGGTATTGAAATTGACGTGGGGGCCGAGTCTCTGCTGCGCCAGTTTTTATCTCCCCTTACGAATCATCGTCAGGATGAGTATGGAGGCAGTATTGAAAACAGGATGCGATTTCCGATTCAGGTGCTTGAAAGTATCAAAGTCTCAGTGGGGGATGATTTTCCTCTTGGGATAAGGCTCTGTGTGGACGAGAAGTTCTGGGGCGCAATTACACCGGAAGAGTCAAAACAGTTCGCCCGGACGTTTGAAGAAAAGAAACTTGCTGACTACATTAACACAACAGTGGGCACATATTATAACCTTCATCTCTATATGGCATCAATGCACACACCCTCCGGTTTCACAATAGATGCTTCGGAACACCTTAAAGAAGCAGTTGATCTTCCTGTTCTTGCCGGTCACCAGATAAGTTCTCCAGGAATGGCGGAGAGAATTCTTGAAAAAGGCCAGGCTGACGCAGTTGGATTTATTCGGAACCTGGTTTGTGATCCGGATATGATAATAAAGGCAAAGGAAGGCCGTATAAGGGACATTCGCTATTGCGTAAAGGACAATAAAGGCTGTATCGGAAGAGTAAATAATAAGAAAGCGATAGGGTGTATCCAGAATCCTGAGGTCGGCTATGAGTACCTTAAAACAGGTACAAAAGTTAAAAAGTCAGAAACACACAAAAAGGTGATTGTCATAGGCGCGGGACCGGCCGGGCTTGAAACTGCCAGGACCGCTGCTGAAAGGGGACATGAAGTAAAGGTCTTTGAGTCAGCCCGCCAAATCGGGGGGCAGATCAAGCTTATTAAAAAGAGACCCAGAAGAAAAAGAATGGGCGCTATCATTACACATCTCTCAAGAATGGTGGAAAGATATGAAATTCCCGTTATTACGGAAACAGAAGCAACCGTAGAAACAGTTCTCAATGAAAATCCCGATGTTGTAGTAGTCGCCACGGGTTCCAGGCCGAGAAAAAAACCGGTCCCCGGTGAGTACAGCCCTCCATCCGTCCTTAACGTCTGGGAAGTGTTGCAGGGTGTATATCCTTTAGGTGACAAGATTTTGTTTATTGATGAAAACGGAGGTCACCATGCTGCCGCGACAGTTGAATACCTTGCTGATCAGGGTAAGAAAGTTCACATGGTAACCGGTGAACTCTTTATCGGAATGGAACTTTCTCCTCTGGGGGACCTGTCACTTAGCAGGCAGAGACTCCTTAATAAGGGAGTTACCTTCACTTCCGACCTGAGGGTAGAGAATATTGACTCCGTGAAAGTCAATTGTGTCGATATCTATACCAATAAGCCGGTTATTCTTGAAGGCTATGATACAATTGTCCTGGATATGGGCAACAGGGCTGATGAAAGACTATATAAAGACCTTAAGGGCAGGGTCAAAGAACTTTACCGGGTGGGCGATTGTGTCGCCCCCAGGGGAATTGACATGGCCTTCCTGGAGGGAAGAAGGGTAGGTGAATTGATATGAATGAATTCAAATACCTGTTCAGTCCCCTCAAAATAGGAAACCTGGTTGTTCCCAACCGTATTCATTTTGCGGCCCATATGACTAATTTTGGTGAAGACCAGCAGATAAGCGACCGGCATATTTACTATTACAGGGAACGGGCAAAGGGTGGATGCGGTCTTATTACAACAGAGGAACTAACGGTTCATCCTTCAGATCACGCCTATGACAAGCTTGTGGATGCCTTTAAACCGGAAGTGGTTAACGGGTATAAAAGACTTACACGCGCCGTTCACAGGTATGATACTAAAATATTCGCACAGCTTAATCATAACGGGATGCAGGCAGACGGTACTATTTCACGGCTTCCCGTGTGGGGGCCGTCTCCGGGCGCTGATCCTATATTCAGGGAAGTGTGCAAGGAGATGGAAATTGAGGATATAAAGGAGTGCTGTGAATATTATGCCAGGAGCGCGGTCTATGCTGTTGAAGGGGGATTTGACGGTATTGAACTTCAGCTTGGACACAGTTCACTGGTTCGGCAGTTCCTGTCTCCCGCCACCAATCACAGGGAAGATGAATATGGAGGGAGTTTTGAAAATCTTCTTCGATTTTGTCTTGAAGTAATTGAATCGGTAAGAAAGGCAATTGGGGATGATTTCCCGCTGGGTATCAGGTTGAACGCGGATGAGATGCACCCAAAGGGAGGGATAACTCTTGAAGATGCAAGGAAGATAGCCGTTCGCGTTGAACAGACAGGTCGGCTGAATTTCATGGATCTCAGTATCGGAACATTTCACAACCTTTTTCTTGTTGAAGGATCCATGCACACGCCTCTCGCCTACACTGTCCCCCTTGCTTCGGGCATACGGTCGGTTATTGATCTTCCTGTGTTCTGTACAAACAGGATCAATGACCCCCACCTGGCAGAAAATATACTTGAGGCAGGGCAGGCGGATATGATCGGAATGGTAAGGGCGCTTATATGTGATCCTGAACTGCCCAACAAGGCAATGGAAGGAAGAACGGATGACATTCGCCACTGTATTGCCTGCAACCAGGGATGCATTGCCCGTATGGGGCTTGGGTATGCTCTGGGATGTTTGCAGAATCCGGCAGTAGGTTGCGAGGAACGGCTTGGAACCGGAAAAATAGAAACATGTGAAAAACAGAAAAAAGTAGTAATCACGGGCGGTGGACCCGCTGGACTTGAGGCTGCAAGGACTGCTGCCCTTCGAAGACATAAAGTTGTCCTTTTTGAAAAGAATGAGGAGTTGGGAGGTCAGAATCTTATTGCCGGTAAAGTAGCAGGGAGACAGGAGATAACAGGCGTTACAAGATGGCTTTTAAGCCAGGTAAATAAACTTGATATTGACATACGGCCTGGTGTTGAAGCTGACGCGGACACCATACTGGCTGAAAACCCTGACGCGGTTATTATAGCTACCGGTTCAATTCCTAAAAGTAATCCTTATCCGGGGGAATACTCATCTCCCGGTGTTGTAAGCACTGTGCAGGTGCTGAATGAAGAAGTTGATGTGGGAAAAAAAGTATTGCTTGTGGATAATGACGGTCATCACCAGTCAACCGGTACCGCGGAATTCCTCGCGGACAGGGACAGGTCAGTCCATATAATTACATCATCTCTTTTTGCAGGAGGTGATCTCGGGCCTCTTCAGGATTTGTATCTGACAAGGAAGAGGCTTGCAGAAAAGGGAGTTACATTTACACCGGATATAGCGGTTCTTGAAATACAGGGGAACATTATTAAGGGCCTTAATGTATACTCCAATGAAATGATCAATTTTGAAGGATACGATACGATTGTCCTTGCCGCGGGAAATGTATCTTGCGATCAACTCTATTTTGAACTGAAAGGTAAAGTAAAAGAACTGTGCCGGGTGGGAGATTGTGTTGCCCCGAGAAAAACTGACATGGCCATTGCCGAAGGCCACAGAGCGGGAAGGAATCTTTGAAAAATATTACTAGAGACATATGGGTACTTGTCCAGCATAACAGGGATTCTGTTGAAGAATCTACCTTCGGGCTGATCGCAGAGGCAAGACGTATCATTAGTGATGCCGGAGGATCAGGAACTGTAACAGCCATATTGATGGGTATTATTGAAGATGAAGCGCTGAACTCCCTGAAAAAAGGCGGTGCTGACAGGATAATATATGTCAAGCATGAGGGGCTCGAAAGATATCATGGTGAACTGTATTCAAGACTTTTCCATGATTTAACAGCGGATCAAAGTATCTCCCTGGTTCTCCTTTCCAGGAGTGAAGGTTTAGAGGACTTTTCCGCAAGAATTGCTGCCATGATGAATGCGTCACTGGTTACACGGGCAATGGATTTGAAAATTGATAAACAGGGCGGATTTACAGCGGCCCGTCCTGTATCAAACGGCTACCTCTTTGAAAAGGTACGTATCAGCACCGGGACAATACCGATAATATCTTTTCTGCCATCAGCTCTGAGTGTCGAAGGTGATTTTAAAAAACCCGATGATGTAAGTATTGAAGTCATTACACCTGAGATTGATGAAGAAAGTCTGAAAATAAGAGTCACGAATGTAATTAAAGCAATCCCTGAAGATCAGGAGATTGAAGACGCAGATATTGTTGTTTCTGCAGGGAGGGGTGCAGGTAAGGAAGAGGCCTTTAATGTTATTCACGAACTGGCCAGGGTAATAGGCGGGTCGGTCGGCGGTACCAGGCCTGTAATTGACTCTCTGCTTCTGCCCTTTGAAAGACAGATAGGGCAGACCGGTAAAACTGTCGCACCCGATCTAATTTTTAACTGCGGGATTTCGGGTGCAAATGAATACAGCGCAGGTATGGAAAAATCAAAAAAAGTAATTTCCATAAACAAAGATCCCCGGGCAAGGATATTCAGGTTTTCAGACCTGGGTGTTGTGGGTGATTTAAAGGAGATACTTCCTCTTTTGATAGAGAGGATTAAAAGTATCAAGGAGGGATGATTTTACTCTCATCCTTTTTAGAAAATGTAAAATTAAAAAGTTATATAAAATCAAATATTGAATTGGGGAAAAATTTAAGTGATATTTTTGATAAACCCTGGATTCCCCGATCAAAGCCTGCCCCGCACTTGATGCGGGGTCGGGGAATGACAAATATACGCAGAAGGTTATTAGCCGTCATTCCCCGGCTTGACCGGGGAATCCAGTGGCTTTTTAGAAAGGAAAATGGCGGCGCTCTAAGTAAGTAACATTAAAAATAGATCTGACTCCCATAAAAAACAGAAATAAAAAAATATGGACATACTCGGTTTAAAAAAAATCTACCTGCTGTTTATAGTCATATGCATATTCCCGTGCGGGCTTCTAGCCTATGAAATGGAAGACTGCGTGGTATGTCACAGTGATAATCCCGGGGAAGAAATACCTCAAATTTCAGTTGTCGATTATGAGGCTTCTATTCACGGCATTCTGACATGTGAGAACTGTCATTCATATATTGATGAAGCGCATGAAGGTGGAGAGGTTGCAGGCAAGGTTGATTGCAATAAGTGTCATAAGCAGGAGAATCTTCACGGGATTTCGGCAGGCAGGGATAATAGACCCGAATGTCAATCCTGTCACACAAAACATGAAATTATTCCGGCCTTCATGGAAAACTCATCTGTTAACGAGACACGATTTAAGGATACATGCGTTAAATGCCATCCGGCTGAATGGGGGGAACAGGGATATTTATGGTGGTTTACTTCGGTAAGAATCAGGTCTCACAAAAAACAGGATTTCAATAAAGATTTTAATGAAACAAACTGCACAGGTTGTCACCAGGGAGGGGCAATACATGGCAAGCACGAGGTGATAAATGATGACAGGTGCTACCAGTGCCATTTGAATAATAATCAAAACGGACTTATGGGTAAATTCCATACAGGCAGGAATTCAGGGGGCTTTATTCTGATACTTTCCATAATGAGCCAGGCACTGATTTTAATAATATTAGGGTTTGTAATCAGATTTTTTATTTCCGGATCCCGGGAAAATCCATAAAAGAAGAGGAATAATCCGTTGCTTACATCACTAGATCTTTTTCTCATATGCCTTGCCCTGGCAGTAATGGTCTTCGGTCTCTCAAGGAGAGTCAGTTCAATCAGGGCCGGTAGATTGGAAGGCTGTTCGGGCAGATGGATGTTTCTCTTGAAGTATATTTCGGGACACAAAAAAATACTCAATAATCCTGTGCCGGGAGGATTGCACCTGACAGTTTTCTGGGGATTTCTACTTCCTCTTATAATAATTATTCTAGCCCAGACATGTTTTACTCTACCCCATTTTATATCATCTGTTCTGTCTTTTGTTCTTGATATCACAGGCGTGTTGTTTTTTGCGGCGGTTTTTGTGTTTCTTATAAGGAGGATAATCTCCAATGATCCCCTGGGACCGAAAAACAGTATATTGCCTGTTCTTATACTTTTAATCGTACTCATTACAGGATTTATGGCCGAAGGTTTCAGGCTGAGCATAACAGGGGCTGAGGCCATATGGGTTTCACCCGTCGGCTGGATGATTTCACTGTCTCTTCCGGCCTCTCCTGTATTGATGCAGTTGATGATCAGAATTCATTTCTTCTCTATACTTTTACTTGTAGCTATCACTCCCTTCACCTTTTTAATTCATCTTTTAACCGCACCGCTGAATATATTTTATAAAAAGCAGAGTAATATTGGTGAAATAAGTAATATGCCATCAGGGTATGATTCTCCGGGCGCACATTATGTTAATGATTTTACATGGAAACAGCTCCTGGATACAGAGGCCTGTGTTTCATGCGGACGATGCGAAGAGAACTGCCCGGCCTTTATATCAGGAAAACCCCTTTCACCCAGAAAAGTTATAAGGCAGATTCTTGACCTTACATATACCTCCAGCAAGAATACTCCGCTTGATTCCTGCCTGTCAGGGGATGAGATATGGTCGTGCACTACCTGTATGGCCTGTGTAGAGGTCTGCCCTGTATTTGTAACTCCACTTGACAAGATTGTCGATATAAGAAGGTTCCTGGTTATGGGCAGAGGAAAACTGCCGCCTGAAGCCGTAACAATGATAAGGGACCTTGAATTATTCGGGGATGTGAACGGTAAAGGTTCTTCACACAGGGAAGACTGGGCCATGAACAGGGAAGTCAAGGTTGTTGAACCCGGTGAAAGGGAGGTGGAAATTGTTATATGGACAGGTTGTTCAGGGTCTTTCCACCCCCGTTACCAGGAAGTTTCAAGAGCCCTTGTAAGAATATTGAAGAAATCAGGAGTGAAGTTCAGGATACTGGGGAAGAATGAGATGTGCTGTGGTGATCCTGCACGGCGGCTTGGAGAAGAGGAGCTTTTCCTTAACCTCGCGAGAAAGAATCTGAAGACGCTCAGGGAACATAATGTGAATAAAATAATCACCCTTTGTCCCCACTGTTTTAATACAATGAGAAACGAATATCCAAAAATTGAAGCAGATAATAACCATGAATTTACCGTGATCCACGCGGCCCAGTATGTCCTGGATCTCATAAATAAAAAGCTCATTAATCCTGAATTTAATTTTTCAAAAAGTATTACGCTGCATGACCCGTGCTACCTGGGAAGGGGAAATAATATCTATGAACCGCTCAGGGACTTAATCAAAAGCATTCCTGAAACTAGCCTTGAGGAACTCGAAAGATCCCGTGAAAATGGATTCTGCTGCGGTGCAGGCGGCGGCGGGATGTGGCTCCATGAGACTTTTGGAAAGAGAATAAATGCCATAAGATCCGAGGAGATCACCGCGAAGGATGTTGATGTTGTATGCACTGCCTGTCCCTACTGCCATACCATGATTAACGATGGGGTAAATAGTTTAGAGCTGGACCATCCTCCTCAGGTGCTGGATATTATTGAGGTTGTTGAGAAGTCGTTGAGATAAAGAAGAGGTTTACAGTATACGGCTTATCCGCCTTCGCCAAAGGCTTTGGCGGGACAGGCGGTATACGGAAAAGCTTTTGGAGTATAAATATGAGAATAATTGTTTGCGTTAAACAGGTTAAATTTACATATGCAAGGACCGGATTCGATCCTGATAAAAATTATATAGCCCCAGGAGATAATATTTTCCGTATTAATCCCTGGGATGAATCAGCACTTGATATAGCCCTTAAATTAAAGGAAAAAGATGGGGACATTGAAGTAATTGTTCTAACACTTGGCCCGGTCATAGCGGAAAAGGAGCTTAAGAGATGCATCGCTGTCGGTGCGGATGAGATATACAGGATTGATACCGAATCCGATCATGATTCATGGTCAAAATCAGTCCTGCTGGCTCGAGGTATTAAAAAATTAAATGCGGATCTGGTGTTTTGCGGAAAGGAATCCGTTGATAAACAGAACGGCCAGGCAGGTGCTTTTATAGCACATCATCTTGGATTGCCGTTCGTTTCAGATGTTATTAATGTAGAGACGGGTATAAAACAGTTAGAGACGGGTTTCAAACCCGTCTCTACGGTAATGAGAAAGGCAGGGAAAGGGGTTAGGGAAGAAATAGAGTGTCCTTTGCCGGCAGTATTCAGTATTTCATTGACCGGAAGTGAAACGCGGCTGCCTGTATATGAACAAAAACAAAAGGCGCTGGCAAGCCCATTCAAAATATTAGAAATAAATATGGATAAGGTGGAAAGAAAAATAAAACATGTGAGTAGTTACCCTCCAAGACCGAGGCCTAAAAAAGTCGTAACACCCGACAGCAGCCTGACCGCCTTTGAAAGGATTAATCAATTGCTGGCTGGCAGTAATATTGAAAAGAAGGGTAAAATATTGATCGGGGATTCTAAATCCCAGGTAGAAGGTATCATCTCCTATCTCATTGAATGCGGCTTTTTAGAGGCTGATAATCCAGTGAAGGGCAAATAGACCTTATTTTATGGAACCGGACAGTAAAATAATCAAAGAGAAAATAAAACAGGCTGGTCTTCAAACACCCAGGGTTCTCACCTTTATGGTTACAGGAGGATGCAACCTCAATTGCCCGCACTGCCTGTTGAACTGCGATAATATAGATGCTGATCCCGTGCCTCGAGAAACCATTCTTAAAATTGTTGATGAATTTTCAGATATTGGCGGTGAAACGCTTATAATTACCGGTGGTGAACCTTTAATCCATCCGGAATGGTTTGATATTCTCAACCATGCCTGTAATTTGCACGGGTTAAATGAAATTACGCTTCAGACAAACGGTGTAATGGTAACAGGGAAAGTCATAGAAAAGCTGAAAACATTACCCCGGGATAAATTTACAATACAGGTAAGTATTGACGGCGCGACTCCCGGTGTAAATGATTTGATAAGGGGAGAAGGTAATTTCGAGGCTTCCATGATAGCTTTGAAGCATTTTGCTGAAGCGGGTATGGGAGAAAGAATAAAGATAGCTTTTACTGAAATGAGACACAATTTTCATGAAATCCCCGAAATGTTGAAGCTGGTTAAGGATCTTGGCATAGGACAGTTCATAAGCGGTACAGTGGTAAAAGGCGGTAGAGCGGAAAATGCAGACTGGATTAACCTGCCTGATAAAACGCAGGTGCGTGAGTTGATTGAGCGGTATGAGTCGGACAGCATATTCAGGGGACTCTATGACAAATTTGGGAATATATCAGCTATCGAATGGTTGAGGGGAAGAGACGCTCCTTTTGATCATGTATGCAACTGCATAAGTGCACCTTTTATAAGCGCCGCAGGTAAGATGTATCCGTGCGCGATGTACCTTGATGATAGTCTTTCAGTGGATAATGTTCTTGAGCAGGGATTGAAAAAAGGGATTTTAAATGGTCTTGAAAAATGGTCAAGCCTGCCTTTAATTGACCGAGAGCGCAGCGAATCTCTGGCCAAATGTAAGGAATGCATTGGGAAAGACCATTGCAGGGGAGGGTGTGTCGGAAGGGCCCAGGCGATATTCGGAGATCCCATGAATGTTGAAGATAGGTGTGAGTTGCGGAGAGAGATATATTATTATAAAAAAATGAACGTTGAACATTGAACGTCCAACTTTCAACTTCCAATGATAGACAAAAGCAATTTCCAGTAATTGTCATTATTTTGCCTGTTACATCATTGGTTTTTATTCAACGTTCGATGTTGAGCGTTGGATGTTGAAAGTTCAAAGAAAAACAGGTAATCACCTGCTATGAATGCAACCCAAAAAGAAACATATGATGTAAAATCACTTTCCTACAGACTCCCCGATGATGTCCATTTTACTGAAAAAGAAACAGGACTTTATTTGATTCGTGAAAACCCTCTTTCAACTATTGAATTGAACAGCGTTTGGAAGCCGGTCTTAGATATATTAAGCAAAGATAATTTCATTCAATTCAAAGAAATATTTCCTCATATTAATGCCAGCCCGGATAAAACAGAAATTTATCTTAATACTCTTGTCCGAAAAGGTTTTTTAGAGACTGCAGGATACCGGGAGCTGGATAATTATCCCTCTGTAACAATAATAATTCCTGTTAGAAACAGACGAGGTGAAATACATGAATGTCTTTTTTCACTTCAAAAACTTGATTATCCGTCAGAAAAACTTGAAGTAATAGTTGTTGATGACGCGTCTACTGACAGTACCCCTGATGTTGTATCCGGATTTCCGGTCAGGCTGATAAAAAACGCGGACAGAATGCACGCCTCATATAGCAGGAACCTGGCGGCGAAAGAGGCAAAAGGTGAAATACTTGCTTTTCTGGATTCTGACTGCATGGCGCATCCACTATGGCTTAAGGAACTGGTTCCCTCCTTTTCTGATGAAACAAACGGCGCGGTGGGAGGGAGAGTCGATTCATGGTTCGATATAAAAGCGCTGGACAGATATGAAAAGGTTTTCTCCTCTCTTAACATGGGAGAACGTTCCAGGAGCACAAAAGAGGAAGGAAGGTTTTTCTATCTTCCCGCATGTAACCTCCTGGTTAAAAAGGACATATTTTTAAATCTTGACGGATTTAATATTGAAATGGATGTAGGAGAAGATGTGGATTTCTGCTGGAGACTTAAAAACAGTGGTCTGGAAATAGAATACAGACCCGCGGGGAGAGTCTATCACAGACACCGTAATAAAATACCGGCTTTTTTTAAACGAAGGTTTCAGTATGGAACGTCTGAACCTTTTCTTCAAAAGAAACATCCTGACAGACTAAAGAAGATGTTTTACCTGCCTTTGACAATATTGTTATGGCACATTGTATTTGTGTCTGTATTAACCGGTCATTATTATTTGCTGGGAATATGCGGCC
The DNA here is from genome assembly GCA_042573485.1 of Thermodesulfobacteriota bacterium. GTDB lineage: Bacteria > Desulfobacterota > DSM-4660 > Desulfatiglandales > HGW-15 > JAAZBV01. The sequence continues at coordinate 3,002 of JBHPCX010000032.1, read as the reverse complement.
TTATTTTAGTTGTCGATACACACAAAAAATGGATGCGGGCGAAAAAGAAAGACCTTCCAATAAAGTATAGACAGGTCCTCTTCGCGATTTTCAGGGGATATTTTGTGTCCCTTTATCACTGGTGCGCCTTTTTTTCAAGGTATTATCTTGTTATGGCTTTTTTGTTATTCCCTTTCTTCCCGACTGTATTCCTTGTTCTCTTTATCAACCATTTTATAATATCATTTTGTGAGTTTTTTCTTAGGAAACCTTCAATGAACATTGCAGGCTTCATTTACTTTTTTACAATTGATCAACTGGCATACCAGCTGGGGGTCTGGTTTGGATGTTTTAAGTATTTGTCCTTTAACCCCGTAAACCCTGAAATTTCCCGGTGGAAGTCATAATGAGCAGGTTTTTAATCAATACAGCGGCAAATCTTTTCATTAATGGTCTGCTCTACAGGTATCAAAAAATTACAGGGAGCCCGGGAAGACCCCAGGCAATCAGTCTTGAGATAACTCACAAATGTATTGCCAGGTGCATAATGTGCAACATATGGCGTATACCGGGGGATCAACCGGAACTGCCAATAGAAGAATGGCTGAACCTGTTATCAGGTAACCTCATGACAGATTTGAGGGAAATAGACATAACAGGCGGAGAGCCCTATCTGCTTGATGACATTTACTCACTGTTTTCCGGTATCTGCAGACTAAAAAGCAGGAACCTCAAATCCCTTAAATCTGTTGCCGTGACAACAAATGGTTTTTTAACTGAAAGAGTCATTGAAAAGACAGAACTGATATTAAGGGATTTTAAAAAGACTGATATGGACCTTGTTGTTGTGTGTGCTATGGATGCCATAGGAGACATTCATGAAAAGGTAAGAAATGTAAAGGACGCATGGCAGAAGGTAAACAGGACGATAGAAGGGTTAATAGATCTGAGAAAACAATATCCCGGTCTTGTCATAGGACTGAAGACAACAATACTCCCCGTCAATATAGATGAGCTGGAAAAGATCTCAAAGTATGCTGATGATAGAGGCCTTTTTACGATAATCTCTCCCTGTATTATCACCAGCGGGAGATATCTCAACCGGGATATTGAAAGTGATCTTGTATTCTTAAAGGAAGATAAAGATAAAATGACCCGGTTTTTTAAGGGGAATCGTTTTAAATGGAGCTTCCACGCAGAGAGCCTTGCGGAATATTTTAAAACAGGAAGAATAAAAAAACCATGTTCATGCGGTTTTAACTATTTTTTTGTAAGGAGCAGCGGTGAAGTTTTTTTATGTCCTCTCATTAACAGGAGTATTGGAAATATAAAGGATACACCGGTAGATATCCTCTTTTCATCGAACAGGGCAAAGGCCTTTCGAAAAAAAGCGGGAGAATTTCCCGAATGCAGGGACTGTACTGAGCCGGGCCTGGAACGTTATGCCCTGCCCTGTGAAGGATTTACATATTTAGGAATGTTGCTTAAGTATGGAGTTAAAGACTTTATGGAACTCCACAAGCATCTGGGATTGGAGAAGTATGTGTAGGTCGGGGTGCTGTAGTAGTGAATTTTTATTTTGTTATACAGTATGCAACTGACCAGGCTCATGTTGGAGCGGTTCAGGGTTCAGGGCACAGGGCATAGAGTCCGGAGCGCAAGGTTTGAGGCTTAAGGTTTAGGGTGCATCCGCCTACGCTAAAGCTATGGCGGACAGGAGGTTCAGGGCGGAAGGTCCGGAACGCAAAGTTCCAGGCTAAAATTTCAGAGCAATTATTCAATCAAGTCATCTTAAAAAAATAAACTTACCTGAAAAGGAGATGTTGAAATGATCCGCATAAAACCGGTTATGGCCATTGCCCAATCTGAAAGGCGTATCAACCGGCGCCTTGTTCGTTACTGGGTTTTTGTGAGTCTGGCATATCTTATAGCACTTTTTATTTATGCACAATTGGCTTATGTCCATGGTCTTTTTTCATCCTATTCAGGGACAGTCGGGGCTGTATCACCTCGTTTCCTGCTTAGTTTCATTGGCGTGCTCTATGCCATTATTTTCCTTGTTGGAACAATATTTCTCGCTTTTGATGTAAGGGCGAGGGACAATAGAGATCGTATGACCGAAGTGCTGGACTCAAGACCATACACTAATCTCGAGCTGGTCAGCGGACGGTTTCTGGGGATTTTTATATCTTCATGGATCCCTATAGTAGTGCTTGCTGTCATCTTTGAATTGTTAGGTTTCATTCTGCAGGGTCTTGGTGCGCCGGTGGGAGAACCGGTAGAAACTTATTCTCTGTTTTCATTTGTTTTTATAATGGCTGTTCCCGCCCTTTCTTTCACAATAGCACTTACCTTCTTTGTTACATTGCTTGTTCGAAATCGCCTGGTGGCAGCGGTTATTCTGGTTGCTTCAATAATAGGTATTTATTGTGCCATGACTTTACTTTCATCCGCCAATGGCGCCATCGTTGATATAACTGGTATATGGGCAACATTTTTTTGTTCAGAGATTGTCCCTCAATTTTCTACTCCAGAAGGGTGGTTGCAACGTTTATCAGTGCTGCTTGCCGCTTTCGGTCTGATCGGATTAAGCGCGGTTGTACATCCGCGCCTTGATGGCGGCTCACGGTTAAAACTGGCAGCAGGCAGTATTATAGTAATGATTTTCGCATTATCTCTCACCGGTTACCTGTTTTATTCAAACTCAAAATACTTAAGAATGCTGGATGCCTGGAAAAAGGCACATGCGGCAGTTGTTGATGAAGCTGTCCCGGATTTAAAAAAAATAACAGGAGAAGTAAAGATCAATCCGGGAAAGGACCTTTTTCTTGATCTTGATATTACCTTTGCTGCTCCAGATAACAGTTCTCTGGAAAAGGCCCTGTTTACACTCAATCCGGGTCAGACAGTGATGAGTGTAAAGGATGCTTCCGGAAAAGATATAAACTTTAAACATGAGAATGGCCTGCTTGTAGCTAACTTGCCTCAGATTCTTGAGCCCGGTAAAGGAACAACCCTTCACT
>JBHPCX010000031.1:0-34628 GCA_042573485.1 Thermodesulfobacteriota bacterium | reverse complement strand
CCCGAAGCCCATCCATTCAGGGTAGGAGCATGGCGAGCCCCCGGAGGCCCCAACAATGTTCATGCAAAGGAACTGCAGATAAGCCTGATGGCAGCAAAGGCCGGCATTGACCCACTGGAATTTCGTTTAAAGAACATGAAGGACGAAAAAATGATAGGGGTGCTTAAGGCCGCTGCCGATAAATTCGGATATACTCCATCAAAACCTCTGAGTGGCCGGGGAATTGGAATAGCCTGCGGTATAGATGCCAACACGTATGCTGCCCACATAGGGGAAATTGGAGTGGACAGAAAAACAGGAAAGATCAGGGTCAAGAGAGTTGTATGCGCCTATGATATGGGGCTCTGTGTTAATCCCCAGGGAACAAAAATACAGATTGAAGGCTGCTGCATGATGAGCCTTGGATATGCTCTTTCCGAAGAAATCAGGTTCAGTGATGGTGTAATACATGACTCTAACTTTGACACATATGAGCTCCCGCGTTTTTCATGGATGCCGAAGATTGAGACTGTTATCCTGAAAAAGGACAACAATCCTCCAACGGGCGCCGGTGAACCGGCTGTTATCGGTATGGGAGCTGTTGTCGCTACAGGTGTATTTGATGCTACAGGGGCCAAACTTTTTGAAATGCCCATGACGCCTGGAAGAGTTAAAGAGGCACTTGCAAAGGTTTGATCCGCCCAGGCGAATGAGCGTTTAAATACCCCGCTGCAAAACAGCGGGGTATTTTTTTAGCTTTTATATAATTATTATACTTGTCAGGTTAGCGTGACTGATAAAGAAAAACTTTAAAACCATATTAGACAGGATTTACAGGCCTGCCCTGGTGTGACAAAACACCTAAATACTATTTAGATAATATGATTCCTTTTTGTCTTTCTTCAGGAAAGACAAAAAATATCCTTAACATCCTGTTAATCCTGTCTGATAAGATTCTTAACCTTTTGGCTTAATCCGAAAAAACAACCATTATGAATAATTTTCTTAAAACCTGGGCATCCCCCATAGCCATTATCGCGGGGATACTGTTTTACAAAATTCTCGATCCGCTGTCCTTTCTGATACCAGCACTTTTGTTTTCAATGATCTTTGTGACATATTGCGGTTTATCTTTACAGGATATAAAGTTCAGCAGGATGCATATAGTATTGATAATCTCACAGATTTTGATGAGTCTTCTTTGTTTCTTTATTATAATTCCCTTCAATTCACTCACAGCCGAGGCAATATTCATTTGTGTGATTACGCCTACAGCAATTTCAGCGACAGTTATAGCTGCCATGATAGGCGGTAATACGGCGTCACTGGCCCTGTACACGCTTTTCGGGAATCTTGTCACCGCTGTCCTGCTGCCCTTTCTGCTTCCATCACTGGGCATTACCGAGGATTTGCCTTTTTTGCAGGCATTCTGGTTTATACTCAAACAGCTTTTTCTAATGCTGATTTTCCCATTGATCCTTGCACTTCTGCTGTTCCGTTTTTTTCCTAAAGCATATCAGACCATCCGCGATCGTCAGAGCATTTCCTTTTATATCTGGATCGCGTCCTTTGCCATTGTAATAGCACGCTCGGTCAGGTTTTTTCTGGCCCACGGCGGAAAAAATATTCCGGCAGTTATCTTAATTATCGGGGGTTCTCTGGTTGTATTTATAATACAATTCTGGATTGGGCGCAGAATAGGATCTATATATGGTGAAAGGATTACAGGGGGACAGGCCCTGGGGCATAAAAACACGGTACTGGCAATCTGGATGGCTCAAGCCTATCTGCAGCCGCTTGCATCCATTGCCCCTACAGCCTATATCCTCTGGCAGGCTGCATTTAACGGTTATCAGGTATGGCAATATAACCGTCAACACCCTGAAAGCTAGTGTTTTCTAAATTAATTTTATGTCATCTCGACTATCGGGAGAGATCTTGATTGATGAAACCCAGTTATCAAGCGTAGGGGCACGATGCATCGTGCCCTTACAATGATTTACCTTGAAATGACATATATAGTGGATATTTCCTGAATTCCACACTCTATTGGCTACTTCCTCAATGATGCCTTTGAAAAGATATGTGACGGGATTTCTTTATCAAATTCAATTTCTTCTATAATAAATTCCGTACCCTTCCCTTTTTTTAACATATCTTTGAATATCATTTTTTTCGGAAACCATCTGCCCTCGATATTTGTTATATCTTTCAGCTCCAGCTTTTTCAGTAATTTACCGCTTTTGGCGAAAAGTTCCTCTTTCAGGGGCACCCGGCGTTCCTGGTCCACCCAGAGTTTCATTTTATGGTAAGCGACATCTTCTGTTATCGCAGTCAATTCAACAACCCAGCATTTACGATCCTCAATAATCTCTGATTTCGTAACAGCCGCCCTGTATTTGTTCCTCAACCGGGAGTCTTCCATCATGTCTTCATAGGATAAATCAGAACCCATAACGGATTGCCTGAGCATATGACCTGATATACGTATAATCCTGTCCGCTGAAGGTGAATATATCCAGAGTTTGTCTTCCAGTTTGAGCATCTTGGTACCCTTTTCCCGGGCAGGAGCAAGATATTCGGAAAATGTTTTTGCTTCGCCTTCACTCCATGATCTGGATACCACTGTCCGGCTTCCCCGCCTGCTATGTATCACCATCTTTGATGTTAATATCTGAGTACTGGAAGACATATTTTTATCGATTTGTTCAAGTATCTCATCCCCTGTAGGGGTTTGAGCCAGAAGACCGGAAGAGAATTCCAATATTATGTTTAGCAAAAAGATGATCGCCAGAGTTATTATTTTTCTATTCATTTTCATTTCCTTAAAAGGTTCCCTTTAAAGTACTGTTCCAGACTTCCTGTTCCATGTTTATTCCCTCTGTGGTCTCTGGTCTCTGTGTGAGATATAATGTTTTCGTCTTATCTTCTCAGCTTCTTATCTTCTGTAATCCTTAATCCACATTGATCCTAAATACTCCCTGCTCCAGGCTCTTTGCTCCCTGCTTCCTATACCTCCAACTCCCTAAATAACTGTGATGTCTGTCTTCTGTAGATGCCTATACCTGCGAACATTGTCCCGATGACGGAGGCAAATATGCCGGGGATAAATCCTATGAAATAACTCGTTTCTGTTACCCTTGCCCGAAAAACCGTTGACATAATTATCGTATATTTCTGCATCATGCTTCCGAAATCCAGTCCCACATACTGCATCCAGTAGGACAGGGCGAGGCCTGCGGCTGTACCTATTATTGAACCAACCACACCGATGCAGACAGATTCAATGATCATGGAACGATAGATATCGCCCTTTGGTTCACCCATGGCAAGGCGTATTCCGATTTCTCCATAACGTCTCAAACCATTCATTAAACCTGAATTCCAAAGAACAATAGACATGGCAAAGATAAATATGGATGAAATGATACTCATAATTGTTTTTGTTGTTGTAAGCAGTAATTTGAGTATCCCCTGTTCTCCAAGCCTCTGGGCAACGGGGGTAAATTCCGGGCCTTCATCTGAAGGATCACTATTAAAGGATTTATTCAATGATTCCGTGATTGAGCTCATCTCCATATCATCATATATCATATCTCTTCTGAATCCCATGACTTCACTTGCCCCGTCTTCCATGTCAAGGGCATCTCTTACATCCCTGATATCAGCAATAATCATACTGCGGTCAAGAACAACCATCCCGAATCGTACAGTCCCTGCTATCTTGAAATTGTGTACGGACATGCTGCCGAACATGGTTGAGGACATAAGGGTTACAGTATCACCAATGGTTACACCAAGTTTATCCGCATAGTTTTCACTTATGAGAATTTCATTTCTTTTGGTGGGTAATTTGCCTTTTGTGATGGCCTTGTTCAGGTTCAATATGGATATATCAGGAGATTGAGGGTTAATGATATCAACACCGACTCCAAAAACCGGACCCTGGGACAATGTATCTCCTTCTTCATCAGGCACATCAATTAAACCACCAAATTTTATCCTCGGAGTCCATAACATATCCGGGTAATCTGCTTTCAATGTTTTCATTAATTTACTTATATCCATCAAGGCCAGATCATTCGGCATCTGATCGGAAAATTCACTGTAGGCCCTGGTTATTATCTTCAGGTGACCGGTTTCAAATCTCGCGTTTGAGTCAACCATATCAGAGACAGTCCCCTGTATAACACTGTATAGTAAAACCGTGAGGAATACTCCCGCACTCACCATAAGAACCGGAAACAGGCTTCTTGAGCGGTCTCTTAAAAGCCCTTTTATTAAAAACCTGATCATGACATTTTCCCTTTCAAGGCCTCTGTCGGTTTCATACCGGATATTTTTCTGCTCGGAAGGTAACTGACAATAGTGACTGTAGTCATAACAATTAAAACAGTAACTCCCACGAGTAATGGAGAATAGGCTGGAAAAAGTCGTGAAGTAAAAATAAATCCAAAATCTTCCGCATTCATAGATTCAGGCAAAGGAATACCTGTTTTTGCCGATATTATAAGTATAGGTATTCCGTAAAAAGCGGCTATTACTATGCCCAGTATACCGTGCATCGCACCCTCAAATGTAAAAAGACCTATAACCCTGGATCTTACCATTCCCAACGCCATAAGAGTGCCGATCTCTTTTCGTCTTCGAAATATGGCAAGTACCTGCGTATCAAATATCGCGAGCATGGAAAGGAACAGCAGTATGGCATAAAGTACTGCTCCTCCTATTCTCTTGGATTTAATCATATCGTTAAAATCCTTTAGCAGATAATCATGATTCCTGAATATCCAGCCTTCTATTCCGGCAGGTTTTAAGGTTTCCTGACTGACGGTTATCAAGGTAGCCTCATCCTCCAGCCCGAACATCTGCTGCATTTTATCAAGAGGGATCCACAACTGTCCTGAATCTAAAGACGGAACATTTGTACCCATTATTTCAACAATTTCCCCATCCGCGGCATCAAAGGTTCCGCTGCTGTCTCTCCATCTCATTGTAATACTGTCCCCTACTTTGAATGAGTTTTTACTGGCCATGAGTTTGCCAACCATCACAGGGATTTGCGCTACATCATCAAGTTTTTCGGTCGGGATATTCATGACCTCCTGATCAGGCGGAATTCCTTTAACCAGTATGGTCTGCATCCTGCCCTCGGGGTATATTGTGCCCTGCCTGATAAGAACAGGTACAGCCTGTTTGTTTTGAATCATTAATTTTAGCTCGCGAGGTATTTTTCTATGTGCTGAGTTAAGTGAAAGTGGGTCATAGGGATCATAATCGCCTACCCAGTATTGTCCCCCGGCTATCTCATCCTGAACATATTCCCGTGAGGCCATTCTCTGCACACCTGAAAATAATCCCTGATGCCAGATTATGAGGACATAGGTAAATGAAAGCACAAAAACATTCAGCCAGGTGCGCAGTCCCGCCCCAACCAGGTTGCGGTACGCCAGCCTCAGTGTTATCATTTTGCAGCACCTCCATTCTCTTCTGTTATAACCCTGTCACCAGTTACTCTGCCATCCTCAAGGGTTATTATCCGGCGCAGGTATCTTATAACCTTCTCATCATGGGTTGCGAAAATAAATGATGTCCCCAGTTCTCTATTCAGGTTCTCCATTGTCTTAAGTATGTTATGAGAGTTTTTGGCATCCAGGTTGGCTGTTGGTTCGTCCGCTATTACTATCTTGGGTTTTTTTACCATTGCCCTGGCAATAGCCACTCTCTGACATTCTCCGCCGGAAAGCAGCGCGGGTTTTGAGTCAACTTTGTCAGTCAATCCGACCCATTCAAGGGCATCACGAACAAGCTTGCGTCTTTCCTCTGACGGTTTCTTTAAAAGCAACAGGGGAAATTCGACATTTTCATAAACCGTATAAACAGGGAGTAAATTATAGGTCTGGAATATAAATCCATAATGCTCATTTCTCAGCCGGGCAGCTTCTTTGTGACCAAGTTCTCCAACAGACTTCCCTAGCACAACAGCGTCTCCTTCTGAAGGACTGTCCAGCGTACCTATTATATTAAGTAGTGTGGTCTTGCCAGATCCGCTGGGTCCCACAAAACCTATAAACTCTCCCTTCCCGAATACAAGGTTGATATCATTAAGGGCGGTAAATTTACCGGCGCCAACAGGAAAGTGTTTTTTCAGGTTGCTGGTTTTGATAAGGACATTGTTTTCCATATGGTCTCCTGAAATTATTTTAACATTGAAAATAAATTTTGTATTCACTTCTGATTCAGACAATAAATTTTTTAACTGTGATTTATGTATTTTCTATAGTATCTTTATCTGGATTCCCCGGTCACGCCGGGGAATGACAATGACAACTATCTCGCTAACTCGTCATTCTCCGGCTTGACCGGAGAATCCAGTTTTTTCATGATATAACTATGACTGAGCCTGGAAATTATTTCTGCTGGTATAATATTTTGAAGATTTCTCCTTTCAGTCGAAATGACACTTTAATGTCTAATGGTTGAATATCACCATAACCTGTATTCCACGACCACCAGTGATTACGCCCTGTGAATATCCAATACTTTCCAGGGCTGTTTCCGGGTAATGGAACAGGCTGATATTAACAATAAAATTATCATATGTACGCGACCAGTTGAGGTGCTGGTAATATTTATCCTCTTCCCAGGAATAATATCCAATAGCTGAAATATTATCTAAAATACCCAGTGAGTAACTCATTTGAAAGGCTGAAGTATTATAATCTCGATTCCATTTCATCATCTTTTCTGACATGGTTGTTGACATGTGCTCCATCAGGAAGTAGAGGCCGCTTCCGATATTAAATGTATAGTCAGCCCCAAGACTGATCCTTTTAGTCCATTTATATGGTATGAAGGTCGTTTTCTGCTCCTGAAAAAGGCTTTCAAACCATAGACCGATCCCAACATCCCAGCGACCGTCCAGGGCAAAGCGGTTTTCCCTGAAATCAGGAATATTCAACCGGGCTCCGTTTACCCTGCGGGTATGAAAAGTAACGGCCATATCACCGGAAAGTATGGGGTACTGCATACGGCTGCCTGCCTCCATATCATTCGATTTTGAAGGGTGGAGTTCATAGCCTTTTGGATCGTCATTCCCATATAGAACCCATATCCAGTAGTTGGCATTGTTAAGTGAGTCATATCGGAATTTGAGGGCGTATACTCCATCAGTCATTTGAAGGGGATCAGTAGGATCAAGACGATCAAACCATTTCAGGGACCTCAGTATAACAGCCGGCCCAAAATTGATTTTCTGAAGACCAATTCGGGTTTCTGTCCGTGTTGTCGCGTAACGTATATCAGCCCTGTAAAGGTCAATATCCATATCATCCACATAGGGTCCTGATCCTGAAGCAGTATAAAAATTCGCGGATATTTCCGAATCCAGGATTGTTTCATCATCAAGTTCATGGAAAATGTTAAGCTCCGGAATGTAACGAAGCCCTGTGCTGTTTTCCCAATGGTCGTTGATCTCGGATTCAATGGTCCAGCCGGAAAGCTGGCCTTCAATCTCCCAATCCAGGGCGTGGGCATTTACATTGAAAGCGAGTATAACCCCCGTTAGAAAAACAAGGCCACCGAGTTTTAGAGTATTGGAATACTTCAATTAATATTTCTCCTCAGATGCGACAAGATTCTCTTATCTTATATAAAACTTACAGAGCCCCAAACCTATGTTCAGCAAACAGGCTTTCATTGGATACGATTAATTGAATTCTAAAAGTGAGGACTTTTTATTTGACCAATATCATGCATCGCATGTCAACTCCAAAATAGGATTAAGTGGTAAGGATTAGAATGAAAGATGGCCCGCCTTCGCTCTATTGAGCTTCGGCGCGCCAGGCAGATGTCAGAAGACAAAGGGTAGAAATAAATCTTAACTCGCGGCTCCTCGCTCCCTGCTCCGGGCTCTGAACTCCCTGCTTGACACACCCCTGATAATTATTTACTTTGATCGCAAAAAAGTTTGTTAAACTATTCAGTTTATCATGATCAATTGAATAATTATATGAGGAGAACAATATGACTGATAGAGGTATTTTTGACTTAAATGGCAAAACTGCCCTTGTTACCGGCGCCAGCCGCGGTCTTGGTAGAGCTATAGCAACAGTCCTGGCTGAGTACGGGGCAGATGTCGCCTGCGTGGGACGCGATATGAAGGCATGTGAAATTACACTTGGTCAGGTTCGAGCGCATGACCGTAGAGCTTTGCCGGTAAAAGCGGATATGACATCCGAAGAGGACATAAAAAATATGGTTGAAGATACCATTAAAGAATTCGGTAAAATTGATATTCTCGTCAATAACGCCGGCACTGCTGACGGATTTGGCAAAATTCATGAAATTCCGGTCGACGGATGGGATTTTACTATAAGTGCAAATCTGAGGGGACCTTTTTTATGCATGAGGTATACTATACCTTACATGCTTGAGAATAAGGGCGGTACAATCATAAATATATCTTCTATCGCCAGCGTAAGAGCGGAAGTTCCTGAAATTGGCCCTGCCGGGTATGGTGCTTCAAAGGCAGGTTTAAACAATCTAACCCGGGTGGCGGCCATGCATTACGCTAAAGATAACATCAGGATTAACGCAATCGCCCCGGGCATGCATAGATCTGAAATCGGCAGGGCAGGCAACACTGAAGAGCAAAACAGAGAAATGGATAAATTTATCGATGAATACTGCGCGGAATGGATTCCAATGGGGCGCCTGGCTGAAGCAGAAGAGCTTTCCGGTCTGGTACTTTTACTGGCATCTGATGCTTCCAGCTATATTACCGGTCAGATAATTTGCCAGGATGGCGGCAAGACGGCGAGGCAATAGAGGATTAGGGACGCCCTTAACTTATTAACTTAAAAAGGAAAGCTAACCCTTCTTAAGCATACGTTGACTGTGAGTGGTTGGTTGTAACCTGTTACACACTACCCACTACCAACAACAAACAACCCGCAATCAAAAAGAACGAACTGACGGTGAAAAGGTTTCCCTTTTTCATCTTTTAACTATGGATGATTAATAATGACTAAAATAATTTCTTTTTTGATTTTTTCACTTACTATATGTTCCTGTGTATCAACAGAAACTACTCATAAAACTCCAGATACCATCGAAGGACAGGCTGGTAGCGTAAATAACATAGAAGAGACCAATAGCAGCAATCCTACCGGGACGGGCTCATTTACTCTTTTATTAAAACGCAAGGATTACGGGCTTACAGTAACCAGGCTTATCCTCGACTTTGGTGAAGTATCATTAACAGGTAAAGATATTACAGAAAACACTTTTAAAGTAGTAGATATTAACAAATCAGATGAAGGTATTCAGCTTATTACCAGTATTTCAATTACTGACAGGCAGGGATATGATGCAGAGTCAGGACGATATGTCACAGTTGAACTGGATTTTAGTTTAGACCCTGATTCTGGCAAAAAGCCCTTTTACGTTGTTACATTAAACAAAGATCTGGGGAAGTATAAAAAAGGTGCAAAGTTTATTCAAAAGGGGCGAACAGTCAGAAGGTGAGAAGTCGAGAAGATAAGAAGTAAGAGGGTAAGAAATTTAAAAGCAAGTTGATTAAAGAAAAACCCATTACACGTCTTTCCCGCACAGGCTACCATCGAGAAATCTAGTGAACCCGCACCACCTGTCATTCCGCGGCTCCGACCGCGGAATCCATAATGTCACACACCTGTTGTAAATCATTGTGGCATTGAAACTCCTGGATACCGCGATCAAGTCGCGGTATGACAAGCCACTATGCGGCAATACACCATTTTCTTCGCCTCAAGGCGAGGGGTTTCAACCATCCCGAGAGGTACACCCACCACACACAACTCACAACTAACAACAATCAATTGTAATATTTTGTACTCAACTTCTCTGCTTCATCAATTATTACCCCATTGATTTTCTGCACATCAGGGTCAGCAAAGTTAAGAGATTTCACTCCACCATTAAACATGAAACCTCCTTCAGGAGCAAGCATATCGAATGTTTCACGGACAGCATTTCTTACTTCTTCTTCATCAAATTCCGGCCAAGTATCCGGCATATAAAGTTCAAACCCTCCATTGATTGCCAGCCTGCGACCGAATTTTTTCTTGATCCCCGGTAGATCATTCATCGTCTGGGCAGGGTCCCAGACTGCAACACCGATCTCAACCATTGACGGCAGGAGATTTTCACATTTGCCGCAGTTATGATATAAGATAGGAATACCGGCATTGCGGGCAATGTCCAGGCATTTTTTATATCTCGGGACTAAAAGTTCATCAAACAATTCCGGAGAAATAAAAGAATTCATTTGTGTCGCGGTATCATCCAGTAGGTAGTACCCGTCAGGCTTATAGTAATGAATCACATTTTTTGTAATATACAAAGAAAGCTCCAGCATATAGTCAAACAAGGCTTCCACTTCTTCTCTTTCTTCATATAATGCCATAAGGGCCTGGGTAAAGCCCATCATACCGATAAACTGCTGAAAAAAATCAGCAAATCCGGCTATGGTCAGGGAAGTTACATCGGGGTCTTTTACAAATTTTGCCCAGTCAGCCTTTGCAGCAGCCTCCCAGTCATATCCTGAATAGTCAGGTATCTTAATCACGTCTCTCCATTTTTTGACATCTGTCAGGATAAAATCACTTGGTTTCGGCATTGCCGTGAATTCCACACCTTCACTGCAGACAAAAGGAACTCCCCAGGGATCGAAACCGCCTTTAGGACCGCGGAAATCCCCAATAATCGACGGATCACATATCTGCATAAGTGGCGGTTGATCAAAGGATTTTTTTGTAACGACCGGCACATATTCCGGCAACTCACCCCGGGCGACTCGCAAAAAATTCTCCTTTTCTGTTAAATGTGCTGACATCAAATCCTCCATCATATTCAGCTATTGCTGTTTTTTAATTGATTAAAAGATTTCAATATCACACTATTTTCTTCATAACAAGACGCTGTTTTATCAGGGTACGCTCTTAACTAAATAATATATTACGTTGTTGAGGTTCCAAATTTCAGGTTCCAGGTTCCAGATTATTTACAGGCTGAAGCCTTTTAGGCTGCCGTCGTCGCCAAGGCTATGACGGGCCAAGAAAGGCTATTAGCAACGAATGCTTTTAGATTTTCCTAATAGTCTTCAGCCTAATAACCTGAGATACTCTGATCTCTGACCTCAGGAATAAGGATCTTTCATTTTTCCTGAAAGAGCTTAAATCACCCTATTTCCATGATATTACTGGATTTAATCTGCCTTGACACAAACAATGTATATTCCTATAATAACACAACGAAAAAGGCAATTTCTTATCCTAAATGACACCGAATATCCTCATATATTCTCACAATATTGAAGTATCGGAGTTATCTCAGATAAGAAAATATTTTTTCTAAATGTTCAGGAGGTATCTGTTAACAAAGCAGGCAATGGAGGTGTCCTACATGACTAAGGTTAAAGACAAAAAGGAAGTAACCGAAAAGGCCGAAAAAAGAAAATTATCAAGGCGTGATTTCTTGACCGTCGGCGGAACCGCCCTTGCGGGTGGTGCTTTAGCGGTTTATTCCCCAAAAAAAGCTGACGCAAAAGAGAATTATGAATTCCCCGAGTCAACAAGGTATCTGGTATATGACAGTAAAAACTGTGCCGGATGCTACGGGTGCATGATCGCATGCTCCCTTGTTCATGAGGGGCAGGTAAACCTTTCCCTTTCAAGGATACAGGTTCACAGGGCTGTACTTAAGAAATATCCGGATGATATTGAGATAAACGTATGCAGGCAATGCCCTGAACCCTTATGTGTTGCAAACTGTCCCACCGGGGCATGTCACATCAGCGTTGAAAACGGTAATATTCGGATGATTGATTCGGAGGAATGCATCGGCTGTAAAAAATGCATTGAATCCTGCCCGGTTATTCCACACCGTCCTATATGGAATCATGAAACAGAAAAATCCATAAAATGTGATTTGTGCACGGACACCCCATATTACAATAAAAAAGGCGGAATCAATGGAACTCAAGCCTGTGTTGAGGCCTGTGTCGCCAATGCTTTAAAGGTTGTGACTGAACTGCCGGATCAGACCGATATCAACGGGTACGATCGAAATCTTCAGCCCCCGAGGAAACCTATGCCGAAATTTTTCGGGGCGCCCAAGGGCAAAGCAAAACCTAAAGAATAAAGGAAAGGAGAACGATTATGGCTACACCAGGATTTGGTGATAAAATATTATTGGTTAATCTCACCACTAAAGAGATAATAAAATTGGATACGGAAAAATATGAGCCATATGGCGGCGGTCATGGAATGGCCACGGCTCTTTTCTGGGATTTTTGTGTTGAACCGGGAGGCTGGGATCTTCAGGACGCCTTTCATCCTAAAAACATGGTTGCCCTGATTACCGGACCTGTGAGCGGGACCGGAGTCCCATGGGGCGCAAGGACGAGTGTTTCGGGACTGTCCCCGCAATGTTATCCCATACAGTGGTTCTCACACAGTAATTTTGGAGGCATGTTCGGTACTTTCATGAAGATGGCGGGTTATACCGGTATTGCGGTCATTGGAAGAGCAGACTCTCCGGTTTATATCAATGTTGTAGACGATAAAGTCACTATCGAAGATGCTAAAGACCTTTGGGGCCTGACTACATGGAAATGCCAGGAAGAGATATGGAAAAAATCCGGCATACATTATGGTAAAGAGTGGCAGGAAATTGATGACAGATATACTCTTCAAAGACCGGCTATCGTAACTATTGGATCCGCAGGTGAAAATAAGACCAGGGTTGCTTCACTTATTCACGGAGGCGGAAGCGGTGCCGGACAGGGTGGATTCGGAGGAGTTTTCGGGTCCAAAAACCTGAAAGCAATAGCTTTTCTGGGCACAAAAGGAATAAAAATAGCTGATCCCAAGGGCTTAAAGGATGCCAGGGAATGGTATGACAAGACATGGCCCTCCGGAGGCGGTTTTGGCGGTTTTGGCGGCGGCGGTGATGTCAGCTCTTGCTGTACTGCCTGCGGACAACAGAGAAAGTGTCATAACCGAACCAGGGCATACAGCCAGGATTCCGATGACTGTGCGGAATCAACATGGGCCAGTCTTACTAAAGAGGATGCAAAAGGACTGAGCCCGAGAGGACCCGAAATAAGCCTGATGAACCGGAAGGGGACCGATATAATCCAGCAGCTCGGTATAAACGGCATGGAAACATGTTTTCAGGGTCCCATGTCATTTTCCACTTCCCATAATCCGGATTTCCCGATCCAGCCGGAGGTCCCGGCATATTCAGCCCTGGGATGGTATATGAAGAGGATGTATGACATGGGCATCATAGGTCCGGGGACAAAGTATGATATGTCCCCTCTAAATATGGATAAATTCCCCTCCATGGAATTCATGGAAATCTACGGGATTGCCCTTGCAAACAGATATGGTATCGGTAATCTCCTGGCAGAAGGGACCGCGCGTTTTTGTGAGGCACTGGGAAGAACAGAAGATTTCAAAACCCTGTGCAGGCAGACAATGTGGGGCTTCATGGATCACTGGTCCTTGCCGGGAGTCGACTGGGCATATGGCAATTTGATGGATTCCAGGGACATAAACAGCCATGATATGGGTATGGGTAATCCATCCGGCGGCAGGTTTGGAGGTATGGGCGGAGGAGGCAAAAAATGGACATGTGAAGAATATGTCAAAGTCCTTGCAGAAAGAACCACAGGCAATAACCATTTCTGGTTTGATTTTGGCTGGGAGGGTAAACAGGCATATGAAACAGGTATCTTTTCAAGGCCTAAAGCTGAATTTGTTGCCTGGCGCATGCATTACTGGACCTATTACAAAGAATCCGTCGGTTTCTGTGACTGGGGCTATGCCAAACTGTTCAGTGCCGGCCACCCCAAGGGTTATGGACATACTTCAGAGGCTGAACCCCGGTATCTTAATGCGGTAACCGGAAGGAACGATACTTTCCAGGACGGCCTGGAAATGGGCCGGCGTGCATGGAATTTAAAACGTGCGATATTTGCTCTCCAGGGCAGACACAAAAAGATGGAGAATTTCACAGGATACCATTACAGACCCGGAGCATCCTATTGCGGTTATGACACGGAAAAACCGGTATTCGATGGAAAGAAGTGGGACTGGAAAAACTGTAAGGAACTTTATTTTACAGAAGATGGAGTGGATCAGTGGAAAACTCATTTCTACGATGTTGAGGGATGGAATAAGGATTCAGGCTATCCTACAAGGAAGACTCTTGAAGACCTTGGAATGAAACATGTAGCCGACCATATGCAGTCCAAGAATAAATTAGGGTAGATTTATTAATTATAGCGATTAAGGACCTTCAGGGTGCAATACCCTGAAGGTCCTTTTTTATTATGAGTTGTTTGTTGCAGGTTGTTCACCCTGTTAAATACCTTATGTTTATAACATAAGGTGAGATTTAAGGGCTGTTTTACTAAAATCTTATTTAACAGGGTAAGTCGTTTTTATCGTGAGTCGTTAGAGCGTTAGTAGAGGAAAGGCATCCTCTACTGTCTACGGCCTCCTTCCTTCTGACCTCCTGATTCCCGGGCACGGTGCACCGTGCCCCTACGGTAATTCAACCTCCGACTTCCAAACTTCGTCAGCTCTCAGTTTTTTAATCCTGAACTTGAAATCTGGAATATGGAATCCAAGAAAAGTTAACCTTCTTAACTTCTTATCTTCTGCACTCTCTACTCTATCCCTTCTTTACCAGTTTATCCGGTCCAGCAGGTTCTTCAGGATATACTTTTGAAAATTCAGAAATGGAAACAGGGTTTGCATATGATTTTCCCGGCCTGTAATCAGCTCTGGATAGAGTCTTATATTCAAGCCTTTTTATTTTCCAGCCCCCATGTTTAATATCCTTCACATATGAGATTTTGTACACTCCGCCTTCCCACCACTTCACGATTCCTTCTCCTTGAATTTGCGCCATTTGGACTAGTAGAGATTCAGGGTCCATAGGAGCGCCAACCTGAATGGAATAGGTGAAGCTGGCCTTGGCGGATTTACGATCAGACGCTACCTCTAAGCTATCCTGTTCTTTAGTAAGCTGAAATCCGGGGGCCTGATCCATTCTCTTTCCCGTTAATCCTGATTTAAAATGTTCATTATACAGCCGGCTGATACCCCTGTTTCTGCCTTTAAAAATCCCACCGTTAAATACGACCTCAGAGTTATCAGTAAACAGGTCAAGGGCTTCACCATATGATCCGTTATCCAGGATTTTTTCATATTTCTGATGAAGCGCATGAATCGCTTTCACATCCTCCAGGACACCGAGTTGATTGGATAAGAGGTTAACCCTGTTCTTAAGGTTTTCGTCTTTAGGGATACCGGCCTTTGAAACACCGGGGATTGCAGCAGCCAATACAGCAGACATGGCAGCGCCGGCCTTCCACATAAAGGATCGGCGTCCGGCATCAGCCTTTGCCTTGTGATTCCCTGTATTTGATTTGATGTTATCCATCTTAAACTCCTTTCCTCGCCTTGGGACCAAAGTATTTCTTTACATCCATGGATCCGATATGTCGTCCGATTGCCCCTGTCAAACCAAGGTTGACACCTCTTGCGTTTCCGGAAAAGTTAAAACCACAATCATGGGAGATCTTTGTATTGATCAACTCACACATCTCTGCACCATTACAAGCCTCCTCATTTTGGCAGAATATATAAACTCCTTCTCGAAGTTTCACAAAAAGACAGGGAGACGCCCACTGAGCACCCATTGTCTGGTCCCCGGTAAATATTGTCCAGGTCATTGAATGGGGCGAAGAATAAAAATGCATTGATGTCATCTGGTCGGAGTAGGACCATGAATATGCATGACCAACAAGCTCATTTGAAAGTTCATGACGAACATACTGCGGAGCCACAATTCCTTCCATTTCAGCCACGCCGAACATAGCATAATATGATGTCTCATTTCCGAAATATTTTGTTCCCATTTGAGAATGTATACATGTAGTAAGACCGTTTGTAAGATCAAGTGCTACCATGGCACATGCCCTCGGTTTACTGTCGGTTAAGATATGGGCGAACCATGCCAGGTTATCGTCCGCTTCATAGCAACGGCAGTCTTCCTCATGCCATTTACTTTCGCCATCTTCCCTGTACTTGAGTTTATCCATCGATAAAATTTCATAGTGCCGCACAGGACCGCCATGATCATAACGCAGTGTAAATTTTTTACCCACCAGTATGTCAGAAAAAGGCGAATTATTGCTGCCCATCATCTGGGGTGCGTCTATTCTACCACCAAACGCTGTTGTACTCTTCAGCGCTGCTTCATGCACCTCCTCATCGGACATATATTTAAAATCCCTGACAGGACGATAGGCGTACCTCTGGCCTTTCTGAGGTGGAGGCGCTTCCTGTCCGGGTTTAGCTTTGGGGGCACCCATTATGCTTCCTGATTTACCATGTTCGTCAAATGGTTCGAGGTAGGCAATTTGTCCCACGACCTTACCCGTTCCCATGAACATATAGTATTCCAGTTCATCATCTTCGTTAAAACCAAGCCGTACACCCGCCTGGGTTTCTGAATAAAGATCAGCAACATAGGAGGTGAAAATACCGGCAAATTCACACTCGGTCATATCATGTATGAACATGTTGTCATTAATAAGTACATAAGCAGCCGGAGCGCAATAACCGAGATCATCCACCTGCCGGGTTAACTCAACAAAGTTGGTTGATACGACCGATGTAAAATATTCCAGGATCTCATGACCTGTGTCCTGCTTCCAGTAGAGGCCTTTACCCTCTAACCTGTTTGTATGGTGATGGAGTTCCTCCGGGGTCTCCTTGCCCTCATCAATATACCCGAAATAAATCTGGCGCTGCACTTCCCTGTTGTCTATAGTATACTCAGTGCGGCCCATTGTTGTTCCTTTTAAACCGCTGGACAACCATACTTCAATTACAGTTACAAGATTTGTATCCAGGTCTACATAGACATTAAAACCCCTCTGTTTTTCAGGAATCATATGGGAGAAGAGAACCATCTGATTAAGGGTAAGAGCGCCGTATCCAGATTTCACTTTAATTCCGCCATCTTCAGAAAGGGTCAACTTATTTTTATCTTCAAATTTGTACTCCAGGACCGGACCATCCTTTGTAATAATTTTTAAGGATTTTCCTGCCAGTATATTTGAAAATTCGGACACACATTCAGGTACTTTTGCGTTACGGGTGAGTTGTTTCCCAATCTGCTCCTTTGTAAGGTTCGTGTATTTGAATCTATGCATCGGTTCATTCAACATTTGCTCTCCTCCTTGAAATATTTAATTGAAATCGATTAGAGATAATATGGAATTGATTTATAATTATTGAAGTATAGAAGAATCAGTTCTACATGTCAAAAAGGAAGTGCTCGGGCTAAAAATAATCAACTGCGGATATTCCTGAAAAGAACATCCGCAGCTGAAGAATTATTTGATCCTGAGCTAACCCTTTTTAACCAGCCTGTCAGGTCCTGCCGGGTCTTCAGGATACGTCTTTGAGAAAAGTGAAATATCAATCGGTTTTGCAAATGATTTCCCAGACCTGTAGTCGGCCCTGGACAACACATTATATTCAAGCTTTTTTATTTTCCAGCTACCATTCTTTATGTTTTTTATATAGGACACTTCATATGTACCGCCTTCCCACCATTTCATTATTCCTTCACCCTGGAGGCGTGCCATTTTCACCAGCGATGAGTCCGATACTATCGGGGCACCAACCTGAATAGAATATTTAAATTGTGCCTTCGCGGTTTTGCCATCCCCGGATACTTCAAGCACATCCTCCTGTTGTGTGGTATTCAGTTCAAAACCAGGGGCTTGATCAATTCTCTTTCCGGTCAGGCCATAACTAAACTGTTCCTCATAAAGTCTGCGTATACCATTATTTCTACCCTTAAAAACTCCTCCATTAAATATCACCTCAGCGTCATCGGTAAACAGGCTGACTGCCTCTTTGTAGCTGCCACTATCCAGGAGGCTTTCATAGGTCCGGTGCAGGCTGTGAATTGTACTCTGATCTTCAAGCATTACTACCTGTTTGGACAATCCATTGACCTTTCTCTTCAAGCCTGTGTCATTACCGGATCTCGTTTTTGCCATACCAGGAACTGCGGCAGCCAATACTGCCGACATACCGGCACCAACTTTCCATATAAAGGAACGGCGGCCTCTATCAGCCTCTTCTTGAATATTTGATTTTGATTTCAAGGTATTCATTTTATACTCCTTTCCTTTTTCTGGGGCCAAAATACTCATTTATATCGAAGTATCCAATATGACGGGCAATTGCCCCTACCACACCGAGATTCACACCCCTGGCACCGCCTGAAAACCCAAAACCGCAGTTATGGGAAGTCTTTGTATTAATCAGTTCACACATCTCTGCACCGTTACAGGCCTCCTCATTTTGACAGAATATGTAGATACCTTCACGGAGTTTCACATAAATACAGGGAGAACACCACTGGGCACCCATTGTCTGGTTCTCAGTGAATATTGTCCAGGACATTGAATTCGGGGCAGTGTAAATATGCATGGATGTCATACTGTCAGAATAAGACCATGAATATGCGTGACCTACAAGCTCATCAGTAAGCTCATGACGCATGTATTGAGGAGCATCCATTCCCTCCATTTCACAGACACCAAATATGGCGTAATAGGTTGTTTCATTTCCGAAATACTTTGTTCCCATCCGGGAATGAATGCAGGTGGTCAGACCGTTTGTAAGGTCCACAGCAACCTGTACACTTGCACGTGGTTTACTGTCAGTCAGAATATGGCTGAACCAGGCGAGGTTATCATCCCCTTCATAGGCACGGTATGGCTCCTCGTGCCATTTGTTTTCACCTTCTTCCTTATACCTTAATTTATATATCTCAGGGAATTCATAATGTCTTACCGGACCTCCGTGATCATACCGGAGAGTAAATTTTTTACCTACCAGGATATCAGAATAGGGCAAATTGTGCCCCGCCATCATCTGGGGAGATCCACCTTCTCCCCCGCCAAAGGCCGTTGTACTCTTCAACGCCGCCTGGTGGACCTCTTCGTCAGTCATATATTGAAAAGTCCTGACCGGGCGATATGTCATTCTTTGCCATTTCCCGGGGATTTCAGGGTCACCTGAAGCCTGAATAAACATGGGTTGCTTGCCATGATCATCAAAGGGTTCCAAATATGCCAGCTGGCCTACGACCTTACCGCACCCCTTGAACATGTAGTACTCAAGTTCATCATTCTCATTGAAACCAAGGCGCACACCGACCTGGGTTTCGGCAAACAGATCAGCCACAAAGGATGTGAAAAGGCCGGAAAATTCACATTCAGTTCTGTCATATATAAACATATTGTCGTTTACCAGGACAAAATCCGAAGGACTGACGTAACTCAGGTCATCAGCATGACGGGACAGTTCAACAAAGTTAGTGTTGGCTACAGACGCATATAACTCCAGTGTTTCAACACCGGTATCCTGTTTCCAGTACAGTCCTTTACCTTCAATCCTGTTAGTATAATGATGAAGATTTTCCGGAGGTTCCTGCCCTGCGACTTCTATATAACCGAAATATATCTGGCGTTGCACTTCCCTGTCATCTACTATTATTGGGGGACCACCAAGGGTCGGTTCCTGCCTGCCGGTGGACAGGCCTACCTCAATCACTGTAACGAGGTTCATGTCCTGATCAATATAAACATTGTATCCCATCTGTTTTTCCGGAATCATGTGGGAGAAAAACACCATCTGATCAAGTGTGAGTGCGCCATAGCCTGCTTTAACTTCTCTTCCCCCGTTTTCAGAGAGCGTTAGCCTGTCTTTACCTTTAAAAGAGTATTCCAGGACAGGACCGTCTTTGGTCACTATTTTCAAAGACTTGCCGGCAAGAACATCTGAAAATTCCGATTCGCATTTCGGTCCGGCTTCAGTGGCTTTGAGTTTTTTCCCGATCTGATCTTTTGTTAATTTCGTGTACTTAAAGCGATGCATGGGTTCGTTCATCATTTTCTCATCTCCTTTTTGAATTATTAAATAATCTGACGTAAAATATCCTCTACATCTTTTTCAGTAGGCTGTCTTGGATTGGTTCCGAGCTGTGCACTCTTAAGTGTTTCTTTTACAATATTATCCAGGTGGGATTCCTCAAAACCAATATCACGCAGTTTAACGAGAAGACCAACCTGATCCAGTAAATCAGTCAACCGGTCGCAGCCTGTCGAGATCACTTCTTCATCATCTGCTTCAGCGTCAGCAAATTTCATCGCTTTAAATATATTTGCCACCTTCTCTTTTTCCACACCCGCGTTGAACTTCAAAACAGCAGGCGCCACAAGTCCGCAAGCCTGACCATGGGGAATATGATACAGGGCGCAAATCGGTCCGTCCATTGAATGGATCATTCCTACAAGTGTATTGGAGGCTGCCACCATAGCCATTGTCGCTCCCAGCTGCATTTTCTCACGATACTCAATATTATTTCCTTCCTTATAAGCCGGGACCAGTCCTTCAGCGACTAACCCGATTGCTTTCAAGGCGAATAGATCGGTAGCCATGTTGGCTTTTGTTGAAAGGTATGCCTCAATCGCATGCATAAGAGCATCAATTCCGGTACAGGCTGTTACTTTTGGGGGCATGGAAATTGTCATTTCCGGATCAGTTAAAGCTACATCCGGGCGAATATTATCACTTATTACAACAAATTTTGTGTTTCTCTCCTCGTCAATTACAACCACACCGTCAGATACTTCACTACCTGTTCCGGATGTGGTTGGAATGGCAAATATCTTCATGTCAGGTTTGGTAGGAAATTTATCAAAGCCATCATAATCAGTGATACTTCCGCCGAAAGTCCCGAGAACAGCCAATCCCTTTGACATGTCTATTACACTACCACCGCCAACGGCAATAACCGAGTCAAAGGCTCTTAGCTCTATACGGCTACTGATATCATCAAACATCTTAACAGTTGGTTCCTGATTCACTGAGTCACAAATTGTGAATACTATTCCTGCATCCTCTAAAGATTTAACCACCGGCTCCACCACACCTAAAGATACCAGTGTTTCATCTGTAACAATCAGCGAACTTTTACAGTTATATCTTTTCAGCAGGCTTCCTATTTCTGTAACTATCCCTGTCCCGTGCTGCCAGACAGTGGGCAATAAAAATCTGAGGCTCATCCCTTTGCTGATGTCGTTCATGTTGTTCAACCTCTAAGATAATTATGAGAAATCCGAGTTTATTAAAAGCTTTATATCACGCCCTCTCACTCTGTTCGCTCGAGCCCGCGGAGAAAACAGAGAAAAGCCAAAAACAATAAAGATTGAACCGCAAAGTTCGCTAAGGACGCAAAGTATTGTTGGCGATTTTTATTCGTTTAAAGTTAAGTGTATATTTCTTAATTGCCTGCGAAGCAGATAATCCCGAAGGGATTAAACATGGAATGGTATCTGACAAAAATGAATTCACTCATTTTTTATCTGTACCATTCATGTATCAATTAAGAAATATACTCTCCTCTGTGCTCTCTGCGATCTCTGTGAGAGA
Source organism: Thermodesulfobacteriota bacterium (assembly GCA_042573485.1). Taxonomy (GTDB): domain Bacteria; phylum Desulfobacterota; class DSM-4660; order Desulfatiglandales; family HGW-15; genus JAAZBV01. The sequence continues at coordinate 13,068 of JBHPCX010000031.1, read as the reverse complement.
TGAAAGGTTCTTCCTACCTTCTAATCTTCAAATCCTTTTAACTCCAAAGTTGACCTCTGAACTTAATCCTGCTCCTTTTCCTTGATCAACCCGATAATTTCCCAATAGGCCTTTTTGGGGTTCATTTCACGGTCAAAAATTAAAGGATAATCGGTTCTTCCTCGAATCGGGAAATTGTTCTTCCAGGATATGCCATCATGTAAGCCCCAGAAAGTGACCCTGCTGATCTTGTCCTTATGCTTATTGAATATGGTGAATATATCCATGTACCTTTTTGCCAGCTCTTTACTCGCTGAATCAGGTATACTGTCAGGATATGGATTCATGGTTTCATTATTCTGGAATCTTACTCCGATATCCGCCGACGGCATATCCCAGGGACTTGGCAGGACAGAAACATCAAGTTCCGTGAACATTACCTTGATACCCAGTTTGGAAAATTCAAGAATACTTTTTTCAATCTCTTCCAGATCGGGGAAAGTCATATCCCAGTGAGCCTGTATCCCCACAGCATCGACCTTCAGACCTTTTTCCTGCAGCATTTTTATTATCCTGATAGCTCCTTTTCGCTTTTCAGGCTTTACCAGGTTATAATCATTATAATACAACTCTGCGTTGGGATCAGCCATATGAGCATATTCAAACGCCTTTTCTATAAAGGTTTCACCCGCTATCTTATAAAAATTTGATCCACGAAAAGTACCGTCTTCCTCGAGTGCTTCATTCACCACATCCCATCCGTGGACCTTACCTTTGTATCTTCCTGCAACAGTAAATATATGATCTTTGATACGGCTAAAAAGAGTTTCGCTATCAACCAGATCATTAGGATCTTGAGAATCCTCTTTTGTATACACTCCCCGTCCTAATTGAGAATGCCAGACAAGCGTATGCCCGATTAATTTAATACCATTAGCCTGGGCAAACTCAGCAATCTTATCTGCACGGTTAAATTTATATTCATTCAGGGTTGGATGAAGCAATGCCCACTTAAAATCGTTTTCCGGTGTAATAGTGCTGAAGTGAGTTTTTATAAGCTCTGCTGAAACTGGGGCATCAAATAACTCTGGGAATAGCGCAGCGCCGATTAAATAGTTATCAGCATAATAGTCTTTCAATCCTTTTGTTTTTACTCCTCCATCATTCACTTCGGGTTTGGAAATGCATCCTATTAAAAGCATAAGAAGGAAGGCCAGTATTGCCAGGCGAAAACCTGTCTTTTTAAAGATCCTGTTACACATTGTTGATTCCTTTTAGTTCTTAAATAACTTCGGTGCTATTTTAAGGGAATTTTTTAATATCCTACTCGGATTTTTCCCTCCGCTCAGCCAGGTCTTCTTCTATCTGCATCATAACGCTGTTCTTCAAAGGATAGAAAATCATAACCAGTCCACCGATGATTCCAAATACAGCGGGATAAAAACTCATCAGCATCTTGATGCCAAAAAGTGTTTCGCCACCCTGGGCTACATTTGCTACAAAGCCGTGGTATTCAAGAATCCATCCGACAAAGGTCCCTCCGAAGGCCAATCCCAGCTTTAAGGCAAAGAGGGATGCCGCCATGATCAGGCCGGTTGCCCTTCTTCCGAATTTCCATTCTCCATAATCCGCGGTATCTGTATAAATAGCCCATTGAAGAACTGATACAGCACCCATAAAGAAAGAAACAAGTATATTAAGACCGAAAATCAACAGGACATTATGGGGCTGAAGATAATAAAAAGCACAGGAAACAACGGCACTGGCAATCAGGAACCCCGAATAGGTATTCTTTTTGTCAAGAGTTTTAGCAAATGTCTTTGCCATAAGCGCTCCCACCAGGGTTGATGCGCTTCCAACAGAGGCAAATGTTGAAATAAATCCATCGATAGAAAGTTTAATATTAAAAATTTCCTGCTCAAGGATATAATACTTGAAAAAATAGGGAGTTGAAGAACCGCGCATAACCGCATAAAGGAGCTGAAAAACTGTTGCAATAGCAATTAACAACCAGGGTTTGTTTTTAAACAGATCGCTCAAGTCCTGAATTGTATTGGCCTTCTGGGCTTTTGGTGGATGCACTCTTTCCTTTGTTGAAAAAAAGGTAAAGGCAAAAAGTATAACTGCAAAAAGACCGAAGGCACCCATAGTCCAGGTCCATCCTTCCCGTTCATTTCCTCCACCAAAATACTGAACAAGCGGTAAAGTGAGGCTTGACACAATAAACTGACCAGCAAAGGCTATTACAAATCGATATTGTGATGCGCTTGTGCGTTCCAGTGAGTTTGGAGTCATAACACCCATGAGGGCTGAATAGGGAACATTCACGGCTGTGTATAGCATCATAAGGATTGTATAGGTTATGTAGGCATAGATTAATTTTCCCCATTCATCAAAGCCGGGAGTGAAAAATGTTAGTATTCCGCCTACGGCCAGAAAGGGCGCCAGACCAATAATGTAAGGGCGGAATTTACCCCATCTTGATTCTGTTCTATCCGCTATCATACCCATAATCGGGTCATTGACAGCATCCCATATTCTGGTCACCAGAAACATGGTTCCCATGGCAGCTGCCGGTAGTCCGAAAATATCAGTGTAAAAATATGAGATATAAAGCATGAAGGTTTGAAAATACAGGTTGGACGCCGCATCTCCAAGACCATAACCTATTTTTTCCTTTACGGGTAATTTTAAGGTAGAAGTTCCTGTGGATGAATATTGATCATGAAGAGCTGGATTTTCCGAATGAGTCATATATCACCTCTGATTGATGAGTATAATAATAAAGCGGTAATGGTTTATAAATTAAAAGACAGGATCCTTTTCTTAGAAAAGACATATAATATTTAGTATTTACATCAACTTTTGTAAAGTCTTCATTTCCCAAGCATGTTGTTTTTCAGGCTTTTCTGTGCCGGCTTATCGCAAAGCCATATTCCAAACAGGGCTTTTTTGAATTCAAGTCCCTTGATGACTACCTTTGAGGAAGAATTTTTAAATACTTCCACACCTTTTCCGGGAGAATAGACCAGTTCAAAAACATCTTTTTCAGAAATTTTTTCTTTAAATACAGATATGAATTCTTCTATTTCATCTTTTATGGGAGCCTTATCCCCTCCTGTTGAATTAGTGAACCCTTCCCTGGTGGCCTCTTCCATTCTTTCACTGGTGATCATTGATGATGTGATGTGCAGTGTTATGGCCATGGATTCATCTGCCTTAATTATTTTTTCAGCTGATGAACCGGGCTTCAGCAGGTAAAGGGCACCTACATACATTTTCATAAAGAATTTTTTTCTTGCCCCTCCACCGTTAAGAACAAGCTCATCTTCTCCTGCCGAAATAGTATCCGGAACATTGACACCTGCCACCTCAACTGCTTCTGCAGTTGAAAGAGTAAAAAGAAAAATCAAAACCATTAAAATGACTTTCTTCATCGTAAAGGCCTCCTGTTGAAAATATTTGGTGTAATTAAATAACTGGGACAAACACGATTAATGCTATGAAACATTTACTACCTGAATTTTTGCACCGGATATCGTAGTGAGGCGCCGAAAGCCTTGTTTTTAAAGGGAAGTTGGAAAGATTTTAATCCGCAAGCATATTCCCTATATGGTGAGGATTAAAATTATGAAACAACCTTTAAAGATAAGGCGCTTCAAGCCGTAATAGATATTTGGTGCAAAATTCAGGTACTATATTAAACGGAAATAATTGTTTTGTCAGGTAAAAAATATTAATTTATTTAATTCTTCTATATAGTTATGGTATATTTTTATAATATTTGTTCAATTAAATAGTTCTGTTGGAATATATTTGAAAAAGTAATCAATTTTTTCTTACATAACACATTATGTTGGGGATACAATGCAATGGATATAGATACCCTAAAACAACTCGTAGACGAATACCTGAATCTTTCACCGGAGATGACAGAAAAACTTTTCCTCTCAATCATCATCTTTCTCCTTCTTTCAGGAGGTAAACTCTTAATAAATATTATCATTAAAAAACGTGTTGAGGATGCCACAGGCTCTTATCGATGGCGCCGCGCGGTTTTATACACCTACACCATACTATTGATAGTGCTAATCGGTCCAATTTGGATACGGGGAATAACTTCACTGACAACATTTCTCGGTCTTGCCAGTGCCGGTATCGCCGTTGCAATGCATGATACAATTGCAAATCTGGCAGGGTGGTTTTTCATTATATGGCGAAAACCTTTTAAAGTGGGAGACAGGATTGAAGTTGGGGAAATAGCAGGCGATGTCATAGACATAAGAATTTTCCAGTTCAGTATAATAGAAATAGGAAACTGGGTGGATGCAGACCAGAGTACAGGTAGAATCGTCCATGTGCCCAACAGCAAGGTACTTCGTGAACCTCTGGCAAATTCCCATATAGGTTTTGAGTATATCTGGCACGAGATTCCAATCCTGATTACTTTTGAAAGCGACTGGAAAAGAGCAAAACAGTTGCTGAAAAATATAGCAAGGGAATATATTGAACGTCTATCAGAAGGTGCACAAGACCAAATCAGGCGTGCAGCAAAAAAATACCTTATATTTTATGGTGCACTGACACCTATCGTTTACACTACAGTCAAAGACAGCGGTGTGCTCCTGACCATACGCTACCTCGTTGATCCCCGCCAGCGGCGATCAACAGAACAGAATATCTGGGAGGCTGTACTTGACACATTTGGCATAGAAAAAAATATTGATTTTGCATATCCGACTACACGCTTCTATAGATGGGAACCAGGGCAACCTGATAATACTCAAAAAGATGAGATTTAATGAAAATCATTATTTCTAATGATAAAAAAACAGATCTATGAGTCTCCTTAAACAACCCGAAAACTCATAGATCTACTGAAATACTTTCACTCATAGTGAAGTTTACTTTATTTTGGGCATGCCCTTAAATTCCATATAACCCATGGTCTCGTATTTCCCGTTAAAGTAGGGCGCCAGCTGAAGCGCGCTGAACATCATCGGCTTGCTAAGTCTCTTGATGTCACAGGGATTATGCTCCAGTCCCGCCGGGATATAAAGAACTGTGGCCTCAGTAATGATATGCCTTTCCTTCTCTTCACCCATGAAGTACTCAATTTCCCCATCAAAAGAGCCCACCAGGTCAGGCAGTTCCGCGCCCAGGAAAAACAGGTATTCATCGGTATCATGATGATGAGATTCCAGCTCCAGCCTGTATGGTTTTACGAACATCTGCCAGCCCATGTTGATTTTTGCCCCGGGAAGATCGCTATGGCCTCGAAAATAGGCCTGGGGACCGGCGACAACATCCGTAATGGAATTTTCCTTGAGGCTTGTGCTGAATAAATGGTCATATATGTTGCCATCAGTACCCTCGGGCCATGGCGGAGGATCTCTGAAAAAAGGCGACTCGGCCTTCTTCTCTTCCTGGGTACCTGCACCGGCCGCGCTTGAGACACCATATCCGCCGGCGGCTTTGGTGGCACCGGCTGCCTTTGTGGCACCTCTGGTAGTGTCAGCTGCACCGGCAACTGCAGGACCACCTATCGTCCTGCACCCGGTGCCCAATGTGGCCAGAGCGCCGGCAATCGCCACCCCCGCTGCTCCGGCGGAAACTCCCTTAAAAAAATTCCTTTTGCTTTCATCCACTTCGTTGTCTTTTTTGGAACTCATCATTTTCTCCTTTCGATATATTGGATTTAGATAATTTATATGACCTTTTATTGATTACTGTTTACCCTGTTAAATGCTGCTTCGCAGCCCGCTGTGCGGATTTAACAGGGTGAATTGTTTATTGATAATTGCTCATTGATCTCTGTCCCCTGTCTTCTGCCCTCTGAACTTAATCCTGAGCTAATTTCAACCACTCCTTGGAGAGACACTAAGCCAAAATCTCCTGCGCTCTAATCAACCTGTTCCGGACATCCACACCATTGGGGCACTCTATAGCACAGGAGGGACAATCACTGCAGCGTACCTGCTGGGTTTTCTCCGGCAGCCCCCTGAAATTGTCCTGTGCCTGGCTAAAGCTGCCGCCAAAATCATTATAGGCCAGAAAACGCAGTTCATCGGTTACAGGTACACCATTCGGACATTGTCCCTTACACTCATAGCACATACGGCAATAATAGGGGTTTATCTCCTCATTTCGTGTGTAGAGCATTTTTTCGTCCTGCGGTGTATAAGTCTCCTTCATGGCCCTGACATTCATTTCCAACTCGGCAATGTTCTTAACATATGGAACCGTAGTTGATATCGCTGGATTCAAAAGGACCCATTTAATTGCCGCTAATGGACCCTCTTCGGGCAATTCCACATCTCTTGGTATAAACCCGGCCACGGCAATAATGACCTTCATTGCTACCATGCCGATTCCCGCAGAGTATAATCTGGCAATGGCCTTCCGCCTTAAGGGTGCACCTCCAATCGCGTAGCTGTATGTTGTCTGCACGACATCAAATTTGCTAATATTCAGGATCTTATCCGCAACAGCATTCACATCGTGTGTGCTTACACCGATAAACCGGGTTTTTCCCTGTTTCTTGAGCATTTCACATGCTTCCACAGCTTCATCTGTAATTGTGTCGGGAGTATCCCTGGAGTGCAGGTGAAAAATATCAACATAATCTGTTTGCAGGGCTTTTAGACTGGCCTCCATGTCATTTAATATTGCCGTTTTTGTTCTTCCATCAGTTTTAGTCGCCAGTACAACCTTATCTCTTTTCCCCTTAAGGGCAGTCCCTGTTATCTGTTCACTCCTGCCGTTTCCATAGCCCCTGGCAGTGTCAAAATAATTGACACCAAGGTCAATGGCCCGGGCAATAACTTCAGAATCCGGTTCAATCCCTACACCGGAACCGACAGTGGAGACCTTCAAACCGGTTTTCCCTAATACCCTGTAAGAAACCACATCCTGTGGTTTTGAAAAGGCAGAAAAGCTATGTGTAGAAACAAGTCCTGCCGCAGGCAAAACTACTCCGGCTTTAAGAAACCTTCTTCGGGACGAATTAAATCTCATAGGGCCTCCTATTTTTTTTGTCACTCAGAACTCAGTATTCATAAAGCAACTTTAGGCGAACATATTATAGGTCCACACTTTTTTTGACCTACTGGCAGCTTGTTGCATGTTGCTGGTTGTTCGTTGTTAGCAGGAAATAGAAAAGAGTATATCTCTTTTCTATTTTTTAAATTCTCTCCGTGTCTCGTCTTAAAATAGTTGACAGGTTTACGCTGAACACTTCTTATTTCTAACACTTAATTCATTTATAAAGCTAATCTGATTTATTCGAAAAAGTTATCGAACACGTCATCCCCGCGGAGGCGGGGATCCATTTTTTTCGGGATATACCAAATGGATTCCCGCCTCCGCAGGAATGACACACTGCTAACAATCTACCAGCACCCACTATCCGAGATTTTCAGCCTTTACTGACTTCTGATCTCTGACATCTGGAACATGAAACCTTGAATCTGGAATTCCGGCATACCCGGTAATCCCTAATCCGGAGTACACTCCCCTATACTTCCGGTACACTCAAATCAGGCGGCGCAATAACATCAATGTTCATTCGAAGCATTGCGTCATAGATTTCCTTTCTGAAGCTACCCGCAACCATAATATGATGAATGCCCGTTATACTTTGAAGAAAACGATTAACCTCATTTATTTTTACTTCTGCCCTATTGGTACAGAACTTGCGCATTTTCTGCATTTCAGGCGGTGCGTCCTTAAATGAAGGGGTATCCGTATCATAAACACCCGGCTGAACCCTTCCCGGCCATATCATGAAACTCTTCAAGTCTTTGCTGAATCCCCCCATGGTGATATCAAGGCCTATCGGGTATTCTATTTCAGAGGTTACACCTCCCATGCCGTGGTAGTCCCTCAGAATATAGGGAACGCCCGGAGAATCCGGGCCGTAAATTTTGGTTGGAGCAACGCAATGGCGCAGCACGGTCGTAGATTTATTAACATCCACACCTGAGACATTACATACAAAGGAAGGCCTCCTGCTGACTTCCTGCATTACCATGCATGAAAGCATCATACAGACATCTGTCTCACAGGGGGCGGCTACGCCTTCGTCCCTTAATCTTGTTATTGCCAGGCAGGGAACTGGAATGCTTCTATCAGAACCGAATGTGAAGCTTAAACAATCTATGGAAATCCCCGACAGCCCTTCACTGTCTACTATGGACCTAAGCAGTACGGAAAGCCTCGCTGACTCCAGGATTGCCGTGTCCGGAGGCTCAACGATTTTTACAGCACCTTTTTTCCACCTCTCCATCTCCTTTTTAGCGGCAGCGTCATCCACTTCTTTAATGCGTTCCTTCAATTCATCTATCGGACGGTATTCCAGGCTTACGCCCGTCTGCCTGTAAACATAGTTTTTATTCAGGTTCGGGGCAGGAATACTGGTCGAATCAAAAGGTCTGCCGAACATCAGGGCCTTTTTACCTTCAAGGGCCCTGGGTGCTGCCATGATTTTAATCAGGTCAATAGCATGATCTTCCGAATTAGCAACCAGGGCATTGGTCCCTTTAATACGGAATGATGCAGCAAGGTCTGTCTCCCACATAATCAGACTATAATCTACCGGAAGTAGAATTACGGGAATATCCAGGGTGCCCATTTCCTCTGCAATTTTTCTTGAAGACATGTATATTCCGGATAAATGCATTACAACAATATCCGCGTTTTTTTCCCGGATGGGTTTTAGAAGGTCCAGTGGATTTTTAAAATCAGTCTTTACCGGTGTAACATTAACCTGGTATTCCTTGATTGATTTAATAGATGAGATAAACTTTTCATGCCTTTCAGGAACATTACTCATGAATAGCAGGTTTCTTTTATTCCCTGCGGGGCTTGGTTTGATTGCTGCGATACTGCCCTGGCCGGCAAAACTCGGCAGTGGAAGAGTTACTGCCATCCCCGCAAGGGCAGTTGTTTTAAAAAAATCACGCCTGCTGACCCGAGTGAACCTCTGATTATTTCCCATTGTTGCTATCTCCTTTTTACTACCAATTTTTATATTTTTATTCTCAGAAATAAAAAACTGCTTTTTTGTTATGTTATGAGACCTATGGATAATACCGGTTTTTTGAAATGATAAATTCGAAGGTCTCTTTTTAATTATGGATATAAAATCGAAATGATCGATCACATTCTAGTATCCTGTATCGATCTAGTCAAATGCATATTTAACGTAGAGACGGGTTTTAAACCCGTCTCTACCCTGATGGATATTTAATGAAAATTTCATTCATCACATTAATCGCAACTTGTGTTATCAGGAGGGCTGATGTCACAATAACAAATATAATTATAATTGCCTCGTCTATAATCTTTTTGTATTCAGATTTGTCCTTTTCCATATTTCACTCACCCATCCACGAAATATTCTTATTATTTCTAAAACCGGCTTAATCGGACAAAGGTAATTACACCAGGGGCGCCTTATATACATCGCGGCGATAAGGATCAACCCCAGGGCGGCAAACTGAATCGATGTCCCTACAAGAGCAAACAGTGTCCCGTATAACTCATAATTTGCAAGCCCGGGGTTACGGAAATAGAGTCCCGTTAAAACAGCCCCAAGCGCCAGTATCCTCTGTAAAATTCTTAAGGCATTATGGGTTCTTCGCGGCCTGCGAATATTTATTCCTCCAATAAGTCCCATGCATTCCTGGGCCGCTCCGAATGGGCAGAACCATTCACAGTACAGGTTCCTGTTATTCACTATAAAAATTATTAAAATACCGCCGAGTAATAAATACCAGTACAAATCGGTCTGCCATTGGGGCCAGTAACCCATTATGAATTTTGAGATATGTATAAGGGTTAAGGGATTATTATAGATGAATCCCAGAATAATCATCCCGGTCAGCATCGAAATCCATCGAATCTGTCGTTTGTATTTATAATTATTTAAGCTGCCCAGGTATACAGTGATGAACAAGGCAAGAAGTACTATTTCCGGTATACCAAAAATTATTTCAGGTGTTACAGGCGGCCTGCTTGGCAGGCCCATTTGCCGGGCTGCCGCTTGGCTTCCGTTTACTACAGCCCCGGCTATTGCCCTGGAAGTAGCTGTCGCTCCGGTTACTCCATCAAGGTCACTGCCAATTTTAAAAGCATCTTCATACCTTTTTCCAGCCATCGAGGAGAGCAGTCTGCTCTTTGACACTCTCATCATCCAGGCAGGGGTCTCTTTGTGGTCCGCGATGACCGCATTGATGATCTCCCCTGACGGATTGACTGCCGCTGCCACTGTGAGAGGTCCGCCGTATCCGCTCGCCCGACCAAGGGCTACATATCCCAGCAGATTTTTTTCCGCGCTGTCTCCCCAGGCACTGTACAATCCATCCCTTATCTTAACAACATGATCAGCTTCAGGAACAGCCTTTTGAATATAAGAGGCAAGGTTGATTTCAGAACGCAGGGCTCCAAGGAACCAGGTAGCAAAAATCAAAAAAACAACTATGACGGCCCAGAGGCGTTTCTTGTAACTTCGTTTCACTTTCACTAATACAATAATTAGTCTGGAGAACTATCTATCATCTTTGACTTGTAGGCCATCAGACGCCAAAGGCCGACACCATAGACGATGCAGACAAAGAGACCAAGGAGCAAGATCTTAATTGCGGCACTGTCTTCTTTTTCTCCGGCCAGGGTGCCATATGAAAAAATACTCAAGCTGAATATGATATACCACAGGACGGACAGCAGCCACTTCCACCAGTTTAAAATCCACCCGCGGTCACCGGCAAAGGCCTTAAAGCCTGCCCCGATAAGAATAGTGATCATTCCCATAAAAAACCAGAATAGTCCGCTGTTAAAAAACATCTTATTCCCCCTTTTTGGGTTTTACAATGTCTATGTCAAGATACCTTTCAGCCTGTATATAACGGGGCTCAGGACGAAAACTGGCAAAACGGCCGTCCGGCGGGCGCCGGTATTCGACTGCTTCCGGATAATCAAAGAAGTTTTTCTGCAGCCAGAGCAGCCCGCTGCTCGCTATACCGGTTGGATCCCTGGGGTCTACGGTCCTGGCCACACCATGGACCCAGTTGTCCTTACGACTGTACGGGCAGGTGGCCACGCAAAGCCTGCACCCCATGGGCCCCATGGTCTCACGCCAGTAATTATAGCAGGCCCCGTTATTGATATACCAGTGTTCATACCCGCGTATCACCATTCCATCGGGGTTATCAGCCATAGATATTGCACCTGAAGGGCATGATTCCGCGCATAATTTGCATTTATTACAGAATCTCGCCACACCGTAATCAATGGGCTTATCAATTTCCATAGGTAAACTGGTTGTAACCACGGCCATACGGGCATTGCCCCCCAGCTCCGGAGTAACGCAGAAACCGGTACGGGCTACTTCTCCTAATCCTGCTTCAACCGCGTGTGGAGGTACGATGAGGTCATATTCCGTGTTTGGTGTGTGTGACCTGGCAGGGTAACCGAGAAATTTAAGGCAGCCTTCCAGTCGAAGTGCAGCGATAGATACTCTATTGTAGGCGTCCATACTGGTTGAAAACTGCGGACTGCTGAATACAACATCCCACTCCATTGGAACGGCTATCACGATCGCGTACTCCCAGTGCTCCGGCATTCCGGAAAAATCATAATCCTGCGGGCAGCCTCGCCAGCCTTCAGAGTATAGCCAGTTCGGATTGGTCCTGGTTATGCCCGTGAGCGTCGCGCCATATTTGTGGGCCATCTCCTTGATAAACTCCGCAGCTAAGGACTTACTCCTGAAAGGTATTTGATCACCAATAGGTTGATTGCGCCCGCCGAATCCTGGTTTTTCAAAGTCTGAAACTTCAGGCGGGGCCGCGGGCCGCGGCAGGGTGCTTGCAGTCATCGAGAATCCCGATTCATAGGCTTCAGCCAGCTTATAATAGTTCCCGTACTTCTTTTTATCCTGAGTATTTGCCGGTATGGTTTCACTGAAAGTACGGTAGTCCCATGCAAGCCGCTCAGGGAATTCCTTGTAAAATTCAATAACGGGCGGCGGCAGCTGGAGGTTTTCAAGAGGATCACCCAGTTTCCAGTCCGGGTTTCGTCGATAAGCCATCTGGAACATGGCTACCCGTCCAAAAACCATATCGGTCGTATGGCTGGGGCGGCGCACCTTACCCACAGGTTCATGTGCCGGTCCTGTAAATTCGAACGGTTTTCGGTTAAAAAAATTAGTGCCCGGATTATTGGACTCCCAGCCTGTATAGGTTTCAGAAGAGCTTCCAGCCACCTTTCCCGCCATAACCAGACCCCCGGTATGTGCCACAATTCCTCCGATTCCTGCTGCCTTTAGAAAACTTCGACGGGACAACTTGATTTTTGAACCGCTCATAATCCCTCCCTATTTAGATAGTTAAAAACACGCACCTGTATAGGAACGTTTGATATGTATAAATTACACAATAATAAATTGTAGTGGAGATTGAATTGTATAATAGCAGTGATTCTATTTTTGATGTGTGTAAAGACTTTAAGAACGCACTCTCTCCGGTTTGACGCGAGCTAAAAAGAAAATAACTCTTTGTTTTTACAGGGTTTATATATCTTTTAAACATAACTCCTAAAATGTACGGTATTTATGGAGCAATATCAAGATTTATCACATATTACCCATAAGGATCCGGTTATCATGGTGGTTTTAATGGTTTAGACCAAATTAAAGTCTGATTTTAATTTGGTCTAAAAAATGTGATCCGTAGTTACTTTATTTAATAAAAAAAGCCATGATTTATGATAATCCTTAATATTACTTGGTAGTACCTACAGGAAAAGTGAAGCTATCAAGACAATAGATGTTTTTTGTGATTTCACCCACGTTTTTAGTCCATTTAATGTGATTAAGGGCCATTTATCAAGACTATTAGAATAATTTCTAGCATACTTTTTACAAATTAGTATTGTTAATCCTTTTTTGTAAGCAATCAAAACGCCTGTATTCACTATATTACTCCCGCCTGAAAAACGAGGGATTCAAAAACAAGTTAAACTGGTGGGGTATAAAACCCAATGTTGTTGACTTAAGAAAATCTCCCCTCCCCTGGTGGGAGGGGTAAGGGG
>JBHPCX010000030.1:0-35455 GCA_042573485.1 Thermodesulfobacteriota bacterium | reverse complement strand
GGCCATTAGCTGCTGCTGCATCCTTTCAGCCACTTTTTTCCTGTCATGTCCGTCAGACAACCTTTCACCAAGCTGCTTTCCAGCAATTTCAGCAGCATTAATAAGATCCGGTTGTTTTCCAACATCGGGGATAATATCGGGTGTTATCTTTACATCATCGCCCATAAGCATTCTGGGCAGCCCAACCTCACATGTTTCACCATATCCGCATGTGAAGCAGGCCGCGGCACCCTGTCCGGAAACCTTTGTGACTGTTTCGATGAAGCTGTACAAGAAGAATTTTTCAAGATCATTCACCGGGGCATCACCGGTACTGCCGCCTACGCCAACCGCTACAGCAAGTTTTCCCCATAACATGTCTCCTGCCTGGTGCCTGAACTGGTACCACCTTTCGATAAAGGCATGTGTAAGGGCATTGACAGTGGAATAAAAATTCGGAGCACCGATTACATATGCATCTGCTTCTACTATTTTATCCCTCAATTCATACATGTCATCCTTTACCTTGCACACATTGTCCTTAGCGCACTGAAGGCATGAAATGCATCCAGAAATATTTTTACCTCTTAGAGAAATCAGTTCATAATCGAAGCCCGTGTTTTCCAAAACTGTCTTTACCAGTTTAAAGGTTCCTGAAGTTGATTCCTTCCTTGAGCTTCCTGATATGCCAAGTATTTTCATTTGATCCCCCTTGAAAAGATTCTACTGATATTAAAAACATAATTTAGTCATCAAATTTTATTTTTCACCAGGATTATATATTTTTTAAAATGAAAATAAAAACAGTTATTCTACCCTAAGTATTTTGAAAGCTGTTATTTCGACCCTCTCTACAAAAACAGCGGGAGGAGAAACCTTGGTTGATAAAATCCAGTCACCAGGGGTAGGGGCACGATGCATCGTGCCCCTACAATGATGCACCTCGAAATTGACATTGTGCCCATTATATGGTTCCGGGCTGAATAATTGCCTCCTCGGGACAAACAAGGATACAGGAAGCGCATTCATCACACCTCTCTCCGATTACTCTATAGGGACTTCCAGGTACTATGGCCTTAAATGTACATACCTCATAGCACTCTCCGCACTCCACACATTTGTCTGTAATTATACTTCCTGATGGATTAAAGTCCATTCCTCCAAAGGAGAATCTTTTTCTTAACAGTTTATGGTCCCTGTTAACCATTTCGAAATCAAAGTCGTATATTTCACCTTTACCTCTATACATTATCAGATTTCGAGTGGCAGGATACTTTTCCATGTCGAAGAGAGCTATCTTAAATTGTGAGTTTTTTTCAGCTTTTAATTGGACTTCCTCCTCTGATAACTCTCTAACATCACCGGTAATCCTCAATGTATATCCCGGTGGAAAATCCGGTACGCCATTTTCATCATGTCCGGATATCCTCGTATGAGGATACATGCCGCACACTGAAAGCTTTCCTGTTTTTATCATCTGTCTGTAAAAGGGTTTGCTAAACATTGTCCTCAGGTACAGGCCGTCTTCATCACAAGCATAAAAATGGGCAATCCTGGAATGTACAGAACCATCTTCTATTGTTGAAAATGTGAGAAATCCAATTTTTTCCATGTGATCAAAAATTTCTTTAATTTCCATATTTACTCCCTTTGAAGTTTGAAAGATAGTTCGATCATTAAAATTAAAATCTGTTAAACACATGTTCTTAGCTGGCACAGGGCTCAGGGCACCGGGCGCAAGGAAAATTCTTTTCTTGTTAGCTCAAACCTTTCAACATTACCTTTAATTACTAAAGTATGTGGAAAAGGGCTGGTTTGCATATTCTGATTTATTATAAATAATTAGCATGGCAGATATTTCACTGTCAAACTGAGAAAAATATAGCCTGATTTATTAATATAGGTTAATGTAAATTATAAATATTCATATTATTGGGGGAGTAAAATGACTGAAAAAAAGTACGAACACCTGATCAATAAGGACTTTAACAGGGGAAAAGATGAAATAGGCACCCTGTTATTTCAATTCAACGAGGATATAGTTGAAAATACTCCTTTTTTTTCAGACGTAGCATGGATATGGCCCAAACCTGAAAAAATTGTGATGGAGGGGGAATCCCACTCCCATGAATTTGATGAAATCATTACTCTTTTTGGTACCAATCCTGATGACACAAGGGACCTGTGCGGTGAAGTGGAATTCTGGATTGAGGATGAAAAATATGAACTTACAAATAGTTGCCTTATTTTTATACCCAGGGAAACAAAACACTGCCCGATAATTTTTCATAAGGTAGAAAGACCGATATTCCATTTCATTGTCGGGCAGGCAGGGAAATATGCAAGGTAGCATGAGAGAATCGCAATGTTTTTAGAAGATATACTTATTAAGGGTGCAAGGGAGCATAACCTTAAAAATATTGATGTAAAACTGCCGCGTTTTAAACTTGTCGTGATCACCGGTGTTTCCGGCAGCGGTAAATCCAGCCTGGCATTTGACACCCTTTATGCCGAAGGTCAGAGGCGTTATGTTGAATCTCTATCTTCATACGCGCGCCAGTTTATTGATCAGACAGAAAAGCCAAAAGTCGACTATATCGGAGGCCTCAGTCCGGCGATAGCCATTGAGCAAAAGGCCGTCAGTAAAAATCCAAGGTCGACGGTCGCCACAGTCACGGAAATATATGACTACCTCCGGGTACTCTATGCCGGCATTGGAAAGCCCCATTGTCCCGAATGCGGTAAAAAGGTAGAGGCCCAGTCCGCCCAGGAGATAGTCGATCAAGTAGCAGCCCTTCCGGCCGGAACACGTTTACAGATAATGGCCCCCCTTGCCCGTAATCGAAAGGGGACTTTTAAAGATGCCTTTTTTCATGCACAGTCGGAAGGATTCACCCGTGTTCGTGTTGACGGGGAAGTAAGATCCCTTGATGAAAAAATCCAGCTGGATAAAAAGAAAAAGCATAATATTGAGCTGATGATTGACAGGCTGATTATACCTGAAGAGAACAAAAACTATGATTCATTCATTTCCAGGCTTACCGATTCGGTGGAAACAGCATTAAAATCGGGTGACGGCCTGATTGTTGTGGATAAAAGTGATGGGAGCGACTGGCTTTTATCTGAGCTGAATTCATGTGTGGACTGCGGTATGAGCTTTCCCCGATTGACGCCGGCTATGTTTAGTTTTAATTCACCCATGGGCATGTGCCCTGAATGTAACGGGCTCGGGACTAAACTGGAGGTAGACCCGGAACTTTTTTATGATCCTGAAAAAACCATTAATGAAGGAGCTGTCCGCACATGGGGTGAATTGATAAAGAAGAAGAAAGGCGGCAGGTATAAAGTAGCAAAACAGATAGCTGAACAGTATGGACATGACCTCGACACGCAATGGAAAGACCTCTCAAAGAAATGCCAGGATGCGATACTCTATGGAGGTGCCAAAATAATATGGCGATGGAACCACGAAAAAGGCAGCGGAGAATATAAAGGAATACATGAAGGAGAGCTGCATTCAATCCGCAGAAGATACCATCAGACAAAATCGGAATATACGCGTAAATGGTACGCGTCATTTATGAGTACACAACCATGTACAACCTGTCATGGCCAGAGATTACGCCCTGAAAGCAGTGCTGTGACCGTGGGTAATAAAGGAATTATCGAAATTACGGAAATGTCTATAAAAGAGTCTGTTTTATGGATAAAAAACCTTCTTCCAAAAATGTCCTCCGAAGAAATGGAGATAGCGGAAGAGGTTTTAAAGGAGATTGGTGAACGCCTCCAATTTCTTCTTAATGTGGGGCTTCATTACCTCACTCTGGATCGTCCTGCCGCAACACTATCCGGTGGTGAAGGACAGCGTATTAGACTGGCGAGCCAGATTGGATGTGGACTGTCAGGAGTCCTGTACGTACTTGATGAACCGTCCATAGGGTTACATCAGCGTGATAACCGCAGGCTTCTTGATACACTCTTGCGGCTCAGAGACCTCGGGAATACTGTCATTGTTGTTGAACATGATGAAGAAACTATGACAACAGCCGACTGGATCGTTGATCTGGGCCCGGGGGCAGGTGTGGAAGGGGGCTGGATAGTTGCCGAGGGGCCATTAAAGAAAATAATTAAAAACAGAAAATCACTTACCGGGAAATACCTTAACGGTACGCTAAGTGTCGTGTCGCCAAACGGGCACAGAAGGCCCTCCAAGAATAAATGGGTAACTCTATCAGGTGCTCGGCAGAACAACCTTAAAAAACTTAAGGCCCGTTTTCCCCTGGGGCTTTTCACATGTGTAACAGGTGTTTCAGGGAGCGGAAAATCATCACTGGTGGCCCAGACACTATATCCTGCCCTTGCAAAGGCATTGTACAAGACTGATAATAAACCCGGCAAACATAAGCGAATTACCGGTTTAAAAAAGCTTAACAAGGTAATTAATATTACACAGTCTCCCATAGGGCGTACTCCCCGTTCAAACCCGGCGACCTATGTAAAGCTTATGGGGCATATAAGAGACCTTTATTCCATGCTGCCGGATTCAAAAACAAGAGGATACAAACCCGGACGCTTCAGTTTCAATGTAAAGGGCGGACGATGTGAGGCCTGCCGCGGTCATGGTAAAAAAAGAGTAGAGATGCATTTTCTTGCGGATGTATGGGTTACCTGTAATGTGTGTAAGGGAACCCGGTTCAACAAGGAGACTCTCCAGATACATTACAAGGGTAAAAACATATCCGATGTGCTGGATATGGATGTTGATGTGGCCCTGAAATTTTTTGAAAACATTCCGAAGATCAGAAAAATCCTTAAAACACTTGATGAGGTAGGGTTAGGTTATATCAAACTGGGTCAAAGTGCTACTACACTGTCTGGAGGGGAAGCACAGAGGATTAAGCTGTCCAGGGAACTCGCCAAGATTTCAACAGGTGATACAGTCTATATCCTTGATGAACCTACTACAGGACTCCACTTTGCTGATATACAAAAGCTGCTTGATGTATTGCACAGCCTTGCAGATTCCGGCAATACAATCATTGTTATTGAACACAATCTGGATGTTATAAAAACAGCAGACTGGATAATCGACCTTGGTCCTGAAGGCGGTGATGAGGGAGGCCATATTGTAGCCGAGGGAACACCTGAAGATGTCGCAAAAGTTAAAGGCAGCTACACCGGTGTATTTTTAAGCGAGGTTCTTGCAAATCAGGCGCATTGTTGACCATAATGACGAACTACCTGCATATAATTACGATATTCAATAACGTCTCCTTACGGCGGGAAGAATGAAGGACTGACCTTACTGCTTTTTCCAAATTATAAACTCATAGGCATTCCGGATATCTGTATATGATATTTGGAACCGGTATGTCCAATTCTTAATATTGAACCTGAATCTTGCACCAAGTATCTACTGCGGCTTGAAGCGCCTTGTGTTTAAAGCTTGTTTCATGTTTTTGATCCTCACCATATAGGTAATATGCCTGCGGGTCAAAATCATTCCAACTTCGCTTAAAACATAAGGCTTTCGGCGCCTCGCTACGGCACTTGATGTAAGATTCAGGTTGAAACATGGGAGTAGTTGCCTGCCGTCTTAATTATTTAGATTGCATATTTCATTTATGCCTACCATTTTCCCTGATCTCCCGACTTTGACACTATTAATAAAATTCAAGAAAATATTAAAAATACTTGACAAAATAAAGTATAATATAAATAATATTAATAAAAATAATAATATAAATTAATAATATTAATAAAATCATGGGAAAGCTAACAGGGAATTGCTCATATTGTGGGGGTGAACTCCATATTGAAAGGCTTCGATGTAAGGGCTGTAACCTTGCTGTTGAAGGAGAGATTCAACTCCCGCGATTAGCACGTCTGGAATCGGAAGACAGAGATTTTATTGAGTTGTTTGTGAGAGTAAGCGGCAGTCTGAAAGATATGAGTAAACAGCTGGGGATTTCATATCCTACTATGAGAAACAGGTTAAACCGGATTATCGAATTGTTAACTCAGGAAATTTCAAAAGATCAAATGTACCGGAAAGAGATTCTCGATAAATTTGAGCAGGGGAAAATAAAGGCAGAAAAAGCCATTAAGCTGTTAAGAGAATTATAACAAAGATAAAAATGAATAACTGAAATCATGACAAACATGTCCAGAAGAAAAATATTTGCCGCGCATCAAATACAATGTTTGCTTTTTTTAGGTATGCTACAGTATATGCTTATGGTCCATCTTAATATTTCCGATGCTTTCTTTACACAGGAAAAAGTCAAACCGGCTGATGCATCTGTGCCTTTGAAACAGAAACCGACACCTCCTGTAATTGAAAAGGACAAAAAAAATGTGTTCAACTATCAAATAAAAAAAGCAGAGCCGCTTTATAATCCAATTATACTTGAAGCAGCTAATCTCCATAATGTTGATATAACCATGGTAAAGGCGATTATTATGGCTGAATCCAGTTATAACAAGAGATCAGTTTCAGCGCAGGGTGCTGTGGGCTTGATGCAGCTTATGCCGGGGACAGCAAGATCCTTAGGGGTGAAAAACAATTTAAATCCAGAAGAAAATATTCATGCAGGAGTCAAATACTATAAGTCACTTTTGAGTCGTTTTAATGGTGATGAAAAACTGGCACTTGCAGCCTATAACGCAGGGGCCAGGAATGTGAGGAAATATAAAGGTATTCCACCCTTTAAGGAAACCCGGCAGTACATCGAGAAGGTTTTGGAGTACAGGCGTTTCTACAGACACGGTCCTGCAAGGGAAGAGGAGGTTGCACTACTTTTACAGCCATAGCATTGAATAGTGGCGAATGTTTAATGTCCTGTTCCTGGTATCAATTCTTTTATCTTTGAGCTTTAAGCCTTGCGAGCTTTTCCATCATTCCCTGCCGTAATGTGACGTAAGCATTACCTCCACCCATGTAACAGGTTTGCCAATTCTTTTAAAAATAAGGGGGCAATGGGTTATTCCCGCAGGCACGGTTACCATAGCCGGTGTATCAATTATCTGTTTTTCCCCTTCCATATAAAATTCAATTTCAGCATCAAAGTCATATTTATCAAAGGGGTTGCTTCCAAAGAAACACATTACATGAGAAAAATCATGCACATGAGGCTCTATTTCATCTCCCTCAAGATCGGCTTCTGTTATTACAGAGTATAAAATCTGGCAATCAACACCCAGCTTATCAGGGCTGGCCAGAAATCCCTCAAATACATCTCCTGTATGCAATTCCCCTTTTGGTGTCTTTAGTATATATTTTGAATATTCCGATTCAGCCATTCCCATTCTACCTCCCTTATATAATAATTAAATTTGTGCGCATCATTAATTCATTAATAAAATTATAAAACAAAGGCAATGTAATAATCATAAAACCGGTGGCATATAAAATGCCACCCTACGTTTATCCGAGATATGGGACGTAGGGTGGAGTTTTATGCCCCACCTTTCTTTGTAATTTATGAGAAAATTGATTTGCCGGATAACTTTGATATTTTCTCAATTTTCTAGTAAATATATTTCTTTAAGAATTCCTTAAAACTGAAAAGGAGCTTGAAATGGGATCAATCTATAAGCATGTTTTTGCACCAATCCGCATAAGAGATGTTGACTTTAAAAACCGAATTGAAATGGCGCCTCCTTCACCCAATTTGGCTGACCCTGATGGAAGGGTAACTCCTGAATTTGTGGAATGCTTCAGGTCAGTTGCCAGGGGAGGAGCGGCTATAATAGTTGTTGGAAATTCAATGATTGATCTCAGGGAGGCAAGGGATGAAGAGCGGCAGCTCGACCTGGGAAGGGATGATTTTATACTGCCGCTTACACGATATGCCGAAATGTGCCTCGGGTACGGTGTTCAGCCTTCACTTGAAATAAATCATATGGGCATGGATGCACCCTATGACAGGTATGAGACACCGGCCATAGCTCCTTCATCATATATCAGGCCCTTTGAAAGAATGCGTGCCAGGATGGCCGGCAGAGAGCCGGTACCAACCCTGGAGATGAGTCTTGAAAAAATAAAGGAAACTGTTGAGAAATACGCGATGGCGACTTTCAGATGCAAGAGGGCGGGTTTTAAAACCGGCATGATGCACGGCGGACACGGCAACCTGATTTCCCAGTTTGCCAGCAGCATGTATAACAGGCGTACGGATGAATACGGAGGTTCACTGGAAAACAGGGCGCGTTTTGCAATGGAGGTTCTGGACAGGACACGGGAACTTGTAGGTGAAGACTTTGTTATTGAATACCGTATTTCAGCGGACGAGATACATCCCAAGGGGATGCACTTTGAGGAAACACTCCGGTTTATTGATTTGATCAAAGATAAAGTTGATATACTGAATGTATCGGCAGGACTTCATGCAGATTTCAAACTTATGCGTGAATGGTGGCAGAACTATATGATGGAAAGGAATTATAATGTCCACTGGGCTGAAAAAATAAAAAAGGCATTTCCGGACCTTTTAGTGTGTGCTGTCGGTTCAATTATGAATATAAAGGACGCGGATGAGATAATTGAAAGCGGGAAGGCTGATTTTGTCGCCATGTGCCGCCCACTGCTGGCAGATCCTGATCTGCCCCGCAAGTACGCGTTGGGAAAGGAAGAAGATCACCGTCCCTGCCTGCGCTGCCAGTACTGCGGGAGCCGTCTCATAATTCCGTCAGTAATCAACTGTGCCGTAAATCCTTGCCTGGGAAATGAGGTAGAATTTCCAGAAAATAAAGTGCAGAAGGCTGAAGAAAAGAAAAGAGTCGCTGTAGTAGGCGGAGGCCCTGCTGGTATTCAGGCGATGCTGACTCTCTGTGAAAGGGGACACGATGTAACACTTTATGAGAAAAGTGACCAGCTGGGCGGAAATCTTGTTTATGGTGCTGTCCACTCCTTCAAACAGGACTTAAGAGATTATATAAAATATTTATTATGCCAGTCTGATAAAGCCCCTGCAAAGATTCTACTTAATACTGAAGTAACAAAAGAACTGCTTGATGATGAGCAGTATGATGCCCTTATCATTGCAGTTGGCGCGAGACCGGTAATTCCTGATCTCCCCGGCATTGATAAATCCCATGTTCACTGGGCGCCTGATGCCGATACCGGTAATGCGGAGGTGAGTGGTAAAACAGTTATAATCGGCGCTGGTTCAGTGGGAGTTGAATCAGCGATCGATTTAAAGAAAAAGGGAAAGGATGTAACTCTTGTTGAAATGGCACCAGACCTGTCTCATCTCTTTAATACTCTCGGCGGTGTTTCCATTGAATTAACGAGTTTACTAAAAGAACTTGAGATACCTGTTTATCATAATTACATACTTGAAGAAGTGAAAGATAACATCGTAGTCTGTAAAAACACTAATACATCAGAGGAGAAAGAAATACCGGCTGATACAGTGTTGCTGGCACTTGGCGTTAACCCAAGATATGATGTAGCCGATTCCCTTCGCAGAAGCGCCCCAGAAACAGAGGTTTATGTTGTTGGTGACGCGATAAAGGCAGGTACTGTTGGGCCGGCTATCATGTCGGCTTTTAAGGCTGCGGCGTATATTTAGCTATCAGCACTCAGCTTTCAGCTAGACGTTTATTAGAGGTATTATAGCCCGTAATTACCAGGAAAGGGGCATTGTGACCGGTTTTCCCTAATAGCCTTCAGCCTAATAATCTTCAGCCTGCTAATCTCATACTTTTTGGAATTCTACACCTGTTTTTGGCATATAGCCAGAAGGATGTACTTAATAATCCCAGTATTACATTGATTACACCAAGGACAATAATCCTGTTATTCCAGTCCATGGAAATGATTACAAGACCAAGACTTCCGAAAAGCCCCATAAAGCAAAACATCAGGGATGATGCTGATCCGGTGTTCTTATCCTGCTGTTCGATCATAAGGTTCATGGATGGAGGCCGCTGAAGTGCGAATGCTGAAGTCCCTATCGCGATTGTTGCAAGGAAGAGCATTGGATGAAGTTCACCGAGAAAAATAATTAAAACACCGCTAAGGATGCTCATCATAAAACTTCCGGTAATTATATATATAGGTTTTATAATCTGTGATACACGGATATAGGCCAGGGCCACGATTATACTCACGGCGGCATTTGCCGCGAAATAAAAGGTATAAGTCTGTTCACTCACACCGAACCCCTCTATAAATATTGTCGGAGATATGCCTACAAACGCCATCATCCCCAGTGGAGCCAGTGCAAATAAAAACACCAGCCTGGCAAAAGCCGGATTCCCGAGCACGACAAATAATTTTGCCATTGAGGCCGGGATGCTTTCATCTGAACGGTCAAGATTGGTTTCTTTATAGAAAAAACTGAATATCAGGGAAACCATGCCGAGGAGGGCTAAAACAACAAAGGCGCCTCTCCATGAGGTAAATTTTAAAATCTGCGCCCCTAAAATAGGAGCAGCAATGGGTACAAACCCGGTTAGAGCACCAATAACAGCAAAGGCCTTTTCTTTTTTTTCGGGAGGGAAAAAATCCTTTACTATGGCCGTGGAAATTGAAACGCCTGAAGCGCATCCTATTGCCTGAAATATCCTGAAAATAATCAGGTAATAAATGTTCGGGCTGAAAGCACAACCCAGGCTCGCGAGAATATATACAGTTATTGTTATAAAAATAACTGGCTTTCTTCCAAACCTGTCGGATAATGGCCCAAAGACAAGGCCGCTGAAACTTATGGTTATAAAAAATACTGAAATTGTCAGGTTAACAAGTTCTACTGATGTGTTTAATTGGCCCTTGATAGATGGAATTGCCGGAAGATACATGTCGGTTGCCAGCATGGGAAAAGCTGAAAGTATGGATATGAATACCATCATCATCCCGCTGCTCAACTGTCCGGGGGTGTTATTATCTGATTTTGTAAGTGATTCTTCAGTCATTCAATACTCCGATTTAAACAATCCTATTACTTAACAACAGTGCTGCCGGAGTTTTCTTATTTATTTTTATGAATAATGCTTTTATTAGCCGGTTAGCAGAATAATAAAGGCTGTGAAAAAACTCTTTTTCAGGACACACTCTTTGTTGAAATGATTTATATTAGAATCTCAATGTTATTGTTATTTTAAATATTCTATTTATAAGGCGGGAGTATATGGAATATAGTTATGGGTGTCAATACGGAAAGACTTCGGGCACTTAGTTTAAATCTATTAGATGCCTTTGGAAACATTAACTATCATCAGAAAGGTGTAAGGTGAGTTAAGAAGCTGGGAAATGGTTCGGTAGTATGTCATCCCCGCGGAGGCGGGGATCCATTTGATATTCTCAGAAAAAATTGGATTCCCGCTTTCGCGGGAATGACGTGTTCGATAGCTTTTAAGAATAAGGCAGGTATTAGCTT
This sequence comes from Thermodesulfobacteriota bacterium, assembly GCA_042573485.1. GTDB lineage: Bacteria > Desulfobacterota > DSM-4660 > Desulfatiglandales > HGW-15 > JAAZBV01. The sequence goes on along the minus strand of JBHPCX010000030.1, from coordinate 24,092 downwards.
TATGTGGCTGTGTGTCAGAAATCAAAGGTGGTCAGCATAAATCTGTCACCATTTTATGGCTGGACAAGATGCATGACTCAAAGTTTGAGTTTAGGGATTTAGAAAACTGCCTCAAAAATCAGGAATTAATTGATAGATTAAAGATATTCTGTTTCTCTTAAATATTGACATGTGTTAGATAACACATTAACTTTTTAAGATATGATTAAATCTTTTAATCATAGGAATTATAAATATTTTTTAAATCAGGAATGCTAATAAAAGAGAGAATGCTGATATGTATCAATTTAAACCAGTAAGTGAACGCATGCAGCTCATGCATCAGTTAATCCGTGACCGAGTGATCCAGAGCGACTCTGAAACGGCTATAATTACCACCCGCTGCTTTCAGGAAAATGAGAATCTCATTCCCTTCCTTCGCCGTCCCACAGTGCTGAAGGCCATCTGTGAGCAGATGACCGTCCGAGTCGAGGACTTTGAGATGATTGTCGGCAACAGCAGCAAGAACTTTTGCGGTACCGGATACACACCTGACTGGGGCGGCGGTGCCTGGATTCCTTACGTGATTGACTCCGGTATCTGGACAACCAGAGAAGATGGCCTGTATCACAATCCTGATGAAGAAGAGCTTCGTATGTCTATAGCTCCCGAGGATTACGAGGATTTTGTGTCCATCAGCGAATACTGGAAAGGCCGTACTTACAACGATATCGCGTCCGCCTGGCAGCCTCCAGGATTTGAAGAACTCCTCCGCATGCAAGTCTCCGCAACCAAGGAAGGCATGCCCCTGTTGATGATGCCGTCCGGCCACCTGACTCCCGGTTTTAAGAAAATCATCAATACGGGTTACGGCGCTATAGGTAAACAGGCTCAGGATTGGCTGGATTCCCACGTTAATAACCTGATGGGCGAGGACGCGAACAAAAGCCTGTTCTACACCGCCGTCGTTATTTCCTGTGATGCTGCCACTACTTTATTGAAGCGTTACGGTGAGAAGTGCATGGAAAAGGCGGCTTCATGTACCGACGAGAAGCGTAAAGCTGAACTGGAGTCCATGGCGGACAGCTTAACATGGATTTCCGAAAACCCTTGCCGTACGTTCCGGGAAGCCTGCCAGGCGGCTATTACCTATCAGTATATACTGCGTCTGAGCTTTATTACCGATGTCGGATCCTTCGGCCGCTTTGATCAGTACACCTGGCCGTTCCTGGAAAAAGATCTGGAAGAGGGCCGATTGACTGAGGATGAGGCCCAGGAGATTGTGGATTGTTTCTTTATGAAGATTAATTCCATGTACGGTGGCGGCTTTGGCGAACTGGTTAAGATAGTAGGCATCGGCAACACCTATCTTCACACCACCATCGGCGGAGTGGATCCCGAAACCGGCGAGGACGCCAGCAATCCTGTCACCTATATGGTGCTGGAGAGCCTGTCCCGCCTTAGCCTTCATGATCCCACGATCTCTATGCGTGTTAACAAGAACACTCCGGACGACTTGTGGACTTTGGCCCTGGAAACTTCAACAAAGGTGGGGGGGCTACCACTGTTCCAGAACGACGATATAATAATTCATGGTATAATGAAGGAACTGGGCTTTGCCCTTGAAGATGCCCGTGATTACGCGATTATCGGCTGCCAGGAAATTACCGGTTCCGGCAACGACTACTCAGCGGCTAACGGCGTCGCGCCTCCCCATGCCTCCATCCACTACAGCGTGTTGATGGGTATGGCTATCAACGATGGCAAGAACCCCTTTAACGGTGAACAGTGCTCAATCCATACGGGGTACCTGTATGACATGAAGTCCTTTGACGAAGTCAAGGAGGCATGGCGAAAGCTGGCCAGCTATTTTATCAAGGCCCAGGTTAGCCTGAATAACTACCTGGAATACCTGGTCCAGTACCACACCCCGCACCCCATGCTGTCAATCTCAATTGACGGATGCATGGAATCCGGCAAGGACTGCACCTGGGGCGGCGCTAAATACAACTCTTACGGTGGTACAGCAACTGGGCTTGCCACGGTAGCCGATTCCCTGACCGCCATCAAGTACATGGTCTTCGACAAGAAACTGTGCACGGCGCGGGAGCTTTATGATGCTGTTATGGCTAACTGGGAGGGCTATGAGACCCTGAGACAACAGATAATCAATGAGGTGCCCCATTTCGGGAATGCCGACCCCTATGCCGACGAGCAGATGAACTGGGTTATTAACACCTATTATGATACCTGCAAAGAGTGTTACTCAACGCGTGCCAAAATATTCAAAGCCGGCCTGTACAGTGCGGCGGACCATGTTGGCCAGGGATACACAACCTGGGCTACGCCAGACGGAAGAAAAACCGGAACTCCCATCGCCGATGCTGCTTCTCCAGTCCAGAGTTGCGACAGGAACGGACCCACCGCGGTGTTTATCTCATCGCTTTGCTATGACCACAGTAAGTTCATGGACGGCGTGTGCCTGAACATTCGCATACACCCCACCGCGCTTAGCCGTGACGATGGAGTTACTAAGTTGCGTGACATGGTTAAGACCTATATGAATAATGGCGGTGCCGAAACCCAGTTCAACGTGGTTTCCACTGATACCCTGCACAAGGCGCAGGAAAACCCAGACGAATACCGCAATTTGGTTGTACGCATTGCAGGTTACTCTGCCTATTTTGTGGAGCTTACCCGTGATTGCCAGGATGACCTCATTTCCCGTCATGAGAATATGATATGATGAGTGTTTGACATCAGCCTTTTAAATATGAAAGGAAGCAGATAAATCCAGGGGTGTAGAAAGAAGCATTCTTAATATGTGATATAATTCAGGAGGGTTCAAAGATGAAACGGATAGCATTAATTTTTCTGACGGTTTGCCTTACAGCATTCGGATGTACTACTGTCTCAACTGTTCAGACAGGAGGAGACAGCTGCACCCGAGAATATCTTGCAAAAATAACGGACAAGTACTTTGAGTCCCTTCAGGAACACAGGACATCAGGTCTGCCGCTTGCTTCCGCAGCGAAATTCACTGAAAACGGCGTTAATAAAGACGTTGGAAAAGGTTTTTGGGAAACCGCAGGCAAACCCCTGCTCAGACGAACATTGATCGATACCAAAAAATGCGCTACGGCCACAATTGCGGTAATGGAAGAACCATTTAGCTCGAAAACAGTTGGGAGCGGCATGGGAGGCGGCATGATGGGCGGAGGCCCCGGTATGGCTGGCGGCGGAGCTCCTGGTGCTCCCAAACCTCCAGCTGGCGCGCCCGGCAGTAGCGGGTTCGGTGCCAAACCTCCCACCGGTGCGCCCGGCGGCGGAGGTGGGATGGGTGCGTTTTTTGCCGGACCTAAAGAAATGCCCGAAGAGGGTACTGTCCGGCCGATCCTGTTCGCTAACCGGCTTAAAGTTAAAAATGGCAAAATCACCGAAATTGAAACGATCGTAGCACGGGAGAGAGATTTTGCCTTTAACGCGGAAGGCGTATTGAAAACAAAAGACCAGGACTGGGAGACGATCCTTCCACCCGGGAAACGTACACCTCGAAAGGTCCTGGCGGATGCGGCCAATAACTATTTCGCCCTGTTCGCAGAAGGCTCGACAGTCAGTGTCCCGTTTGCCAAAGTATGCGACCGCTGGGAGAACGGCTTTCAGACCACAGCAGCAGACCACGATTGTTCGCCGGTGACGTTCAGGAAGGCAATCGGCGCGAGTATCAACCATGGACCGCGGCGCGTATGGGTTGACACTGAAAAGGGCATTTCCATCGCCTTTATGGCATTTGGCGGCGGAGCGACTGCGAGTAAGGAAAACCCTACAGGGCGCGGCCTTGTCGATTGCCACATGTTCAGGATGAGAGACGGCAAAGTGGACCTGATCCAATCAATCGTAGGTCCCAATGCGGCATCAATGGGCTGGTCCCTTGAACCGATCGAATAGCATGCAATCCGGATCGAGGCGCTCTTTCACATTTCAATATCTTTTTCAATTGTGTTATTAAACAGTGCTCCGGTCTCTCACCCGCCTGTCATTCCCCGGCCCGATCCGCCTTTGCATAAAGCTTCGGCGGGACAGACCGGGGAATCCAGTTGGTTTTAGGAAATTATTTTCAATTGGGGCATCCCCACATCGTCATTCCCGCGAAGGCGGGAAGCCATGTTTTGTTTTTGTCTTAACACAAATAAGAGCTAATAGGAGACGTGACCCCTTTCCATGGGAAGTGATTAAATGATAAATCAATCTCCATTGAAAAATTAGTCAGCTAGTATCCACCCAAAAGCTGGAGTATAAATTAAAATGGAAGAAACCAGTATAAAAGATAGAATTCTTGAAGAAATTGCTCAAACTGAAAAACAGATTTCAGATTACAAAGAAAGCATAAAACCAATAGCTCCTGATAAGGCCATTGGAAGACTTTCTCGAATGGACGCGATCGCTAACAAAAGCGTAATGGAGTTTTCATTCAATAAGGCAGAAAACAGGTTAAATAAACTGAGACATGTTCTTTCAAAAGTAAACTCACCTGATTTCGGAATCTGTATAGAATGCGGTAATGCTATCCCGGTCGGCAGGCTCCTTATCATACCGGAAAGCCAGCACTGTGTTAATTGTGCCGAGTAAAGAATACAATGCGACAGTGTCAGGTCTTGAATTTTGTCAAATTTAAATATTCAAGATTGGGAAAACCAGGAGAAAAGAATCAGATGACAGTGCAGTGAAAGTTAATGCGCTAAGATGCTGGGAAATTGTTCGGTAGAATGTCATCCCGGTCCCGCATCAAGTGCGGGATAAACTCCACCGGGGATCCATTTGATATCCCTAGAATAAAATTGGATTCCCCAGTTAAACATACTTTGTATTTGATTAACCAGGGGCTTATCCCGTTGATTTTCAGTCACGCTACTCAACAATGTTCCTCAATTCATGACAGGAGGAGCAATCATCATATGGACCAAAGCGTTCGGACATCCTCTGGCGGCAGGGCATACACCTTTCATCCCTTTCTAATTTCTCCTTATCTGTCAGGGGAAGGTCAAATCGGGCACCCAGCAGTCTCAAGTATTTCTCATCGAATCCAAGGGGTCTGAATCCATCGGTACTGACGACCTTCCAGGCATTTTCAGATTTTCTAAAAAATATGGTGACCTTATTCGGGTTTTCTGAATCTCCTAAAATATAGTTCTGCCTGCCCATGTATAACGCCTTGATCCTGAGTTTCAGTGTAGCTTTCGCGCTTTTTCCCTCTATGAAAATCTCCGGGTCATCTGAAAGGTATACGCTCAGACTTTTCAGTTCATCAAATATTCTATACACAAACCTTCCCATAATCTCCCTGTTGTATCCCAGCCTGTCCCTGTATTCTGTAGAAATAAAGCGGAACAGATCTCCCCGTTTCCTTTCGGTTACCGCGGCTATACTGGCTTGGATGATTAAATTGATCATCCTGCTGTCATCCACTCCGGAAACAGGAAGAACTGCCTGTCCATTCAGGAATATAGCAGGATTTTCGATAAGAAGGTCTCCGGGTTTAAGATGCCTGCTGCTTAACAGGGATTTACTACCTGTTACTTTTGAGATCCTGGCATTCACTTTTTCAGCGCGTAGATGTTTTAGCCTTAGAACATATGTATCTGTACTCTCAGAATCTGAAGCAACCGCAGATCTGGAGACCTGCCACATCCCGTTTTTCGCCTGTTTAATCCCGGAGACTGTTATAGAAGTCCCATGAATCTCCTCTATATCGGGTGAATACCATAAGACTGTCATTATCCCGGCAGCAATGATTACTATAAGAACTATCAATATTTTCTTTACTTTCGATGACAGCATTTTATCAACCCGGAAAACTGTCCAATGACAAGATTTGCCCTGTTAAATTCTTGAAAGATCAAGGTAAGTTTTCATGAATTCAAAACTTATTTAACAGGGTAAACAATTATCAATGAAAGACAAAAAAGATATATGAGTTTACTTCGAAATGATATGAAATTTAATCCAAAAATTAAATTATAACATGCTACCTTAAACCTTAAACCTGCCCCTCTAAATTTGGAAGTATCATTAAACCTTAAGGGTAGGTCATGCCTGAAAACTCTCTGATTCCTACAACGTATGTGTCCCGAAGGCGAAATGCGTGGCCGGAAATTCTTCAGGGTAGGAAAAATTTTTCTCTGCCAGTTTAACCATCTGCCTGCCGAGATCCCTGGCGGCCATCATTCCTTTTTCCAGCTTTTTAATATCATCTACCGCCCCTGAATATAGTGCAACGTAGTTGGCCGGCAGCATCTGTTTTACGGCAAAAAAGAAATAAAAATCCTTGATAGCGTCCATCATGCCCAGGCTTCCCGCGGTTGTCACAACACCTCCCACCTTGTTTCTGAGCCGGTTGAGCGGTTTATTTAGAGAGAAGGACCGGTCGATTATCGATTTGGCCTGGGAAGTCATTCCATAGTAATAAACAGGTGTCCCAAAGACTATTCCATCCGCGTTTATAATTTTTGTGAAAAGATCTGCCATATCATCCTCTATTTTGCATTCTCCATTTTCTGTGCAGGAAAAGCAGGAGACACAGCCATTTAAATTCTTCCCTGAAACACTGTAAAGCTCAACCTCAGAGCCTTCTTCCTTTGCCCCTTTCAGGACTTCTTCAAGAGCTGATACGGTACTTCCCTTCTTCCTCGGGCTGCATGAAATGCCTAATATTTTCATGAATTCCTTCCTTTCGTCCATATCTGATAGGTGTAATTGATATTTGAAGTGAAGTCCTGGGAAAAAACCATTTGAAATTCACCCGGTATCTCAGGGAAAAATACATTTCCCTCCACTTCACAATGAATCACGGAGAGGTGAATTACATCGACCCTGGAGATTAGTTCATGGTATATTTGGCCGCCACCTGAGACAATCACATGGTCGGTTACATCGGATAGAAAGGTAAGGGCATTTTCAATAGAATCAAAAAAAACAACATCCTCATCTTTATTCTCTTTTGCTGACCTGGATATAACCGCGTATTTTCTATTGAGCAGCATGCCCATCGCCTCAAAAGTCTTTCGGCCAACCAGTATCCAGTGATTGTAGGTCATTGCCTTAAAAAGCAGCTGCTCACCTTCCGCTTTCCAGGGTATTTCCGAATTAAGGCCGATCACATTATTGTCTGATTTTGCTGCCATTAGTGAGAGTTTCATAATATCACCATATGGTTTTCATTCCTGTAAAATGATTGGTGGGTCCATGTCCGGACCCTATCTCGATACCTTCTTTGATTGCCATTGAAATAAAGGCTTTTGCCTGCTGAATGGCCCGGAGAACCGGATAGCCCTTAGCAAGACCGGCGGTGATGGCTGATGAGAACGTACAGCCTGTTCCATGGCAGTTCCTGGTTTCATAACGGGGTTCAGAGAGCAGAAAATATTCCTCACCATTGTATACTACATCAGTCGCCTTCTCACCTTCATCCATGTGGCCCCCCTTTATAACGACATATTTACAACCCATTTTTCTGATTTTTTTCCCTGCCTCTTTCATGTCTTCAAGAGAAGTAATACTCATATCGAGCATTACTTCGGCTTCATGAATGTTGGGAGTCACAACTGTTGAAAGGGGAACAAGTTCATCTATGACTGTTTTGCATGCTTCTTCGGACAGCAAAGAATCTCCGCTCTTCGCGATCATAACCGGATCCACAACAACATTATCAAGGTTGTATTCCCTTATAACATCAGCGACCACTTTCACAATTTCAGGATTTACCAGCATCCCGGTTTTAACAGCGTCCGCTCCAATGTCATCAATCACACTTTTGATCTGCTGCCTGACAAACCCTGGATCCACTTCATGAATACCCTGAACACCGACAGTATTCTGGGCCGTAAGAGCGGTAATGGCGGAAGTGCCAAACACTCCGAAGGCAGTGAATGTTTTGAGGTCTGCCTGAATCCCGGCACCGCCGCCGCTGTCTGATCCTGCTATTGTAAGGGCTTTTTTCATTTTTATGTTATAAAATTGTCCATTAATTTGTAACCTGGATCAAACAACAGCCCGCTTTCTGTCGCGTATTTTTCAGTGAATCCACGCTTAATCTCTGCTGATTCCAACTCTTTTTTATCCGCCCATGCGAAAGGTGCCGGTTCATTTGTATGGGTCTTTTTAATGACGGGTGTGTAATGATCACTTACGACCATGATCCTGTAATCATCGAATTTTTTAAGCCCCTCCAGCACGATACCAACCACGTCTTTATCAAAGGATTCAATGGCCTGAATTTTTTCTTTGTAATTACCGTTATGTCCCGCTTCATCAGGTGCTTCCACATGCACAAAGACAAAATCCATATCTGTGAGTCCTTTGAGCGCCCCCTCAGCCTTTCCCCTGTAGTTTGTATCCAGAAACCCGGTGGCACCTTCAACATGAATGGAATTGAACCCGGCGTATTTACCAATACCCTTAATTAGGTCAACAGCTGAAATGACACTGCCTTCGATGCCGTATTTATCCCTGAAAGGGGGGATTGCAGGGGCTTTCCCCTGACCCCAGAGCCAGATGGAGGTTGCTTCCTTTAACCCCGTCTTTTTTCTTTTGTTGTTTACAGGATGGTATTCCAATGTTTCCCACGAATCCTGAATAAGATCTACTATCGGATTATCCCCGCTGTGAAGGTATTCTGCCATATTCTGGTCAAGTACATCATGGGGAGGAATTGTCAGGGCGTCTACAGGGCCGTTATTCCACAGAAAAAGGTGTCTGTAGGCTACTCCGGGATATATTTTCGTTCCCCTGAGCTCTATGAAATTTTTAAGGTCATCGATAATTTCACCGGATTCTTCTGTTGTAATATCTCCTGAACTGTGACTGACCATTATTATTTCATTATGGGATTTCCTGTCCAGTGTAACAAGGTTCATCCTGAAAGCCACGTCCGATTCACCCAGGGTTACACCCATACTGGCGGCCTCAAGGGGTGACCTGCCTGTATGATACTTAACAGGATCATATCCCATAAGTGAAAGGTTTGCCACATCACTCCCGGGTTCCATATCATCGGGAATTGTCTTCGCGCGACCGATACGGCATGACGCGATAAGATCCATATTCGGTGTCCTGGCGGTTTCAAGAGGTGTCTTCCCATTCAGTTCTTCAATAGGATAATCAGCCATCCCGTCACCGACTAGAATCAAGTATTTAGTATTTTTTAAATTCATTTGAGTTTGTTGCTTTCTTAAATTTTAAGCTAAAATGGGTGGTATAAGGTGTAAGGTTTACGGTGTACGGAAAGGCGGTTATATTCCTAACCATATACCCTATACCGTATACCTTAAACCGTTTTTGATTATCCCTCCTCCACCCTGATCATCATTGTTCTATCTTTAAGCACATCGAGTTTATCAATCAGCTCAAGGGCCTCGACAACATCCCGTTCCATGGCTTCATGTGTGAGCATTACTATGGGAACCGCGCCATCCGTTTCCCTGCCTTTTTGTATAACCGAAGATATGCTGATGTTTTTTTCACCAAGAATACCCGCGATTTTAGAGAGCACCCCCGGTTTGTCAACCGCGGAAAATCTGAAATAATACGCGGTTTTCAGATTATGCATAGACTGTATTTTAACAGGCCGGCTGCCAGCCTCACAAAAGCCAAGAGGAGATGTCGCGGTATTCACTCCGGCTTTTATCTTCCCTGCTATCTCCATAATATCCGAGACTACCGCGCTGCCTGTTGGTCTTCTGCCGGCGCCCTGACCGTAATAGAGTGTGGGCCCTACAAAGTCCCCTTCGATAAAAACAGCATTAAAGGCTTCATTGACATTCGCAAGTATATGGTCTTTTGGCAACATGGCTGGATGAACTCTTGCTTCAACTTCATCCCCTAAGTCCCTTGCTACCGTGAGAAGCTTCAGGCAATATCCGAATTCTTCGGCAAACAGGATGTCTTCCTGTGTTAACCTGTCGATACCTTCCCTGTATATACTTTCAAAAGGGGCAGGGACGCCAAAGGCTACTGAAATAAGGAGTGCCAGCTTGTGGGCGGCGTCTGTACCGTCAACATCAAGGATCGGCGGATCTTCCGCGTAACCAAGTTCGATTGCTCCATTCACGGCATCCCGGTATGGTAATCCATCCTGGGTCATTCGTGTCAGGATATAATTGGATGTCCCGTTTAATATGCCGATCATGGTCCGGACATTGTTTGCTGCCAACCCGTCCCTCAAAGCTCCAATAACCGGAATACCTCCGCCAACAGCTGCTTCAAAGGCAAGGTTTACGTTGTTCTCCCGGGCGATTTCATATAATTCATGCCCGTATTCAGCAAGAAGGGCCTTGTTGGCGGTAACAACGTGTTTATTGCTCTCCATTGACCGTATTATAAATTTTTTAGCTGTTTCGATACCGCCTATCAACTCGACAATTATATCAATACCGGGGTCATCCATTATTTCGGATGCTTCCCTTGTCAATACCCCTGCCGGAAGATCAATACCCCTGTCGGTGTCAAGGTCCAGGTCTGCTACTTTTTTTAAACGGATATCGACACCGACCCGTTTACTTATTATGACATGATTCTTAATAAGAATTTCAGCAGTTCCTGCGCCAACAGTACCGAACCCTATAATACCAACATTAACCTGATCCATTATTTAAACTCCATATTTCATGTGATCTGTTTACATACAGTCTCATAAAACCTGCTTAATCCCTTTAATAGCCTGCCTTGTCCGGTGCGGATTTTCCACTAAAGCGAACCTCACGTAGTCATCACCATATTCACCAAAGCCTCTTCCCGGCGAAACCGCGACTTTAGCTTTTTTAATAAGCATTTTTGAAAATTCCACAGAGCCCATCTTTTGGTATTGTTCAGGTATTTTCGCCCATACAAACATGGTAGCTTTTGGTTTTTCGATGTGCCAGCCTATCCGGTCAAGCCCGTCAACAAGAACATCCCGTCTTTCCCTGTAGATATTGACAATCTCCTCTACACAGTCATAGGGTCCGTTAAGGGCTATAATGGCAGCTATCTGAACAGGCTGAAACATACCGTAATCAAGGTAACTTTTAATCCTTTTTAATGCTCCTATAATCTTTTTATTCCCAACGCAAAAACCTACTCTCCATCCGGGCATGGAATAGCTCTTTGAAAGGCTGAAAAACTCAACCCCTATCTTTTTAGCACCGGGAACCTGGAGAAAACTTGGGGGCTTATATCCATCAAAAACAAGGTCAGCGTATGCAAGGTCATGAATTACTATCATGTCCCTTTCCCTGCAGAACTTGACTATTTTTTTAAAAAAGGCCTTATCCACGACTTCGGTAGTCGGGTTATGGGGGTATGAAATAATAAGCATCTTGGGGTTAGGCCATGTCTGCTTTGCTGCCGCTGTAAGATCCTCAAAGAAATCTCTATCCGGACCTATGGGAATGCTTCTAAGATCACCGCCGGCGATTATTACTGAATAGGGGTGTATAGGATACGTGGGATTCTGTGCGAATACTACATCACCCGGGCTGATAGTTGCGAGCACCAGGTGTGCCAGGCCCTCCTTTGCGCCCAGGGTAGCGATGGCCTCCTGTTCAGGGTCAATATTGACATTAAAGCGACGCTTATACCAGTCTGAAATAGCTACCCGCAGTTTGGGGATTCCGGCAGAAGCCGAATATCTATGGTTGCGCCCTTTCCTGGCCGCTTCAATTAGTTTATCTACTATATGTTTAGGGGTCGGGATATCAGGATTACCCATCCCCAGATCGATAATGTCCTCTCCTTTTCGCCTTAATTTCATTTTTAAATCATTAACTTCAGCAAATACATATGGCGGGAGTCTGGCCATTCTTCTAAAATCATTCATTGACTAATCTCCTTATTTTTAAACTTTCGGAATCGATAATAATTACTCTAATGATAAAAAAAAATCAAAATTTATCACACAAAATAAAAAACCGGGCTTTGAGCGCCCGGTTCTTCCAATATATTCGAATTTAACTTATTAATCAGTTCAATTTTGAAAGCTTCACAGCGCACACTTTGTAATCCGGTATTTTTGTCGGATCAAGGGCTGAATTTGTCAAGACATTGGCAGCTCCTTTGGCGTAATGAAAGGGTACAAATACTGTTCCTGTTACTGCCATGTCGGATACCCTGGCTTCCGCCTCTATTTCTCCTCGTCTTGATGTGACCTTAAGCAGATCACCTGTTATTATATTGTTTTCAGAACTCATTCTTAGTCTCCAGCAGAATCAGTATAAGTACTAAATTAAATTACAATTAAATGAGAATAGAAAAAAAAGGTTAGTGAGTCAAGGATATATTGGATTGATTGAGCGCGATTTATTAATGTTCCATCGCCTAAAATAGGTTTTCTTACATTCATTTGAGATTTATAAAAAAGGCACATCCACTGTCGCTAAAGCTATGGCGGACAGGGGTGCAGGGTCCAAGGTGCAAGGTAAAGCTCTTATATGTATTCTTTTCCGATATCAAAAGCCTTGCCAGCATGATTGCCAATTCCATAATATCCGCCATAGACCGGTGTAAAGACAAAAGGTTTGATTTTGTGAATATCAGGATCACCCTCATGGTTAAGAATGCTCTCATCAGCTTTTACATCAAGCACCTCACCAATAAAGATTGTATGCAATCCGATTTCATGATGGTGGATTAATTTGCATTCCAGGACCATTGAGAATTCATCCGGAAAAGGAGCATCCACGAGCTTCGATTTGACCGGAGTAATTCCTGTTTTCTCAAATTTGTTTTCATTCCGTCCTGAGGCCATTCCAAAATAATCAGCCTCTGCTGCCTGGACTTCAGATGGGACACTCAAAGTAAAGCACTTCCTTTCAAGAATATTACCATATGTGTATGTCGCCTTCCTTAATGAGATGTTAACGCATGGTGGTTCCGAGCAGCATATTCCGCCCCAGGCGATTGTCATTATATTAGGGACATCCTTTGTGTCATAGGTCCCGACACACCATACAGGCGCAGGGAAAATGAGTGTTTTTGCTCCGAATGATTTTTTCATATATATTTCTCCATGCTGGTTTTGTATTCAATATTCAAAATTTAAATTTAAAAATTGTGAGTAACCAGTTCAAACTAAAAGGGTTCAAGTGAAATACATCTTGAATCCTTTATTTAGAACAAAGGGCATTTTTTACCCAAACATTCCTTGTTTAATTTTTTTTGGTTGCATTCCATTTCATAATCCGCTTTCAGGGGTAAAGGGAGATACTCCTTTGACAGTTCCGCCACTTTTTTAAGTGAAATCCAGGAATCCCTCTGGCAGCAACGGGGTCCATTTATTTTTGTTATTTCAGTGAGGACATCTCTGGTGGTAACCTGGGACAGGTATCTTTCTTTGCTTTTCAGGGGATTTGCGTCAAGCATAATGCTTAAGGCAATGCCTGAACCGATTGCAGCACCACATATTCCCATAAATCCACAATATCCACCAGGGACTGAACTGCCGCGTTTTATTGCAGTGTTTATAGCTGATTTTGGTACCTTTCCGCCAAGGTTATAATAGGTTGTCAGAATAATCCCGGGTACCATTGCATGGTATTCCGGTCCATGGACGGGAATGGATGGGTGGGAGTGTATTTTTTCAAGCAGTTTTATCATATCTGTTTCACTACTGTTCATGCAGATATTCTCTATTATTTGAAACCCGTCCTTTCCGTGGCAAAGGTCGCATACATAATGCCCTTCTTCACAAAGGGCATTTACTGAAAATGTTTTTCCGCAGTATGTACATTCATGATCTTCTTCAGCAGTAAAATAGGTCAATGCTTCCCCGCATACCATGCATCCTGACTTCTGTTTGGGGGGCATTATCTGAATACCCTGCAGTAAACTTCCCTCTGATACAGTGTTCTCCGGAACCGCGCAACAGCCACAATTGTTTTCAGCCGCAATATTTGTAATGTTTCCTGATTCATCCGGAAGAAAAACCTGTTCAGCAAACAGATCGGAGTAGCTTTCAGGTATCTCAGCCATATGACCGGGGAGCAATACGGTACCGTCCTTAAGCAGCATACCTGAAGCCGGACCGCGATATGTTGTTCTTAAGAAATTTCCCTGGCCCGGTTTTTTAGCGGTATATGTAAGTGAATAAAATGGATGATCCATAACATTTCTGTATGGGAAGCGTTTGTTAAGAAGAATACCTTCGAATCCTGTTTCTTCGAGAAGCCCCACTAGATTGGACTGAGTCAGGGCGCCGGCTATACATTCACCTCTTAATGTTTCATTATTTCTGATAACCGGGTCCGGTTCTGTTTCACACACAACATCAGAAATGACGAGCCGGCCCCCGGGACGCAGTATTCTTAGAATTTCAGAATAGGCCTTTCTTTTATTTACAGACAGATTCATAACACAGTTTGAAATAACCACGTCAACGGAATTATCTTTTAAAGGGATATCCTCAAGGTAACCTTTTTTAAATATGATATTTTTATAACCAAGATTCTGCTCAATGCTCTTAAGAGCTTTATTTGCCTGTTTCAGCATAGGATCAAGCATATCTATCCCTATTATCCCGCCGGAGTCTCCCGCGATTTTCGCGGCGATAAAACACTCGACACCCCTTCCACTGCCAAGATCAACCACGGTTTCCCCTTTTTTGATATCAGCTTCGAGTATGGGGCTTCCGCAGCCGTATCCCCTGAAACGGAACTCCTTCGGTATATGGTTCACTAAATCAATATCGTAGGATACAGGATTCAAAATATCCTCGTTTTGTTTATCCGCGGCTTCCGTGTAGAAGGATTTTACAACTGTTAAACTATTGTCTCCCGCGGCTGCCAGAAGACAGTTGGAATGAATAAGCGCTACCCTGCCATGGGCACCGCAGCTTTCGAATCTTTCACCCATGCGGAGCCGCATCGCCGGGAACCCATTTTCAGGACTTCCGGATACTTCCCTGGCAATCAACCACATTATCATTTTTCTATAGAGAGGTTCGTAGGGATCATCTCCCATAAAGGTTCGTTTGTGGACATAACTGTGATCCATATCTCCGCCGCCCGTATAAAACCGGAAATCCGAATTAAGATCAGCTACTGTGCAACTTCTTATTTTTTCCAGAACAGGGCTGTTCTTTATACAGGCACCAAGTCCGCCGGACATTTCAGAAGCCAGTTCGGATTGACCTACAAGCGCGGGAGACGGATATACCATACCGTCCGGACCAACAGCCAGTGATTCCCAGCCCGATGTCGTGCCATCATGGATTGTTCCCCTCGGTGTAAATATCTGTGTTTTCAATACTTCGATATTATCAATAGTGATACCCGCTTTCCCGGCTTTTTCTGCTGATTCAACAAGATAGGGGTAAATATCTTCCGCGGGTGTAAACCAGTCACTCTTTCCTCTTCCCCTGACAAAGTGCCACATAAAATGGACATTAACCGCCCCTGAAGAAGCAGCAAAATCTATAATGCCGGGCATATCCGCCATATTTTCCCTGTTGACACTCATTGATATTGTAAAGGGTGTCCTGTTCTTTTTTAGCCATTTAAGGTTGGTATTAAGTTTTTCAAAGGTGCCTTTACCCCTTATCATATCGTGTTTTTCATTAAGACCATCCACACTTATCTGCAGGTGAAATCTTTCGGGGTTATAGCTGCTGCCGGACAACCTTTCTATGAGATTCATACCATTGGTAAGTATAACAACATGACTGTTATCCAGTCGCAATAGACCATCAGCAATTTGCTTTATCTCATCATGTATAAACGGTTCACCCCCTGTCAGTACGAATATCCTGCAGCCCATATCATAGCCTTCTTCTGCTATTTTGAGCATGTTTTCAGTATTCAGCGCATCTGTTTCTTTAGGTGAGGATGAGAAAAGACAGTGAGTGCAGGAAAGGTTGCATCTGTTTGTAAGGTGAAACCACATCTCCTTCAGTTCACTGCAAAAAAGATGTTCAGATCTGCCACTGTATGGGCGGGAAATTTCCCGGGGAAGTCTTTTTATAAATCTTTGTGAAATAAAATTATCATATTCTTTTCCGCCGGCTATACCCTGTAAAATATTGTCTCCCGACTTGTTGGGTACAAACCAGTCTGCTTCATTTTTGTGAAAATAGATCGGGATATCTTCCCATTCAAAACGATTCCATTCCTTAATGTTGAAATCCATATTAAATATCTCAAAATAATCTTTGCCAGTGTTCATACAAAAGCATTCGATTTTTGATGAATGCTATCAGCCCTCAGCATTCAGCCATCAGCTTAAGACATTAAAAACAAAGACTTAGCTGACAGCTGATCGCTGACTGCTATAAGCTCCATCCAGAGATCAGGAATTCGTACCGAAAGTGAGAGGCCGAGGTGGTTGAAGACCTACCGAAAAAATTATCAGTTTCTGGATGAATATTATTTCCCCTTTTTTTCATAAACCGGGGGACCCAGTAGAATACTTACCCACTCTGTTTCCTTAGAGGAGGATAGAGCTATTTTGATTGTCATTGTTAAAGGGATGGACAATATCATGCCGACAGGTCCCAGGACCCACCCCCAGAAAACCAGGGAAAGGAAAACAACCAGTGTTGAAAGACCCAGTCCCTTGCCCATGAACCTGGGTTCAATAATATTCCCCATAACCATGTTGAAAACAACGTAACCTCCGGCACATAGCAGCGCTGTTGTCGTTCCTGACTGGATATAAGCAAGAAGCACGGCAGGAACGGCTACGATTATAGAGCCGATGTTCGGAATAAAATTAAACATAAAGGTCATGAGTCCCCATAACAGGGGATAATCCACCTTAAGTATCCATAGCCACAGTGCTACCAGCACACCAGTGGCGAGACTGATATATGTCTTTATCACCATGTAACTGTTTATGTTTTTCATGATGTCCCTGAGGTGGTCCGATGTAAGTTTCGAATCACCAAAAGCTGAATTCATTTTTGCAGGCAAAGTAGCAGCTTCAAACAGGATAAAGATAACCGTAATCATAATTAAAAAGGCGTTACCCAGAATATTCCCCAGATGTTTAAGCATATCGCCAAAAAAGCCCATGACAGCACCCGGGTTTACATATTCCGTAATAACTTTATCTGATGAGTCCCCGTCCCCCCCTATTTTCTCCAGTAGTTTTGTTAACACTGCGTTCTCGCCCTGGAGCTTTTCCTGGTATTCGGGGAGTGAGGCGGTAAAATCCTTGACGCTGTTTCCTACCAATAAACCGATTAAAAGAGAAGCCATAATGATACAGAAAATGACAATTAAAAGAGATACACCCATGTTTATTTTTTTCCTGTTAAGCCAGTAGAGAAGGGGGCTGCTTATAATTGCTATAAAAACTGAAAGTAAAAAAGGTACAAGGATGGGCTGTGCGGCCTTCATCCCCGCGACAATTATTACAAAGGAAGCAACAATAAGCATAACCTTAGAGGCATTTGATTTGTTTATGCTGTCTATCATGTGAACTCCTTTTTAATATTTGAAGTTGTTTATATGGATATTATTTAACAATTCTCAGCCTGTGAGTCTCACGCAGCTTCAGCCATAACTCCCTGATAATCACCGATGGGACATCTTCAGTCGTCATATTAATATTTTCCATAATAACTCTGCATGATTGAAGAAGTGCCTCATTACCATTTTTCAAACCGAATTTATCATAAATGTATTGGACGAGTTTTTTAGAAGGATATAGAAGGCCAGTCTCTTCCATTCTGGATAACTCGACCTTTTCCTTCATTGTCATGATGGAAATGAGCCTGTCAACAGCCTCCGCGGTACTCTGGGGATATTTGACCACAATCTTTTCAGGAGGCGGGTAGAGTACGGATTTAAGTATATCAAGGACATGATCATATATCCCGGGGCACTCACTTTCTCTGGGACCGGCCACATTTAAGACTTCAATTTTCCGAACATCAAGCCAGGATTTTATTATTTCAACGGCCCTGTATGGAGATACTTCTTCCATGTCTACATGAAGGCAGGGTTTGAGATGCTTTTTGGAGAGTTTCTTTGTCAATGCCGACCCTCCTTTAAGCGTTCCCTTACCGAAAAGAAGAGTTCCATCCGAATCCACTATATTCAGTTCAGTCCTCTGATCATAGTCAATCGCGTTGATTTCCTGCATTTTATACCTGGGAGAAAGCCTGCCCTTCTCAGTCATACGCCCCAGGGGAACCCAGCCTCCATGGGGAATACCCATCTCAATAGCCGCGTCAAGCGCGGCCTGATCAGCACCTGTCTGTCCTCCTGATATGATTTTTTTAATATTCATTATATTGATAGTATTATTTATATTTTTAAAAATACTAAGATAAACCGTATTTCTTGATTTTTGCAATGAGGATCGGCCTGCTTATTTCAAGTATCTTCGCGGCCTTCGATCGGTTTCCTTCTGTCAGTTTAAGGGCCTTTTCGATCAAGCCCCTCTCCAGCCTTTTTGTAGCTTTCTTTACGGACAGTGTGTATTCCGGTTTGTTAGAGAGATGGTAATCCAGACTTTCAGTAATAGAAGGGGGCAGTTCCAAAGGTGTAATAACCTCATCCTTTGCTAAAATAATAGCTCTTTCAATTAAGTTTTCCAGTTCCCTTATATTCCCTGACCATCCATGCCCCATCAGCAGAGCCATGGCGTCCGAAGAAAGCCCTTTAAGGTTTTTCCCGAGTTTTTTATTAAATACTTCAATGAAATGGGTAACCAGAAGAGGAATGTCCTCCCTTCTTTCTCTTAAGGGAGGAAGGTGGAGAGGCATTACATTTATTCTATAATAAAGGTCTTCTCGAAACCGCCCCCCCTCAACTTCCTTTTTCAGGTCCTTTGATGTCGCGGCAATAACCCTTGCATCAATCTTTACCGGCACGGTGTCCCCAAGAGGTGTAACATCTCCTTCCTGTAAAACCCTCAAAAGTTTTGCCTGCAGGGGAACCGGCATTTCACCTATTTCATCAAGAAAAATTGTCCCCTTGTTTGCTTTTGTAAAAAGACCGGGCTTGTCTTTTACCGCGTCCGTAAATGCCCCTTTTTTATATCCGAACAACTCGCTTTCAAGAAGGTTTTCCGGAATACCTGCACAGTTTATATTTACCATGCTGGATGATGACCTTGATCCTCTGGAGTGTATCTCTCTGGCTATTAACTCTTTCCCTGTCCCGCTTTCACCTGTTATTAATACGGTAGTCTTATGGTCCGCGACCCTGTCGACAAGGTCAAACACACGGACCATAGCCTCACATCCGGCCACAATGTTTCCAAAGGAGTACTTTTCTTCTATTTTTTTTATTCTGGTCTGAAGGATTAAGTTTTCTTTCTTGAGTTCTTCTCTTTCCTTTGCCTTTTTGAGTGTAAGAAGGACCTCATCTGTTTTGAAGGGTTTTGAGATATAATCATAGGCGCCGTTCTTCATTGCTTCGATGGCAGTGTCAATGGTCCCAAAGGCGGACATCATAATAAAGGTTTTTTCAGGATGTTTTTCGCTTGCCTTATTTAAAAAACTCATGCCGTCCATTTTAGGCATTTTGATATCACACAGAATAAAGTCAAAGTCCTTTTCATCCAGAATAGACAGTGCCTCGAGACCGTTTCCCGCAGTATCCGCCATGTATCCTTCTTTGATCAGCATTGTCTGAAGCATATGCCTCATATTCAATTCGTCATCAACAATCAGCACCCTGTTACCTGATATTGTCATTCAGGATCTCCTTGAAATTCATTGTCAACATCAGGGCTGAGGGGCAGTTCAATAATAATTCTCATGCCATCATTATGAGAACTCTCAGCGATGATTGTGCCATTGTGGCTCTCCACTATCCTGTAACAGACCGAGAGCCCGAGTCCGGTTCCTCTGCCCGGGTCTTTGGTTGTAAAAAAGGGATCAAAGATATGATTAAGCTCATCCGTTAAAATACCAGGGCCATTATCAATAAACTCTATTCGGATCAAACCATGTTTGTTTGAAGTGAAAATATCTATCCTTGAATTACCTGAAAGGCGGGGTTCATCCCTCAGGGAATCTATTGAATTAATGAGAATATTTAAAAAAACCTGCTGTATCTGGTTTCTATCAGCGAGTACCGTGTCCTGACCGGCCTTTAATTCAAGGCCGACTTCAAGGTCCGTCATCATCGACTGGGGTTTTAACATTTCTACAGTACTATGTACAAGTTCATGTATGTGATAATTTTCCTTCTTTTCCGCGGAAGTCCTGGAAAAATCCAGTAACTGCCTGATTATTGTATTTACCCGTGTGATTTCACTTTCTACTCTATCTATGAAATCTTTTTCTTCTTCCCTGGATAAATTACCTTTTTTGATCAGATCAAAATAACCCAGAATAATCCCTATGGGATTACCGATTTCATGGGCAATCCCGGCTGCCAAACGGCCGACAGAGGCAAGCTTTTCCGACCTTATGATTTCATTCTGAACAGCTTTCAACTCATTATTGGTTTTTTCAAGGGAAAGGATATGGGCCTTCAGCTCTTTTTTATTCTCATCCAGTCTTTTTAACATATTCGAAAGTGACCTGGATAAATTCCCAATTTCATTTTTAGGTGTTTCATTTGTGGAAGGAATAAATTCGCCATCTTCATATCCTTCTGTCATTTTCAAGAGTCTTTGTATGGGTTTTACTACAATCCTGGAAAGAAGATATATTCCGACAAAGGCAAGAATTACAGTGTCCAGAATGATATAGAGGATAATAAGCTTTTCAGATTTTCTCATTAATTCATAAACAGGCACAAGTGAGGAACTTACCGCTATCCCCCCGACAAATCTTTCTTCATCGGACCTTATTGATGATGATATTGAAATATTGCTTTTCCTGAGCCATAAAACACCCCATGTTGTCCCCCATAAGTCGGCTGTACTGTTCTGGAATCCTATAGAATCTCTGGCCAGGTTAAGGTTATATCGTTTACTTTGATCCGAAAAAACAATGCTGAATAGAACATCCCCATCTTTATTGACAATAATAAGGTCGGAATATCCAGCCGAACCGAGTAATCTTTCTGCTGCTGATTTGAATGAATTGTTTGACTGCAGGTTGTTCAGGTTTCCTTTTTCTGCAATGAGGGACATCTTCAGGATTTCTATTACCGCGGCAATGAGTGTTTTACCTGTCTGCTCCTTTTCCCTTATCAGGTGGCTTTCATAAAGATTCAGCATTGCCACGTTTATAAGAAGCATGGCCGCGACAATTAAAAAAATCAACTGTGTCAGTATTCCTGCCTTGAGTCCTAAGAATGGGTTTTTCAATGTTATCCCTTTTACCTGAATTTTGCACCAGATATCTATTACGGCTTGAAGCGCCTTGCCTTTAAAGGTTGTTTCATAATTCTAATCCTCACCATATGTGCAATATACTTGCGGATTAAAATTACTCCAACTTCCCTTTAAACACAAGGCTTTCGTCGCCTCACTACGTCATCCGGTGCAAAATTCAGGTATTAATATAGATTACCCGTATTACCAAATAGCATTATATTAAAATACCAGTTGATAATTTCATTACCATAAAAAATATAAATTAAAGCACTGAGTGACAGAAAAGGACCAAAGGGTATTCTTGAACGAATCCCCTGTCTTGATATCACAAGTGAAGCTCCGCCAAGTAATAGTCCCGTGAGTGAGGACAGGAGTATAACAAACGGAACTGCCTTCCATCCCAGCCATGCCCCAATCATTGCAAGAAGTTTTATATCTCCTCCTCCCATACCTTCCTTTTTCATAAGGACTTCGAATAGCAATGCAACAATATATAGAATGCCGCCGCCGACCAGTATACCGATTAATGAATGGACCCAGGTAATATGGGATGAAAAGAATGATAGAATAAAACCGGCGATAATTCCCGGCAGGGAAATTACATCAGGAATAATCTGATGCCTCAGATCAATAAAACTTACACAAAGAAGAGCCGCGGTAAATATCATGAATATAAAGTAAAAGTAGAACTGGTGATTAAAAATATTGAACCGTATTAGAAGTGCCACGCTTAGCAAACCGGTTACGAGTTCGATCAGGGGATACATTATTGAAATGGACTCATGGCAATACCTGCAGCGTCCCCTGAGGATCAGGTAGCTTAAAACCGGAATATTATCATAAAACCCGATTTTTTTTCCGCAGGATGTACAGCCTGAAGGCGGTGATACAATTGATTTTTTAATCGGTATTCTGTAGATGCAAACATTGAGGAAACTGCCGATACACAATCCGAATAAAAAAGCAAAGACCATCTGTATATTTAACGGCATCATAATGTGCTCTGTTTAAATTCTTCTAATAAATTTATTGGGTAATATGACTAATTACTTGATTATTAAGGCAAAGAAGACCATTTCCGTGTTATTTTGTCAATAATCCGATTCCAATGATCTTTTATACTCATATTGTTCCCCTTATGCCTCAAACCATGGACCTCACACCTGTGAGTTAGAAACGAAATAGTTGCCCAGCCTAAATATACTCATTTTTTAAAACGCATTAAATAATAGATAATAAATTGACATGGACGATCTTTTTATATAAAAGTTCCGCCTATGATAATTTCAATTAATCCGGATAATCCGCAACAGCGGCTCATAGACAGGGTAGCCGACACCCTTGAAAGGGGAGGTCTGATAGCCTATCCAACTGATACATTTTACGGCATTGGATGTGATCTTTATAATAAAAAGGGCATTCAACGGATATACCAATTAAAGAAAAGACCATTAAAACAACCCTTTTCAATAATATGTGACAGCCTTAAGGGGATAAGCGCCTATGCGAAGGTCTCGGATTTCGCCTATAAGACCATGAAAAGGCTGCTGCCGGGACCATACACCTTTATTCTGGAAGGAACCAAGCTGGTCCCTAAAATAATGCTTACCAAACGGAAAACAGTCGGAATCCGGGTCCCTGACAACAACATATGCCTGTCTATTGTCCAGACACTGGGGCGCCCCATAATAACCACAAGCGCAGGGTATGAGGACCCTCATTCAATAAATGATATTTATTCAAAAGCCCTTGATATTATAATAAATGGAGGGATACTCTACCCGAATCCATCAAGTGTGATATCGCTTATTGGTGACGAGCCTGATGTAATTCGTGAAGGGAAGGGCGATGTCAGTTTGTTCCTTTAGTAAAACCGTTCCATCTGTATTCTATTTTACTTTCCATTCTTTTTGACAGAACCCGGGTAATTGAACCTGCTACCTCTTCAATTAGTAGATCAAGGAGGCGAACCCTCTTCCTTTTGGGGTATATGAGACTCACTTCTCCTTCAATTCCCGCCAGTTCCTTTGCAAGGCTGACAGCATCTTCGAAATTCCCAAGCTGGTCTACCAGCCCCCGTTTTTTTGCCATGGCCCCGGTAAACACACGGCCGTCAGCTATTTCCCTGACTTTTTCAGGCGGCAGGTTTCTTCCTTCCGCTACATCGTTTACAAACTGGTTCTGGATATCATCAATGACTTCCTTAAGGACCTCTTTGTCTCTTTCAGTCAACTCCCTGTGTGGAGAACCTATATCCTTAAACTCACCGCTTTTGATCACTTCAAGGCTGAATCCAATTTTTTCAGCGAGTTCACTGAACTGAACATAACTCATAATAACACCAATACTCCCTGTGATGGTGCCCGGATTTGCCACAATTTTATCACCGGCTGCCGCGATATAGAATCCACCTGACGCGGCCACTCCTCCAAGAGATACAATCACTTTTTTTATTTCCCGGGTTTTCATTATCTCCCTGTATATTTCCTGAAATGCGCCAACTCCGCCGCCGGGAGAATCTATCCTGATTATTATCGCTTTAATTGAGCTGTCGTCGGCGAAAGTTTTCAAATGGTTTAAAATCGCCGTGGAATCATGTATCTCACCTATGACAGGAATTACACCAACTTTATTGGCAAAGGGGCTTCCGCCTGTTCGTCCGGAAAAGCCGCCCAGAGCAGTCATAATCACACTCATAAGGATTACTATAGTGATCAGGATAATAATTACAGTAAGAATAGGATGTTTTTTCATGATAAGTATCTAATGGAAGGGTTAAATGATAAAATATCCGCCCGTTCTGAGCCTTATGCCAAATGGGCTGCTGTCAAATTATTCAGGGGCAGGTAAAACATTTTACAGGG
>JBHPCX010000002.1:0-111209 GCA_042573485.1 Thermodesulfobacteriota bacterium | reverse complement strand
TTTCTAACTTGAATGGAAGGATTCTTTGGCGTATCATTATTTCTAACCTCGTTGGTTTGATTTGTGTTTCGTCGTTGTTACACATATCTATCTGATCCAACGAGGTTTTTCAATCCTTTCCGCTATAATTTTCTCTTCAATCGCGGTTTTCGGGTGTCCGCTCTGATGGATTTATTTCATTATAAAAGAGGGCCTTTTTTTGGCTATAGGAGTTATGACAACAGGTAGTTCCAGCAACAGAAAAAACATATTTATCGAATACAAAATAATCGTAATTTATGCGTATTTTAAAAATCTATTCAGAATGCCATGGATTTATATCAGAATGTTGATTTATCCTGAATATTACATTAAACTAACCGTGTATATCATTTCTAATAGGCTGTTGAACAAAAGAATCTTCATTTTAAAATGAAAGGATGAGGAGGATGAAAACTTTTATTATTCGATTATTTCGTGCGGCTAAATTAGATACAGAATTTTATGAAGAGGTAGTTGTTGACAGTGAATACTTAATCCAGTCTATTTGTGTCATAATTCTCTACAGTCTAGCTACCGGAATCGGCAATTACGCATCCACAGGACTTCCCGGTTTTATTTTAGGAACCATAATAGCTCTAATCTCATGGTTATTATACGCGTACCTGACTTTTTATATCGCGAATCAATTGCTGGAGATAAAAGAAACCAGAGTGGATATTGGTGAGTTATTGAGGATAACAGGATTTGCAAGCGCTCCGGGGTTGATTAGAATATTTGGTCTTATCCCGGGCTTGTTTAATATTGTCTTTCTTATATCGGGAATCTGGATGTTACTTACGATGATTGCTGCTGTAAAGCAGGCATATGAACTCGAACTGCCGCGTGCTGCCGGTGTATGCCTGGCAGGCTGGATAATACAAGCTGTTATGTTAGGTTTCTTCCTTGGATAAAGTGTATTAAATTCAACTCTCTCCAGGTGTATTCGCTGCCTGTATAGTCGAGAAGTCGTTGACGTTCAAAGCTGAATAAAAAGGGAGAAATGAATGGCCAGTGACAAAATAAAAGAAATCGGGGTTGATGAGAAGCTCAGCTGGGGAAAATCATTGTTTTATGGTTTTCAGTCAGTAATCGCGTTAAATCTATTCCTGGGCGCGGTGGTTATTGCCGGAGCTTTAAAGCTGGATGTAACAAATACCACGATAATGATTACGGCCTCTTTTTTCGCGATTGGAATTGCCACCTGCATTCAGGCGGGATTATTCATGAGATATCCTGTTGTCCAGGGTGTCTCTTTTGCCACCATCGGGGCAATCGTCGCCATTGCCATGAAGCATGATCTTGCCACTGCTTTCGGCAGCCTGATACTCGGGGCTGTGATTATCACCATCCTTGGCTACTTCAATATCTTCAGCAAGATACTGAAATTCATTCCGCCGGTGGTAGCGGGAACAGTAGTAGTTGTAATCGGCATATCCCTGATGTTCACGACATTCAATAACCTGATCGATTCACCCGGCCCTGTGAATAAAAATATTCTGCTTGCGTCCATTGTGTTTCTACTCATATTGACATTTATGGTCATCGGCAATTTAAAACTGCCTGTATCAAACATCCTCAGCAGAGGGGGTGTTTTATACGCGATAATTATTACGACTGTTATTGCATCTCTTATGGGTCTGACTGACTTTTCTTCCGTAAAGAAAGCTTCATGGTTCTCCCTTCCCCCCATATTCCCCTTCGGTATACCAAGGTTTGATCTGACATCAAGCCTGATATTCGTCTTCATATACTTTATTGTAATGATTGAAACAGTGGGCAACTGGTTTGCGATATCCTTCACCGCAAAAAGCGATTTAGATGACAAAAGAATTGATAAAGGTATTTTAGGTGAAGGCATAGGATGTTTCATCGGTTCATTACTGGGTACAGCGCCGGTAACAAGTTATGCTACAAACTGCGGTGTTATCGCAGTAACCAGGGTTTACAGTTACTGGGCCGCTGTAGGTGCCGGTATTATCATAATTGTGCTTTCATTCTGCCGTAAATTAATGTTCCTGATCGCCTCCATTCCCGGCTCGATCATGTGGGGAACCCTGGGCGCTATGTCTATCATGGTTCTTATGAGCGGATTTAGATCCATGCATCACGTGGAACTCGATGACCGAAACATACTGATAATAGGTATCCCTGTTTTTATAACTGTCTGTGTTTCCCTGATGCCGGCAGATATGGTAAATTCAATGCCCACGCTTTTGAGTTTTTTGTTTTCCTCCTCCATTACGGTCGGTGCACTTGCAGCGGTTATCGTCAACCTGATAATCCCGGGGAAATCAGGATAACATTTGGTGCAAGTTTCCTTCTTTTTTATTGACATCATATGAGGCTTTCCCTAGGATTCTTGCTGATCGATCAAGCGATCTAATTGCAGTCTAATCTGCGCAAATTTCATTAAAAGGAAACAGGATAAGATCTATGAGGATGGATAATGTAAAACATATCGGTATCATCGGAACCGGCATGATGGCATCAAGCATGGCTGTTCTGACGACCGGTCACGGGTACAGGACCACTGTGTTTGCAAGATCACCCGAGAGGGCTGAAAGCTGCAGGGCTGAAATTGACGCCTTTTACAGTGAAATATCCGATAAAAAACTGATTACCCGGGAGCAGGTAGATATCTGTACCGGGTACCTGGATTTTGCTTTTACGTACAAAGACATGGCAGATGTTGACATCTTTTTCGAATGCGTGGCCGAAGTACTGGATACGAAACATGCCGTGTACCGGGAAATAGAAAAGCACTGTCCTGATGTTAAGGTGATCTGCTCTGTCAGTTCCTCCATCGTTGTTGATGACCTTGTTAATGGCATAAACAGGTATAAAGACCGCATTGTTGTTACGCACCCCTTTAACCCTCCCCATATGGTACCATTCTTTGAATGCGCAAAGGGAAGTGATACCGGGGATAGTGTTATTGAGTTTGCCGTGGAACTGCTGGAGTCCCTTGACCGCAAACCGGTTATTCTAAAAAAGAGTGTCCCGGGCTTCATTGGAAACCGGCTTCAGTTTGCCCTTTTGAGAGAGGTACTTTACCTTGTTGAAAACGGTATTGCCGATCCGGAGGATATTGATACCTGCCTCATGTACAGTTTCTGCCCCAGGTATACTTCCATCGGGATATTTGAACACTTTGATAACGGCGGAATGCAATTGCTCTATAACGTTGTTAAAACACTGTTTCCACTCTTGAGTGATGAAAAAGAGGTGCCCAGGGCCATAACCGACAAAATCGAAGCCGGAGACATGGGGCAGAAGACCGGAAAAGGCTTTTATGACTGGCGTAATGTTGATATGGATGCTTATAAAGAAAGAGTCAGTGCTCCATACTGGAGATTTTTTAACTGGGATTACCCTGAAAAATAAATATATATTTTCGATTTAAACAGTAAAGGAAAATTCCAATATGAATACCGGTAAATATATAGTTCAGGACCTCAAGGATCCTGATATGGGAACACCCGAATTCAAGGCAATGTACAAAAAGTTTGCAAACCGCATCCTCTGGATTGACGATAATGTGGTTGAGGGCGCGTTTCAGATGAATACTGCCTGGTATTTCGATGTTCCTGAAAAGGACCCTGTTTTTGATGAACATGTCCATAATTATGACGAACTGATCGGCTTTTATGGCAGTAATCCGGATGATCCCTATGATCTGGGAGCTGAAATGGAAGTTACCATAGACGGTGAAGTGCATAAAATCACCCGTACATCCATGATTTTTCTCCCGGCTGGTATGCCGCATATGCCTTTGAGTATAAAAAAGGTAAACCGTCCGGTTTTTCATTTTTCTATTGTTTTGAGTCCTGAGTATACAGGCGGTGGTGCCTATAAATAATAAAACAGGAGGATAATAATGCCCGGGAAACCTACAGTATTATTAATTGCGACGCTGGATACAAAAATCGATGAAGCCGAGTATATAATAGAATGTCTTGATGAAATGGGAATAAGCACATTGATTCTGGACCCAAGTGTCCGGCAAAGCGGTGAAAGGGAGGTCACTATATCACCGGAGGATGTGGCCAAAGCTGCGGGAACAACACTGGAAGCGGTCCGGGATCTGGGACATGAAGGCAAGGCCTTGAACACGATGACTGAGGGATCCATTGTCTGCGCCAAAGCCCTATCTGAAAAGACGGATATCAATGGAATCATATCCCTCGGAGGATCCATGGGAACAGGGCTTGGAACTGCAGTAATGCGGGAGTTTCCCTTTGGTCTGCCCAAGGTCATGATTTCTACTATGGCTTCAGGCATGGTCAAACCTTACGTTGGAACAAAGGATATAATGATGTTACATTCTGTCGCCGACATTGCAGGCCTTAACTCAATTACCAGTTCTGTTTTAAAAAACGGCGCGAGTGCGGTAGCGGGAATGGCCAAATCATATCAGAAATCAATCGAAGGTCAGAAACCTATTATCATGATGTCAATGCTGGCGACGGTTGAAACCTGTTCTAAAATGATCCGTGCTGAAATGGAAAAAATCGGGTATGAGGTCATTATATTCCATACAAGTGGAACAGGCGGCGCAGCCATGGATGAACTCATTCTTGAGAAAGAGGTTGCAGCGGTGGTTGATCTGTCAATCATCGAAGTAACAGATTACATATACAATGGTTTGTTCGCTGCAACCCCTGACAGGTGTCAAGCGGCGTTAAAAAAGGGAATACCGGTAATTTATGCTCCCGGAAATCTCGATTTTATGGTTGGCGGTCCCCTGGAAGCAGCCAAAAAACAATTCCCCGGAAAGAGATATCATGTTCATAATGCCCAGCTTACCGCTGTCCGGACCGGGCCGGAGGAAATGGAGGAAGTTGCAAAATATCTGGGATCGGCATTTTCAAGTATCAGGCAGCCCACAGAATTTTTTATTCCGCTAAAGGGGTTCTCTCACCACGACAGTGAACAGGGGCATCTGCATGATCTTAATATGCCTCCGATCTTTGAAGATTTATTGAGGAAATACTGTCCCGATGACACTGTCATAACAGCCCTACCCTTTCATATTAATGACGCGGAATTCGCGGCCGCGATTACCGCGTCCCTTAAAAAGGCTTTAGGACATTAATAGGTTTGAGAAGGAGTTTATCATGTCGGACACAAATCTGTTCAACTTGTCAGGAAAGGTAACAATAGTTACAGGTGCCGGTAGTGGTCTTGGTCGAACTTTGTGTGAGACAATGGCTGAACATGGCAGTAATGTCGTATGCGCGGATATTAATGAGATATGGGCAGAAGAAACAGCAGAAATGATTAAGAAGCATGGAACACAAACCCTGGCTGTAAAAACAGACGTATCAAAGCAGGATGAAGTAAAAGCACTATTTCAAAAGGTTGATCAAACATTTGGCAAACTGGATATACTGTTTAACAATGCTGGAATCTCCACAAAAGGCGCAAGAATTCATGAAATGCGGTTGGAAGACTGGAATAAGGTAATCAGTATCAATCTTACCGGCGTTTTCATATGCATGCAGGAAGCATTAAAGATTATGCTTCGACAGAAAAGCGGCTCAATCATCAATATGTCATCGGTACTGGGAATACTGGGTGCCGACCCGGATATTCTATCCAACCAGCATTATATTGCCTCCAAACACGGAGTCATAGGCCTGACCAAAGCCGCAGCTTCACAATACGGACCGGATAATATCCGAGTGAACGCAATCGCTCCGGGTTTTTATGATGGTACAAGGCTGAGTGATGCAGAAGAGAGGACCGAGGAACAATCAAAGGCTCTTGCCGATAAGGTGTTTTCATTGACCCCGCTGAGACGCTTCGCGCAACCGGAAGAACTCAAGGGATTGGCACTGCTTCTGGCCTCCGACGCGTCTAGCTTTATTACCGGAGCTACCTATGTAACTGACGGCGGATGGAGTATCTGGTAGGAAATGGAGGCATACATTCCATGAATGGTGAAAACAGGAAAAACCAAACCGGATTGGACCGGCTGAGGGTCAAACTGAATCCGGAATCAACAGCACTTCTTATAATTGATATGCAGAAGGACTTTTGCTGTGAAGGCGGCAGTTTTCACAGGAGAGGCTTTGACGTCAAACCGGCACAAAGACTGGCCGGCAGGCTTAATTCATTCCTGGAGGAAGCAAGAAAGATACTGAAGCATATTATCCACCTGAAAATGATGAAAGTGCCTGAACTTAACTCACCTGTGATTAATGAGCATTACATCCGATTAAATATGGAACGGCATTTAGATCCTTCTCTTGCTGAACCCTATGAAGTGATGCCAGAGCCCGGAGATGTTGTTATCCCTAAATACAAGTATTCAGGTTTTGTTTCCACCTACCTGGATCAATTCCTCCGGTCAAATGGCATTAACACCCTGATATTAACCGGCATCGCGACAAACGTATGCCTGGAATCAACAGCCAGAGACGGTTTCATGCGGGAATACTATATTGTGATACCATCTGATCTGACGGAAGGAACAAGTATTGATGCAAAAAAATACTCTCTTTTAAACATGGAGATGTTCTTCGGTGAAGTTGTTACTTCAAGTGAAATATTAGAATGCTGGAAATAGTGCACATGCAGAAGCGGCCCTTTTGGACAATCTTCCGGCTTCGCTTTTTGCTATGGTGAGATAAAATGGCTGGACTTGGCTACATCCAGCAAGTAGGGTCGGGTTTTATACCCGACCGTGTATTTACAATCATAAATACTCTGGCAAATCTGATTTGTGTTGGGGCGTAAAGCTCCACCCTACTTAGAATTATAGGGATACTGTAAAGTGGTGGCATATAATTCGCTAGAGTGCTGGATCTTAAAATAGGATGAGGACATGAAAAAATATTTTACTATCTCTTTCTGTATTACCATATTGGTCATGACGGTAACTGCGACATGTATTGGCAATGATTCGTCCGGATACATGGGATCTGATTCATGTAAGGACTGCCACACGGATGCCTATGACAGCTGGAAAGCTTCCAGGCATGCCAGTATATTTACAGCGTCGGACACCTCCCCGGAATGCATGGAATGCCATGTAACCGGAATAAATGATTTTACGCCCCCTGAAGAATATTCTGTCGGGTGTGAGGCCTGCCATGGCCCCGGAAAGGAGCATATAGCAGGTGATGGAAATCCGGATAAAATCGTTTCGAGCAATTCGGCTGATATATGCGGTAGATGCCACAGCAATAAACAATCCGGAGAGAACAGTAAATGGATAAAAAGATACCGGCCCGGAATGAGACTATCTGAAGTCGAGGGATTGGATCTGATCTCTGTGGACTCTGAAAAACTCCCTCCAGCCATTAATAATATGCATCCGGCAATGACCTACAATATGTGGTTTGCTTCGGGTCACAGCAAGAAACCTGACCGGAATATTAAGGTCGGGGCAATGGACTGGGAAGATCCTGTATCCTGCGTGGCCTGTCACAATCCTCATCACAGCAATAATCTTTATCAGCTGCGGATGAAACGAGACAAACTCTGTATTTCATGCCACCTCCAGGATGAAGTACTGAAAGGCAGAGGAGCAAAGGGTATTGAGGAGACCAGGAATCTTCACACTCCTACCCCCTGTTTCGCCTGCCATATGACTGAGGGTAATCATCTCATGAAGGTGCTTCGTCCGGATAGTCCCGATTTAGCGGAAAGCCGTTTTGACTCATGCACGGTATGCCATAAGGTTGGCTCACGCCAGGAACGCGCTGATCAGATGAATGACTGGGAAGCATGGTACAGGGAAAGCATGGAGCCTCTTCAAGAGGACTTGAAAGCGATCGAAATCGTGTTAAAGGGAAATCCCGATCTTCTGAATGATGAGTTAAAAGTAAAAATGGAAGATATAAAGTCCAATCTTTCAATTATTATAAAAGACGGATCAAAAGGTGTTCACAATCTGGATTACGCGCTGGAAATAATGGCCCTGGCCAAAAGGCATCTTAAACAGATAAATAAGGCCATTCAGTAAAAATACTATTCCGGCTGCGCCATTCTAATATCCAGTACTGCGGGCCTGCCTTTATGCACTTGGTCCAATGCTTCCTCCAGCACGGGCATAATTTCTGTGGGCTCTTCAACTGTCTGTCCAAACGCACCGCATGACCTTGCTACCATTGCATAATCAGGAGGATCCGATATATCAGCACCCATATTGTCAACACCGTATCTCTCCCTGAACAGTCCCTTTATTGCCCCATAGGCCTGGTTATTAAAAATAATGGACAGGTAGGGTATTTTATAATAACTCGCGGTCCACAGTGTCGCGACCGGACATCCGTATACAAATGCGCCGTCACCCATCAGGCTGACAACTGTTTTTTCAGGGGTTGCCAGCTTTGCCCCGAGCCCTGCAGCCAGGGCCCAGCCGATAGAACCACCCGCGCAGGACAGGAGGGTTCCGGGATTTGATCGATGAATCTGATGAACAACTGACATAGAAGGAGTTATGGTCTGATTTACGATGATTGTATCCCCCTTTATCATCTCATTGATACAATGGCAAAGCCAGTCAGGAGTAATGGGTATCTGACCAGATTGATCGGTCGCCAGATCCTGCCACTTTTTGCACAGCCTCTTCTGCTCCCCTTTGAGCAGGGCAAAACGTTTGCTTAACCGTTCCTGACCATTTTCCCCTGTTTTTTTGTTCACAATTTCATTTAGGGCCGGAATCACTTCAGCCGAATCCCCTTCAATTGAAATATCTGCTGATCTACCCCATAAAGGTTCTCCCCTCTTTTTCAAATCAATATCAATATGAATAATACTTACGTCCTGTCCCGGCACTACCGGAGGGGCTGCGTAATGCATGTCATAGTCTATGGCCAGGATAACATCGGCATTTGTAAGATATGGATTCTTCCCTTTATATGCATCATCAGGATCCAGGTAAAGGAAAAGAGGATGCGTGCTGGGGAAGTTCATCCTGATATCAGCGGAAAATACCGGAGCACTTAATGTTTCCGCTAAATCGACCAGCAGGAGTGCTGTATAATTCTTTCTGCCCGAATAGCCGGTGACAATCAGGGGATTTGAAGCCTTTATTAATAATTCAGCAACCCTTGTGAGATCAGTGTCATCAGCCTGAGAAACTCTATGATTTTCTCCTCCGGGGACTCTCCGGCTGGTAATATTTTCAAACTCCCTGCTGTATATGTCCCGGGGCAGTACCAGATAAACAGGCCCGCAGGGTTCTGAGGCAGCAATCCGGAATGCCTCTCCAAGAACCTCACCCAGGTCTTCATTATCCTCAAGCTGATGGTCCCACTTTACACAGTTACGGACCATCGTTCCCTGATCAAAGGGCTCCTTTCGCCAGTTCAATCTTTTGGATGTATTCAGTGGCTCAGCACAAAACACTACGGGGACTCTGCCCCACTGAGCGTTATGGAGCGCTCCCCCGATTTGCTGGGTACCAAGCTCTGAATGGACTAAGACAACCTGGGGTTTTCCCGAAACCATGTAGTTTCCATGGGCGGCAGTCATTGCCACGAATTCATCAAGGCATAGGATTCCCCTGGGAGTTTCCTTTGATGAAGTCCTGAATTTTGAAATTGCTTCCAGGAGAGGCGCGTTATCAATCCCTGGATTAAAGAAGATGTGTTCAACTCCATTCTCCTTTAAGGCATTTAAAAAAACATCAGAACCAGTGTATAATGCCATACTATTTTCCCCTATACTTAAATGTGTATTTAAAATCTGCCCTTTGACAGGTCATTTGAAGAATACAAATGTTTAATATTACATTATTTTGAGCCTTTCTAACAGAAATAATCTTACCGAAACACAACTGATTCGACCGGTTGTTCGGAAACAATTTAAAACGGCTTAGTCACACAGGATCATACGATATTTTTTTGACATACACAGACCTATCCTATATACTCCGGGCATCATATAACAAGTTCTTATCACCGGAGGCGGCAATATGGCAGATATTGATGGTAGTAACGGTCAGAGAACAGAATTTAAAGCTGTCGGAAAGGAAAACATACCCGGCAGGCTCTCCTATTCAATAGCAACAGGCATGGCTAAATTCGGCAGCGATTATGTCGTACCCGATATGCTCCATGCCAAATTCCTCAGAAATCCCCACGGGCGCGCGAAAATCAAGAGTATTGATACCAGCAAAGCAATGGAGCTTGAGGGTGTAGTGGATATTGTCACCTGGGATGATCCTGAGATAACGTCGATGCAAGGGACCAGGGAACCTCTGCTTGTCAATGAATCCGATACGGAAGATGAAGAGATAGGCGCCGTTGTTGTCGCTCAAACACCGGAAATCTGTGATGAAGCACTTAAACTGCTCAAAGTGGAATGGGAAGTGTTTCCCACTGTTGTTGATCCCCGGGATGGCCTGAAACCGGATGCTCCGGTAGTCCGGATAGATCCTAAAAAACTGGCATCTCAGCCCTTTGTCACAGGAGATATTGAAGCAGGATTCAAAAAGGCGGATCATATAATAGAATTCGAATGGGGCCACTCCAAGACAGCTTCTCATCCGCCCAATCCGAATGGAAGTGTTGCATGGTGGGCGCAGGATCCCCTGGGAGTGCCTGGCCTAACCCTGTATATTGAAGGCGTATGTCCTACCTGGGGCTCCTTCCAGTTGATGCCCATGTACGATGTTCACTTTGACAAACTCTATCGAGGCACTACCTTCCAGGGCGGGAAGTACTGCGACTGGTTTAATCGCCGCGCGCACCTTATTACCCCGTTGCTGTCCAGAAGAGCCGGCCGCCCGGTAAGATGTGTAAATGACAGGACTCACGATTACTACCCGGCCAATCCGCAGCGTTATTCCCATACAAAAATCGGATTTAAAAAGGATGGAACCATTACGGCGGTCGAGGAAAACACTATAGGGGACTCAGGAGCTCCGGGTATTAACGCGCGTGCTTTTTCAATGGGATCATGGGAAGGCAGGTTCAGTCCCTTCAATACAACCCGATGTGTTAATCAAAAATATGGATTTCAGAGCGTTTATACCAGCTCAGGTAAAAATACAGGCAGCCAGACATCCCCGTTTAACTGGGACTCCATGACTATGGGTGAACAGCTTATTGCGGACAAACTGAACATGGATGTTACTGATGTTGCTCTTAAAAACGTCCATGGTCCATCTTCCCAGCAGGACCCGGGGGTTCCTCCCGGCCTGGTAAAGTGCATTGAAATAGGTAAAAAGGCCATGAACTGGAAGTGGCATAAGTCAGGGACCAAAAAGCTTCCGGATGGCCGCATGCACGGTTACAGCTTCAGGTACGCTCAATCACCAAGGCACGCCCAGCAGCCCTACACCGCGACTGTAACAGTTCAGGCAGACAGCAAAGTGTATATACCGACCAAGGGTCCCTGGATGGGCAGTTATGCCGCCGATGCCTGCGCCCTGGTCGTAGCCGAGGAAATGGGCGCGAAAATTGAAGACGTGATTCTCCTCTATGACAACAAGGCTATCTTTACCCCTGTCGGCGGAGGGAGCGACGGCACCACGGCATCCGCCTGGGTAATGAAGGAAGCCGCTGTAAAGTGCAAAAAACTTCTGCTGGAATGGGCCGCTAAATCCAGCGCATTCAGTGGAGGGGGTGGAGGTATGTTAGGAGCTCCCAAACCCAGTGGGCCCAAAATCACCCCGGATGATCTAGATACAAAGGATTCAATGGTTTATCTGAAGTCGGACCCAAGCAAGGCCTTTCCATTCGGAAAATTTATCGCGGACGAAGGTTTCGGCGATCATGACCTGGATATCACCGCCACATACTTCGGGAAACCCCCTGAAACAACATGGCATAAAGGCGGGCATATCCTCGATACTATGAATGCCGCATTCTGTGAAGTAGCAGTGGATACTGAAACAGGTGAGGTCGAGGTACTTAAATATGTTGTTGTATGCGACCCCGGCAAAGTACTTAGAATGACATCATTTGAGGGACAGCTGCACCAGGCTATGTTCTTCTCCCATGGAGGATTAACAGAGGAATTTATTTACGACAAGGAAACAGGTGTAAAGCTCAGTACAAACATGTTTGAGTACAAAAAACCAACGATTATGGACCTGGGACCGATCGACACCTATGCTGTTGAAACCCGAAGCGGTAATGCCTGTTACGGAGCTACAGGTATCAGTCACTGCATGGCTGCCCCTCTGCTTCCCGTATGTGCTGTTGTAAATGCCATAGATAAATGGGTTGAGCCGCCTGCGACTCCCGATAGAATACTCCGGGCACTTGGCAAGTGTTAGCATAGATGTTTTTATAAAAACTAAATTTACCGCAGAGACACGGAGAGCAAAGAGGATTTTTTATTTTTATTTAACAGGGAGATACCTGTTAAATAAAAGAACTCATCCACTCTGGAAGATAAATCCTTTTCATTTGTCGGTATCTCCCGACAAATGAAAAAACATTTTTAACTCTGCGAACTCTGTGTCTCTATTGAGTGAAACGAACGGGTGGTGAACACAAGTCTTTATTTTTAGAAAGGTGAAAACATGACTGAATCCAAGAAGGCCAAAGAAAAGAAAAAATCAGTTTCCAGGCGTGATTTTCTGAAAAGCGGAAGTATTGCAATTGCCGCCGGCGCTTTGGGAACATACACCTTGAAACCTGAAGCCGCAACAGCTGCTGAAGAATCGTATGAGCCGTCAACCGGGTACATTGTTTACGACAGCAGACTATGTCTCGGCTGCCAGAGCTGTATGTACGCGTGTTCTCTTACACATGAGGGAACAGCCAGCCCCTCCCTTTCACGAATCCAGATTATCCGCGATGCTCCGTCCTTTACAAAATATCCCTATGATATTGTGATGTCTGTCTGCAGGCAGTGTGTAACACCTCTTTGTGTACATAACTGTCCGACAGGTGCCTGTCATGTGGACACAAAAAACGGTAATGTAAGAGTAATCGACCCTGATGAGTGTATCGGCTGCGGGACCTGTATCGAATCCTGTCCACAGAGGCCCCACAGGACTGTCTGGAATCCTGAGGATGATGTATCCATGAAATGTGACCTGTGTATAAGCACTCCCCACTGGAGTAAAAAGGGAGGACCTGATGGTCACCAGGCCTGTGTGGATATATGCCCGGCAAAGGCACTTAAGCTTGTCCATGAGCCTCCTCTCCAAACAGATGTAAACGGATATGACCTTGATATGGCGCCGCCACCGCCTCCTCAGAGAAATTTTATGGATTTTCTACAACAGGATGTGGATGACAACCAGGAAAAGGGGGAATAATACCATGACAGGCGGATATACAGGAAAGATATTAAGGGTTAATCTGACGACTAAATCAATCGGCACCATCGATACTGCCAAATATGAAGAATTCGGAGGCGGCTATGGAATGGGAACAGCTATTTTCTGGGACCTGGCAGTAGCGCCCGGTGAATGGGACTTGAAGGATCCATATGACCCCCGCAATGTTCTTCCAATTATGGTTGGTCCTCTGGCGGCCACAGGTGTTCCCGCTGCCGCGAGAACCAGTATTTGCGGTATTTCTCCGGAAACATATCCTACATGTGAATTCTGGCGAGGCAATTTTGGCGGCCGGTTTGGCACCATGATGAAGCTTGCCGGCTGGGATGGAGTGGTGGTAGAAGGCAAGGCAGACAACCCTGTATGGATCAACATAATTAATGACCAGGTAAAGATAGAAGACGGCAAAGAACTCTGGGGCCGGGACACCTGGGAAACACAGAGCAGAATTACATCAATGGTGGGCGGGCAAACCCGTTTTGGTGAAGAATGGCAGGAAATAGATAGCACCTACACTACAAATCGACCTGAAATCCTGTGTATCGGCCCCATTGGCGAGGCCAGATCACGAATGGCCGCCCTGATCACCGGCAGCGGTGTCAGCGCGCGAATCGGGGGCCATGCCGCGGTTTTTGGGGCTAAGAATTTAAAGGCCATCAGCGTAGCCGGGACCGGCAAAGTGAACGTAGCTAATCCTGAGGGCATCCTGGAGGCCAGACTTCATCAAATGCAAGCACCGAATCCTCGTCCCCTCCAGCCTGGCGCGGCATCCTGCATGCCCTGCCTGCGCGGTGATCGGCGCAGAAAAAACTATTATGGAGGAGAGACCATGTGTGCCTGCCAGGGCTGGCTTGGCAGCAATAAACAGTCGGATTCAGACCGGGCCGCTGAGGCATTGATAAAATACGGACTCAGCAGCTGGTCGGCTCATTTCCACGCTGAAATGTTTTCGCAAGACATACCCGGCGCGCCGGCATTTTTCAAAGGGAAGGTACCGACGGATTCAGGACTGGGCTGGTATCTCCAGTACCTCAAACAGGAGGGACTGCTGGGCCCCGGAAAAGAGATAGACTCGGCACCCTTACCCATGGATCAATGGGGTGAACTGAGTTTTCGCCTGGCTTTTCTGGAAGCAATTGCTAATCGCACCGGTATCGGCGATGCCCTGGCTGAAGGAACATGCCGGGCTGCCGAAAAATGGGGACGGCTGGAAAAGGACAGGGACAGCGGCGCGTTGCGTTTGACTGCCTGGGGAGCTACAACCCACTGGACAATGCCCTGGGTGGAATGGGCTTACGCCTACATCTTCGGGGCCGGTGACCCGGCCTGGCACGGATTTATGGCGCCAGTCGGTAAGCCCAGCGAGGGCACTCTTGAAGACTCCCTGGAGAAGCTGTCAAAAAGGACCATCCCCTATACTGACGATATATTCATGTTCAACTACGCGTGGGAAGGTGAAGAGGCCTGGAAGACAGGCATCTATTCCCCCCATAAAGCCAAGCAGGTGGCCTGGAGCCGCCATTATTCCACATTCTGGAATGAGTCAATGGCATTCTGCG
This sequence comes from Thermodesulfobacteriota bacterium, assembly GCA_042573485.1. Classification (GTDB taxonomy): domain Bacteria; phylum Desulfobacterota; class DSM-4660; order Desulfatiglandales; family HGW-15; genus JAAZBV01. The sequence goes on along the minus strand of JBHPCX010000002.1, from coordinate 96,377 downwards.
AGATGTTTCTCCCTGAACTGGGCAGCCATAGCCCTGATATGGAAATGATGTACTACAAGGCCGTTACAGGAAGGAATGACTCCTTTACCGACACAATGCGCGTTGGCCAGAAGATCTGGACCCTTGAGCGCGCCATCCGCGTTATGCACGGAAGAAGCCGCCATACTGAAGATTTCTATCCATACATGTATAAGCCGGGCGCATCAGGTATAGCCATTTACGGAGGAGTGCCCATCTATGAGAAAGGTAAATGGCGAAGTGATAATTGCCGGGACATGTACATGGACCGGAAAGGAGTGAACGACTTCAAAAACCACTATTATGCCCTTGAAGGCTGGGACAAGGAAAATGGCTGGCCTACCAAAAAGACAATGGAAAAACTGGGTTTAAAAAGAATGGTTAAAACACTTGGAGATGCCGGAAAACTGGGGACTTAAAAATAATTGATTTCTCATAAAAAGCTCCTTCTGTTTTTAAAAAACCTCTGGATTCCCCGATCAAGTCGGGGAATGACGGCTTTTTAACATATTCGTTTCATTTGTCATTCCCGCGCAGGCGGGAATCCACTTTAGAGTTTTAAAGGACTAAACAAATGGATGCTCATTTCATGGGCATGACGGGATTTTAATTTTTTTAATAAATATAAACGCGATTCTACTTTATTTTTTAACAATACATATGACTTCTAAATTTCTGATATTATGTACCTTCATATCTATATTTTTGTCAGGTCCGGTCAGTGCTGATGAGTGCAAAGACTCTGATAATCTGAAATTTATCTGCGGGCCCATTAACGCTGAAGACATCCTACCGCTTGGAGACACTGAATGGCTGATTACCTCAGGGTTGAATGGCCAGTTCTCAAACACGGATGATACCGGCCATATCTACCTTGTAAACCGCGAAGAAAAGACTTTTGAAGAATTCTTTCCTGGGGAGAGCCCAAAATTTAATCATAATAAAGAGATATTCAATGCCTGCCCCGGACCGATAAATTATGAAAATTTCTCCGCCCATGGTCTGGCCCTTACTCAAACTTCATCAGACCGGTTCAACCTTTACATCACCGGCCATGGCGAAAGGGAGGCCATAGAAGTATTTGAAATTGATATAAAAGGTATCAAGCCTTTTATCAGCTGGACAGGCTGTGTGCCGCTACCTGATAAAATGCTGGCCAATAGCGTCGCGATTCTTTCTGACGGTGGATTTGTGACGACAAAATTTTTCGACCCGACTCCACCTAATTCCTTTAATGATATTTTCCAGGGTAAAATCACAGGCGGCGTTTATGAATGGCATCCCGGAGGCAGTGTCAATGCAATACCTGGCACAGATATCTCCGGTGCAAATGGGATTGCTGTATCTCCTGATGATAAATGGGTCTATGCTTCAGCTACTGGTACACGCGAGATAATCCGCTATAACCGTACAGAAAATCCTGTTAAATTGAAAAAAGTTCAAATCAGCATCATGCCTGATAATATCCGCTGGGGTGATGATGGTCTGCTTTATACCGTGGGTGATAATCCTCCTGATGAGGGCGGCTGGTCCGTATTCAGCATTCACCCTGAAACCATGACAACAAAACGGGTAACAGGTGTTGATCAAACGGCGACCATGCAGAAGGCAAGTGCAGCGATCCTGCTTGATAGTGAAATATGGATCGGCACTTACTCGGGTGATAGGATTGGTTACTTACCCAAGCCTTAAAGGTAATTACATAATATAATCAATAAGATAATATTTTTGATGAAATTATAAATGTCTTACAACAGGAGGTCATATGGGCACCAAAGTATCTAGAAGAAAATTTCTAAAAACCGGATTAACGCTTTCCGCGGCAGGAATCGCATCATCAGCAAAACTTAAAACCGCCTTTGGAGAAGAAACTCCAAAAGTTGTCTACCGTACTCTGGGAAATACAGGGCTCAAGGTTTCAGGAGTGGGCTATGGAATCGGTTTTGTGCCAATTCCGGAAGTGATCAACCGCGCACTGGATATGGGGGTTAATTACTATGACACCTCCAGGGTATATGGCGACAGTGAAAAAATCTTTGGGGAAATAATTAAAAGTCGGGATCGAAGTAAGCTGGTTATCGCTACCAAGTCCGGCTCTAGAAGAAAAGCGGACATTTTAAATGATATAGACACCAGCCTTAAAAATCTCGGGATGGACTATGTTGATGTCTATCATCTGCACGCAAGGGATACACCAACAGCCATTCCTGATGAAGCCCTTGAAGCAGTACAGGAGATCAAAAAAGCGGGAAAGGCAAGGTTCCTGGGATTCAGCAACCACGATCCTAACAGAATGGTTGATTTCCTCATAGAATCAGAGACATTCGATGTAATGCAGACTACCTACAGCTTCGCCATTGGCGGCTACTACAGGGACCAGGCAATCAAAAAACTGCAGAAAGCAGGGATCGGCGTAATCGCTATGAAGGTTGTAGTGGCATTGACCGGTCTTAATCTGTTCAACCTGGATAACCCGCCTGCCAAGGAGGGGGATGGACCGCTTTCTGGCATAAAATGGGTGCTGAACAATCCTGCCATAGGAACAACAGTACCCCATATGAAGTCAATTGCTGAGCTTGAAATGAACTTCCGTGCCATGTCCGAACCCTATACACCTGCAGATGAAAAAGTTCTGTATGTTATGAATGAAAAAATCCGGCCTTCCTATTGTCGGATGTGTTACGAATGCAGCGGTAAATGCCCGAATAATCTACCGGTAACGGATGTAATGCGTTTTCTGGCATACAATGATTATTGCGGTAATTATCATCAGGCCCGTATGAGTTTCATGGAATTACCCGAGGAAATCAGAAGCGTACAGTGCAGTGATTGCTCTGACTGTGCGATCCAATGCCCCAATGGTGTGCATGTGCAGGAACGACTGATAAGGGCACAGGAACTTTTGGCATAAATTATTGAGAGGGTTCAAGGATTTAAGGGGTCCAGGGTTCGAGATAACAACATTATTTTTTTATCCAGATGAACGCTGGAGTCCTGTACCTTGAGCCCTGTTCATTCTGGTTTGTAAGTTTAATCTCAGAAAACATTATTTCAATTCATCTGTTTTTTTCTTCTGGTGGTATATAAAATACCACCCTACGTAAATCCTTTTGTTTTAATGTAGGGTGGGGTTTTATACCCCACCGAATAATTTAGAATCACAAATTATGCTGGTTTTATGATCAGTATCTAACCCGGAACTCATATAGGAGGCATCTTCATGAAATATTTTAAAACTTTGGTCTTATTTACAGCTTTTCTTGCATTTGTTATTTTCACACTTCCGGCTGCGGCGCAGCAGTCCTGCGAAAGTCTGAAATCAATTAAAATTCCAAATATCACTATCACTTCAGTAGTAAAAGGCGGGCCCGGGTATGAACTCCCCGGTCAGAGTGGTGGATTTGGGAATATGCCGCCTCAAAAAATAAACACTTCTTTCTGTAGAGTAAATGCAGTCTCAAAGCCAAGCAGTGACTCCCATATCGGTATAGAGGTATGGCTTCCCGATGCCTCAAACTGGAATGATAGATTCCTGGCCGTAGGTAATCCCGGATTTATAGGTTCCATTGCCAGTAGCGGAATCGCGCGTAATATGGAGAGGGGATACGTCTCAGCCGGGACTGACACAGGCCATGTGGACCAGGGGTTTGAATGGGCAATCGGGCATCCCGAAAAATGGGTAGATTGGGGCCATCGAGCTGTCCATGAAATGGTTGTGGTGACAAAGACCCTGGCAAAAGCTTATTATGGAAAACCGATTAAATATTCCTACTGGAACAGCTGCCATAACGGCGGTAACCAGGGACTAAATGAAGCACAGCGTTACCCTGAAGATTTTGACGGCATTCTTGCCGAAGACCCCGCCTTTTACGTTTCCCATCTTCAGCCGGGCTCTCTCTATATCAGCTGGCTTGCTCTCAAGGACGGTGTGGATGGTCCCGGGTACATTCCAGTGCCGAAACTCGCCGTAATAAACAGGGCTGCCCTTGATGCCTGTGACGCATATGACGGTCTCGTCGACGGCATTATTGTTGATCCACCATCATGCGATTTCGATCCAGCAAGCATCCGCTGCCATGGCCCGGACGAAGTATCCTGCCTTACAGATGCCCAGGTGGATACAGTAAGAAATATCTATGAAGGCGCAAAATTCAATGACGGAACTCCCATATATACCGGTTTTGAAAGAGGAAGTGAATTGACATGGGCTTTCATGATTGAAAAGGAGCCTTTTTCGGTCAATCTCAATTACTTCAAGGGCCTGCTTTTTGAGGATGCCAACTGGGATTTCCGGACTTTCGATGTGGACCGGGACACTCGTTTGGGTATAGAAAAAACTGGCTCAGCTGTTGATGGAATTAATCCAAACCTGCAGCCCTTCAAGGATTCAGGCGGCAAGATCATGATGGTATCATCCTGGAACAGCATGGCACTTCCGCCCCGGCAATACGTTGAATATTACAAGGATGTTGCAAAGACAATGGGCGGTTACAAGCAAACCCGGGATTTCGCGCGCCTTTTCACTGTACCGGCTTCTGGCGGCTGCCCCGCATTCAGTAATCCACAGGGATTCAAAACTTTTGATGCGCTTGTTGATTGGGTAGAAAAGGACAAAGCCCCTGATAAAATTATCTACCCCCATACAACGGGAGGGGGCATGATGGGAAGAGGACCTGCTGAAGTCTATCGAACCAGACCGGTATGCCCTTATCCCGAACAGGCCAGGTATAAGGGAAGCGGTGACGTCAATGATGCCGCCAATTTCGAATGTGTTGAAGTTAAATAAATTTATCAGCTGATAAAATATTTTTCAGGAGGAATTCACCAATGAAAAATCGGCTTATTAAATCAATGCTGCTTATTTTCCCGATTGCCCTGATCACCGTTATCTCGATATCCATTGCTCAGGTCCAGTCGGAAGTATCTCCTGCGGAGCAGGCGAAAAATATTCTCGAAAAAGCGGGAATACATGGCGGGCTTATCGTTCATGTCAATTGCGGTAACGGCGAATTGACTGAAGCCCTTAAAGGAAATGACAGCTTTCTTGTCCAGGGCCTGGACTCCAAGATAGAGAATGTTCGAAAAGCCAGGAAATATATCTCATCCAAACAAAAATACGGCACAATATCAATCGATCAGTTTACAGGCACCTACCTGCCCTATAAGGATAATCTCGTCAACATGGTTGTTGCCGAAGACCTGGGTGATATATCTAAAGATGAAGTTATGCGGGTTCTTGCCCCAAACGGTGTCCTTATGACCCTTGAAACCTCTGGATGGCAAAAGAATATCAAGCCGGTACCGGATGCAATAGATGAATGGAACCAGTATCTATATAACGCAAGCGGTAATACTGTATCGCAGGATGAAACAATTGGGCCTGTTCGTAATTATCAGTGGATAGGCAGCCCAAGGTGGGGACGGCACCATGACACCACGGCAAGTATGTCCGCGCTTGTTTCCGCTAATGGCCGGATTTTCTACATCATGGATGAAGGACCGACGGAATCAATCCAGTTGCCGCCCGAGAATTATCTTGTAGCACGTGACGCATACAATGGAACCATCCTCTGGAAAAAACCGATTAAGGAATGGTTCAGCCACTTATTCAGCCTGAAGAGCGGACCGGCTTACCTGCCCAGACGACTGGTGGCCATTGGAGATCGAGTTTATGTCACCCTCGGTATCAACGCCCCATTAAGCGAACTGGATGCCGCAACCGGCGAGATTATACGGACTTTCCAGGATACCGATAAAACTTCAGAGATTATTTTTTCAGATAACACCCTCTTTATTCTCATCGGACGCCCGGAGAAGACAGACAAAAAATATACTCCAAAAGAAACATATGTCTGGAGCAATGCAGACTGGGCTAGATCGGAATGGGGGTGGGGTAAAAAGCCCGGTCAGATCAGGGCCATCAATGTTTCAAACGGGAATTCCCTATGGGAAACGGAATCTCCTGTCGCCCCTCTTTCTCTTACTGCCAATTCAAAATCCGTTTACTTTTATGACGGGGATAAAATCATCTGTATGGACAGGAGAAATGGAAAGACAAAATGGCAGTCCGAGTCGATTCAGACAAAAAAGATCGATACATCATACGCACCCAGAATAGTGGCCTATGACGATGTCCTTCTTTTTTCTATTGGAGCAAAAGGGTTTGGCCAGCCTGGAATGGTAATCGCCCTTTCTGCTGGGAACGGAAAAAAAATGTGGGATGCACCGCAACCCGGTTCCGGGCATTATTCTCCCGAAGATATCTTTGTGATAGATGGAGTCGTATGGACCGGACGAACCGCAAACGTCCAGGATGACGGGAAATACACCGGACGGGATCTTCATACCGGAAAAGTAGTTGAAGAAATACCAGGTTTTAAGGCAAAATACTGGTTTCACCAGAGGTGCTATATCAGCAAGGCGACTAAAAAATACATTCTACCTTCCCGAACAGGCATTGAATTTGTTGACCTTGAAAAGAAAGACTGGGATATAAACCATTATACCAGGGGTGGATGTGCTTACGGCATTATGCCCAGTAACGGATTGATTTATACTCCACCCCACGCATGTGCCTGTTACCTGGAAGCAAAACTGAACGGGTTCGGTGCCCTGGGTTCTGATCACAATTCCAGCCTTGATACTGTTGCTGCTTCTGCAAACAGGCTTGAAAAAGGACCGGCCTATAATAAAAAAATTACTGAAATATCAGGTGATGAAGACTGGCCCACCTACAGGCATGATACAAAACGCAGCGCCTATACCGGAACAAATGTCCCATCGATGGTCAAATTCCAGTGGAAAGTAACGCTTGGTGGTAAATTGAGCAGTCCTGTTGTTGCAAACAACAGGATGTATGTAGCAAATGTGGATGCACACACACTATACGCTATGAATGCAACTAATGGAAAAGTTCTCTGGAATTATACAGTTGGAGGAAGAATCGACTCACCCCCAACAATTTACATGGGACGCGTCCTGCTGGGTTCGGCTGACGGATATGTTTACTGTCTTAATTCAGAAGACGGAGCTCTTATATGGCGCTTTCGCGCAGCACCAATGAATCTGCGTATGGTTGCGTACGAGCAGCTGGAATCAGTATGGCCGGTACACGGAAGCATTCTTGTCCAGAATGATAGAATCTACTGTGTAGCCGGAAGATCCATGTTCATGGACGGTGGTCTGCGTATGCTTCAATTGGATCCGGCAACAGGAGAGATGCTTTCTGAAAATATCCTTAACGAAATCGATCCCCAAACAGGTGAGAACCTGCATGAGTATGTCCAGGGTTTGAATATGCCTGTCGGTTTATCCGATATTCTCTCCAGTGACGGGAAGTATTTATATATGCGTTCCCAGCAATTCGATCTTGATGGGAACAGAAAACATATCGGCGTGCGAAACGTAGGCGATCAGATCGGAGAAGGCGCGCATGTATTCTCCCCTATCGGATTTCTGGATGATTCACAATTTTCCCGTTCTTATATGATGTTCGGAAAAAGTGTTACCAGCGGATGGGGTGCCTGGGAAGTCATGGGTCGACTCACCCCCTCAGGAAGGCTGATTGCGGTTGATGATAAGAACGTTTACGGGTTCGCGCGCAAACCTGAATTTCTGAGCGAATCGATCGTGCTGGAATACCAGCTCTATGCAGCATCAAAATCAAGCCGCCCGGAGGATATAGAGAGAGTAAACCAGCCCATGTTCGGTGCGCCAAAGGCAAAACCTAAATTTCCAATAGCAAAGACGGCACTTAGTAAAACACCTGTTGCAAAACCGGGACCCAAACCAAAAACCGGCGGGATGATGGCTAATATGCCTGTAAGTTTTAGGGCCACTGGAGACTGGAAACTTCGTCAGGGTATTCCAATGGCTGATCAAACTGCTGTGGACTTCAAGTGGCAAATGGATAAACCGGACATTCAGGTTCGGGCCATGGTAATTGCTGATAAAACGCTCTTTATTGCCGGCCCCCCGGATATTGTGGATGAAGAAGATGCATTTTTCGCAATGGATGATGCGGACGTCCTGAAAAAGCTTGCAGAGCAGAGCGAACTCCTGAAAGGGAAAGACGGTGCCCGAATCTGGGCAGTATCCACTGAAAACGGAAAAAAGCTTTCAGAATATAAGCTGGATTCTCTGCCTGTCTGGGACGGTATGATTGCGGCTGACAGCAGACTGTATCTGACAACGATGAACGGTGATGTCACCTGTCTCGCAGCAAAGTAATAGAAATTTATATTACACCGTAAAATTTTAAATGTACATATAAGTCTGCGATTAAAATTAGCTACAAGGAGAATGCCCTATGGCTGAACCTGAAAAACCCGGAGACAAGAAAAAAAAGATAAACCGTCGTGAGTTTCTCGTTGGCAGCGGGGCTGCCATTGCCTCAGGGGCTCTGGCAGCAGGTGTTCCAGGCACTGCCGGGGCTGCTTCCAAAAAAACATCCTATTCAAGGTCTAAAGGTTATCTTGTTTATGACAGCAGGCTTTGCCTTGGCTGTCAGAGCTGTATGTTCGCCTGTTCCATGACTCACGAGGGTATAGCAAATCCCTCCCTCTCGAGGATTCAAATCATCCGGGACGCGCCTTCCTTCACCAGGTATCCCCATGACGTTGTAATGTCGGTATGCAGGCAATGCGTTTCACCTCTATGTGTACAGAACTGCCCTACAGGCGCGTGTCATGTTGACGAGGCCAACGGTAATATTCGACGGATTGATCAGTCCAAATGCATCGGGTGTAAACAATGCATCCAGTCCTGTCCCCATAAACCCCACAGGACAATATGGAATTCTATAACAAGAAAATCGACCAAATGCGATCTTTGCGAGGGTGCGCCATACTGGAATGAAAAGGGAGGTTTTGAGGGGAAACAGGCCTGTGTCGAAACCTGCCCTGTCAATGCGCTAAAACTCGTCAATAAGGCACCGCGCCAGCGGGATATTGACTATTACGACGTCAATCTTGCGCCACCTCCCGGCAAATCCCAGGGAATGGGATTTCCTAAAATGGCTCCCAAGCCGGCGGCAAAGAAGGGAGGGGAATAAAAATGGCAAATGGATATGCAGGGAAAATTCTGAAGATCAATCTGACAACAAAAGAAATAAATATTATTGAGACGGCAAAATATGAAGAGTTTGGAGGAGGTGTAGGGATGGGCGCCGCCATGTTCTGGGACATGGCCGTTGTCCCGGGAGACTGGGATTTGCAGGACCCCTTTGACCCTCAAAATATAATTTCATTGATGTCGGGCCCTCTTGCAGCTACAGGTGTACCTGGCGGCGGAAGGACCAGTGTCTGCGGTATAGCTCCGGAGACCTTTCCTACTCCCCTGTTTCATCGAACGAGTTTCGGAGGCAGGTTTGCTACAATGCTGAAGCTTGCGGGATGGGACGGGATCGCAATCCAGGGCAGAGCGGACAGCCCGGTCTGGATAAACATAATTAATGATAAAGTCACATTTGAAGACGGTAACCGTTTGTGGGGAATGGATACTTACGAAACACAGGACGAAATAACATCCGCCGTGGTTGGACGAACAAGGTTCGGGCAGCAATGGCAGGAGATAGATAAGGACTATACCACAGCACTCCCGCAAATCGTCTGCATCGGCCCTGTCGGGGAATCCATGACAAGGGTAGCCGCCCTGATACACGGCAGTGGAGTAAGTGCCCGGACAGGAGGATTCGGAGGAGTTTTCGGATCGAAAAATCTGAAGGCTGTAAGTGTTATCGGTACCGGAGGTATTGAGGTCGCTGACCCTGCAGGAGTTGTGGATACCCGGCTCTGGCATACAAGGAACCATCCGCGAATCATGAACGCTCAACCCGGGACTTCCGCGTGTATGCCCTGCATTAACAACGACAGGAAACGGAATTCATATTACGGTGGTGAATCCATGTGCGCTGACGAATACTGGTATATGGGAAAACAGCAGACTGGCCAGATGGGGGGAGGTGATCAGGGAGCGCTGATGCGGGGAGCAGATATCGCTATGAAATGGGGGATTTGCACATGGGCGACAAAATTCGGCGGCGCTATAACACTGCCAGTTCAAAATGCCCCTGCAGCCTTTAAGGGAATGGTGCCCATGGAACCCGGTATGGGCTGGTATATCAAATACCTCTATGAAATAGGTGAACTGGGCCCGGGTAAAAAAATCGATTCCTATCCCTTGCCTATGGATCAATGGGACACGTTAAAATTCCGTGAAATCTTCTGTGATGCCATCTCCCGGAGAATAGGAATCGGAGCTGATCTGGCGGAAGGATTTCTGGAAGCTGTCAAAAAATGGGGACGGCTGGAAGAAGACATGAACGCCGGCACATTGCGGCTTCCTGCCTGGGGCGCAAGCTGGCATCACTGCCTTCCCGGTGTCGACTGGGCCTATAGTTATATATTCATGTCCGGTGATCCCATGTGGCACGGATTTTTCGGTATATCCGGCGGCGGAGGATTCGGAGGCCCTCCATCCTACACGGCTGAAGAGCTGGTAGAAACGCTGGCAAAAAAAGCTGTACCATTTGATGATGATCCGATCATGTTCAGTAATTCCTGGAAGGGTGAAGAGGCAAGGAAAACCGGGATATACTCTCCCCATAAGGCAAAAATGCTGGCCTGGGCCAGGCGTTACGCGGGATTTTACAACGAATCCATGTCCATTTGTGAAATGCTCCTTCCAAGCTTTATTGGCAGGGCTCCCCAGGGACTTGCCGGTCCCAGTCCGGAACTGGAATACCGGTACTACAAGGCTGTGACAGGCAGTAAAAACAGCCTGGCAGACACTATAGAAACCGGCAGGAAAATCTGGAACATGGAGCGTGCCATCCGGGTAATGGCGGGCAGGCATCGGGACCAGGAAAAATTTGCCCCCTTCATGTATATGCCGGGAGCAACCTTTCCCATAGGAGGAAACAAACCTGTTTACAGGGATGGAAAGTGGATTTTTGAAGACCAGAATGACCTGTATCTTGATAGGGATGGTGTAGAGGAATTCAAGACTCACTTCTACAGGCTTGAAGGCTGGAGTATTGATCGGGGCTGGCCTACCAGAAAAACCCTGGAGGGACTGGGAATGAATAAGGTCGCCAGTGTAATGGCCGGCAAGGGGAAGCTGGGAACCTGATTTCAAGAAACATATACATCAAAAACTAAAGGCTGAAGTCTAATAACTTCAGCCTTTAGTTTTTCTGTTAAGTATGAGGACAGCTTCCTGCTTTATGGTGGCATATAAACCGGAACTCTCCAAATCTGTCATTCCCGCGCAGGCGGGAATCCATTTTTTAAGATTCTTATTTATTCCATTACTTATCCGATCCCGGCTATCATTACCTGGTCACTGGAGCGAAGGGTTTCAACCAACCCAGAGAGAGACACTATTAAATATAAGGTCAGTTTCCTGTTTTTTATTCGAAAGGTGACAAATTAAGGATGCCCCCTTTCAGTCCGGAATCCAATGTCATCCAGCACTACCACTCCTTTAGTGGTCCTGTCAAAAACAAAAGCCACCTGGTGCAATTCCTCCGGATTAAAATCCGGATTGACTTTTACAAAATCAGAAAAGGGAAATTCAAAACTCTGAAAAACAACTTCGGAATCCTTATTTTTATTCATGAAAGCCGCTTTTGCTACCTGTACCTTGATTACAGGTTGAAGACCTGAATAATGAGTTAATGGTAAAACCGCCGAAACACCGGCCCGGTCTTTAACGACAATAGAACAATCAATAAACTTCAGCTCAGGTTTTTCCGTTTTATCCGGTTCGGATTCCTGGACTGGCTTATCAGAGTCCTTTTCAGAATCATCCTCAGGAGGATCTTGCCCTGTATCAGCCATGGCAAAAACCAGGCTGGAATCAGGTGAACAGTTAAATTCCGTCTCCGGCAAAGTGATTGTGTAAGAGGCCTTTTTCTGATCCTTGCTGTTGTCCCAGCCCAGGTAAACCGCGTTGGTGTCCCTGGTACCCCACTTCATTGAGACTTTCTTTTCAGACCATAATTTCAGGTTTTCACCATTAAGCTGAACATCCGGTAGATCAGCACTGGTTAAATTAATATCTTCCTGAAAAGTGCAGATCATCCGGGTATCTGAATCTACATATTGACTGAGATAGATTGTTGGTGGCAGCCATTCTTTGGCACTGCGATAATCCTGAAAGATCCTTTCATATCCTTTTACCCCATGGAGTGTAGCTTCCAGGAAAGCAGAAATATAAACCTTACCAATTTTTTGCTGATCTTCAAAGGGCATAACAGGTTTAACATTCATCATTTCAATAATCGGGGATGAATAGTCATGCCGACCCCAGACGCTGTTGAATTGGCCATGATTGGCACCATAAATATATAGAGCACACTTGAAAAAATGTTCTTCTCCTGAGAAAGATATCCTGGAAAACTGTCGCGCCCCTAAAAATGATTGAGCATCCATGTCATGTGACCCCTGCAGGACAAGGTAGTTTAAATTTTCCAGTTTAGTGGGTAATGATGCAGGTTGATATTGTCCATCGCAGGGTGCGATAGCAACAACTGAACGTATATTGAATCCATAATTGAATTTAACCAGGGCATTATCTGGATAAAATGGCAATCGATTGAATGCCGCTGCGGTGGCAGCAGCCTCTCCGCCTCGAGAATGGCCAATCAAGGCAAGGTTATTCCAGTCAACTATCCCATAAAAAGGATTATCGGTCTTTTCACTCCATTCACGCCATAGTCTAAGATGCTCTAAAAGCAGCCAGGCCCGTGCATCATTCTCCACCCGGAGTCCGCTTTTACCACCAGGCAGAGATAAGAAAGCATCTGACATAGATCCATTCAAAAAGTCCTCATCAATTGATGCCAAGATAAATCCCCTACTTGCTAAAAGCTGCCCGATGTATTCATAACCAGGTTCGGAAAAGTCTTCCATTGAATGGTTACCATGTACAATTAACACCAGCGGAAATGGTCCCGGACCATCTGGATACCAAACCCTGGCCTGAAGTGGTAATTCTTTGACATCAAAACCCCAGTAGCGTGTTCGCGCCCATCCTCCGGGGCCGTCCCACCCTTCTATAAATTTGGATCCGTCAACAGATCGGCTGATAAGATCAGCTTTTAAACTATATTCTACACGCCGTTTATCAGTGCCACTGCCATAGGCAAGGTATTTTACCTTCAATGGACCTGGTAAGGAGGGATCTGTTTTTGAAATCAATGCAAGAGGAGTTCCTTTCAAAGCTGCAGCATTTGGGGGTGCTTCCGTCGAATAGCCTTCTATCAAGAACCATGAAAGCATAAAGACAATCCCGGCCAGTCCTGTTAGAGTCGTAATCGTGAGAAGTACTTTATTGCCAAAGGTTCGCTTCTTAATTTCTCCTCGAATTATCACCCACACACCGGCACCTGCCATAGAAAATGCAATAACCACGCTGACGATAATGGCATTTGTCCCTGCTCCTGTAAAAACCGATGAAAAGGCTGTAGCGAAAAAAATAACTGTAGCAAACAACATGGTTTGAAATAGATCAGGCAATCCTGCAAGGAGATGAAGCAGCAATTGCAAAAGAAAGACGAGCAGAATAGTACAAACAAGGAAATAAAGAACAGTCAATGGAGCAACCCAGTTCGGAGAAGCAACCGTCAGGACAGGGTAAAAACTATATAATATAAATAAGATAAGCGTGCATACCAGGCCCAATCCTGCCCCTTTCCATGCTTCCGGTCCGGGTTTTAAAAATTGCCAGGCTTTATGTATTCCCTCCTTTAGTTTTTTCTTGAATAAAGTTAACGGCTGCATGAATTCCATAAGAAGCTCCTTCTTAGTAAGTTCTTTAAATTAAATAAGATACTAAAGGATAGCCTAAAAAAATAATAAGTTGATAATGGATCTAAAGGCAGTATATTTTGTCCGTTTTAAAACGATTATTAATGATTAGAATCAAAAGGCTTAAAAAGCAAGAGGAAAAAGAAGAAAAAAGGGATTCCAACAACTAAATCGAATCCCTTAACTACCTGAATTTACCGCGCTTGAGTTGTATAAATAATATAAAGAAAATATAAAGTATTTTTTGTCACATTTAATCACAAAATGGTCACATTTTGGACACAAATTAACTTCTTTACCCTTCAGGAGAAAGTTACACTTAATCAGGGTATCTGTAGCCCTTGGGAAAGTCGGAAAACTGTTAATAACTATTAGTATTTGTAACCTAAGTCATTATATATCACCAATTGATTGCATGCGGTCTAAAGTTTGGAGAAGTTGTACGATGTCTACGATTACACACATTTTGAGCATTGGATTAAAACGCCCTTATTCACTTGTAGTGAAGTGGTTTATTTAAGAACTTATTCACCAAAACAAGAACCTTAAGTTCTTTTTATCCAACATTTTAAATTCCGTATTATATAAATTTAAACGATATCAAACTGTTATGGTTAATGGCATATTTATTGCTGTAACTTATTGGAAGTGTTGAGCTATTTAATATTTCAGGCCCGGCATAAGAGAGAAAAAAACCTGAAATGTAATTATTTAGTCAGGCTTTACAGAATCAAACCCAGCAGTTCTGTTTCTCGTAGTGTGTAAATGTAACATTGGGGCTTTTGGAAGTAACAGTGTTGGATTTCATGATCACAGAGATGATATTAATGAGGAAAGATTAAAAAGGGAGGATTGAGATGAGTAGCTATAAACGCCTGATAGCAATATTCGCAGCATGCCTGGTTGTTATTTTCATTATCCAGAATGCTGCAGTTGTCGAGGTTCAGATCTTTTTCTGGACAATAGCCATGTCGCGTGTCTTACTCATGCTTATATTTCTAGCTATAGGAATAATAGCGGGATGGTTTATTAAATCTGGTTTTTTTAGTAAAGATGATGAGGAAGACTATGAATAAATAAGCAGATAATTTGCCACATGGCTACCAGATGCGAATTATAAGGTCGAAAAAACCAGCATTTACCGAACCTATGGATTAATAAAAAAACACTGTTGACATTTACTTGGTTTAAATCCCGGAATTATTCTATAACAATCAAACTGTTTAACGTTCCATATTCATTATAGGTCACAAGATCATTTGTGGGATCATGCCGCCATTCATCATCAACAAGAAACTTATATTCATAAGTTCCGGGATTTATAATAACGGTTTTCGTCCAAACCCCATCATTGTTTATCTTCATATGATGTTTATTTATACCCCAGTTGTTAAATGTTCCTGTAAGACGCACATCTTTTGCTCCGGGAGTGAATAGCGAAAATGTGACTCTCCTTCTTTTTTCCTTCTTTTTAACCATTTTCTGTTCTCCAGATAAATATTTTTCATGAATATTGTTTAACAACCATTTGTACTATTATGGCACGGACTTAAATTCCTTGAATGCATATGTCGATTTTAACGAGTTTAACAATCAATGGAACATGTGCCTGTATTAAAATATCCCAAAATCTTACCAGTGTGGCTGATTTCCGATTCGCTGGCCCATAACCTCCAGAGTCTCACTGACTACTACCAGCGCCTCTGGATCAATCTGATTAATAATGGGCTTGAGCCTTGAGAGTTCCCTGAATGTAATTATAGAATAGAGCACATGCTGTTCATTACCTGTATAGCCTCCCCATCCCTGTAGTACAGTTACACCCCTTTTTATATTTTCCATGATCTGTTTTGAGATCTCTTTCCATTTGGGTGAAATTATATAAATGGCCTTTCTTTGATTAAGACCTGTTATCATAATGTTTACAACCTGGGAGTTAACATAGATATAGATAAGTGTATAGAGTGCATCTTCCAGGGAAAATAAGATAGCACCTGTTCCCAGTATTATTGTATTGAATGCCAGTATTGTCGTTCCAAGCCTTATTGAAAACCGTTTCATGAATATAACACATAAAATATCCAAACCCCCTGCTGAACCGATAGATTTCAGTATAAGACCTGCTCCAGTACCCATGAGTATTCCTCCAAAAAGAGCAGACGGAATTTTATCCTGAATAGTGATAGGAATATTTATATATTCCAGAGTGGTGGAATAGATTACCATACCGACAATACTGTACAGGAAGAAACTTCGGCCAACACTCATCCAGCCAAGAGAGAAAACAGGTATATTTATGACAAAATAAATTAGTGACACGGGTAGAAATGGGAAAATATAATGGAGGACAATTGAAATGCCTGTAAAGCCAGCTCCAAAAAAATTATGTGGAATCAGGATACAATTTACCGCCATGGCACATAAAACACTGCCAGCGGTAATTAAAACAATATTAAATAGTATGACACAAAATTGCTTAAAACAGGCTCTCATATCAATAACCTTTTTCAATCACTGATCTGAAGGATAGTGATGACTTATCCTTGAATGTATTGCTATAATACAAGCACTTAATTTATGAATCTAAAAATCAATTTTAGAAAATTTATTCACATCGTTTCTTCGAAGAAGTTCTTTTCCCTTCTTGATTGTTTGTTCTTCCGCATGTAATACCATTCTTCGTGTGCATCACGAGTAGTACGGGATTTGTGTTTTCTGCATTCAGAACAACGTTTTGGAAAACTGAAACCACGAGCCAGAAGCTTCTCCTGCTCATTAAAAGTCAAAATGAATTGATTGCCGCACTGGATGCAAATCATTGATCTGTCTTTCATTTTAATCTCCCCGGGGCAGTTCTTTGCTTTCCCCGTCAAATATATCTAATCAGCCACAATTCTACGAGAGTTTCGATAGCAGAACCGTGGCAAAGCTTAATACAAGAAAAAAACCGCACATATCTGTTATTGTTGTCAGTATGGGACTTGAAACAAGAGCCGGATCTAATTTTACCGATTTAAGGATTAACGGCAGACAACCTCCCATTACAACTGAAATTACAGTATTGACCATTAAGGCACAACCTACAACTATACCTAAATATGGATTTCCTTTCCATATGAATGTAATTAAACCTAAAAGAATTCCAAGGGCCAGGCCGTTTATTACTCCAAGCCAGGCCTCTTTTGAAATTACACGGAAAATCTCCTTCGGCCGAATAAGACCAAGTGTTAATTCCCGCATACTCACAGCTACGGCCTGGTTGCCCGAGCAGCCGCTCATATCACTTATCATTGGCAGAAATACAGCAAGGACAATTACGGCCGACAGGGTATCCTGATAATAGGCTATAACGCTTGCCGCGAGGACATTCAGAAATATATTTATACTAAGCCAGGACAATCGTCTTCTTGATCTTGAGACTAGCGGCATGGTTCTGAATTCATCACCACCAATAATCCCGCTGAAACCCAGAAATTGCCTGTCAGCCTGTTTGTGATAAGCTTCCTCAACGGCTTTTGGGCGAACCACACCTATTAATCTTTTTTCTGAATCAACAACCGGTACACCAAATAATTTGTGTTCACTAAAAAATTCACGAAGTTTACCAAGACTGGCAGTGTTTTTTATACAATGTGGTTTTGTAATCATGAATTCTTTCAAGATCATATTATCTGGTTTAAATAAAAGATCATGCATTCGAAGCACACCGGTAAGCTTTCCGCTACTATCCGTTACATATAGATATAGTACATTATAATTTTTATATTTATCCCGGTTGTTCTGTAAATCATGTAGTACCTGGCTTACAAGATTTTGTTCTTCGTAGGCTACATACTCCGAGATCATCAGGCCTCCCGCCGTATCCTGGTCATATTTTAATAATTTCCTGACATCCTCTGCCACATCAGGTTTCATTTCTTCAAGGATTACTTCTGCATCCTTCTTGCCCATTTGCCTGAGAATGGCTGCCTTCTTGTCACTCGGGATTTCATCAACTATTGCTGCTGCATTTTCTATCGGGAGATCCGCGATAAGATTTACTGCCTGTTTATCTGATACCTTTTTTATGACATTAGCAGCATCTGGCGGATCCAGTGTTGTGAGAAGTTTATTCTGTTCCTGTGTAGACAGCCGTGAGATGGTGAGGGCAGTTTCATTAGAGCCCAGGTATTTCAAGAATTTCTTTAAGCCGACTACTTCAGATTCGGAAAGAAAATCTTTAAGCTTTTTCAGGGTTTTATCAATCATTCTTTTATTCCCTTATGCAGACCATCTGTTATGTAAATGAAATCTGAGTATTTAGAGCAAATTATTAAAGGTAAAAATTTTTTATTTTTGCGATTAATTGCCTCTCGGTCATTTTATCTGCAGTTTCAACTATAACCCTCATAGATGATAGACTTTTTATCTTTACGATTTCTTTGTTGAGTATCTTTTTTGCTTCACCAGGGCCCATGATAAGAAGTTTATTTGCATCTTCAATATATCTAATGACCTCACGGAAAAAACGGGTTAATTGGTGCCTTCTTCTCTCTTCCGCTTTTCTTTCGGATGCAATATCCTGGGGGCCGTAAGGACTTTTTGAGCGAGCGCCACCGGATAGCCTTATGTGTTTTTCAACATTCGATTCAATCATCTTAAACCTTACTTTCCCATCCTCGAGTTTAACAACACAGGCTTTTTCCTGATCAATCCAGATACCTGCATTTATGGTCATGACGAGCTCCTTTATAACTTTATTAATGTAAGTTTTTTCAAATCAGGCAACCCTGAATGCGTTATATTTTCAAGAGCTGCTCTCCCATAATAATTTTGGAAGAGAACCCCATGAAAAGATTCACGCGCATTAAAAAAACCTGGGAATAAAAAACATGATCTCTATTTTTCAATAAGTATTAGAGACTAAAATTATCAATAGTTTTATGTGCTATTTTATGCCTGCAAATTAGAATTGCCCGGGGATGTTTTGAATCTCTACTTAACATTTATCTTTATTTCTTTTTTCTTGGCGTCCTCTGTTTTCGGAAGCGTTACCTTCAATACTCCTTTATCAAATGACGCATCGATCTTGCCTGATTTGATATTTGCAGGAAGTTGAAAGGAACGCTGAAAAGAGCCGTAATAACGTTCCACATAGTGATGGTTTTCATCTTTTTCATCTTTTTCTTTTTTCTTTTCTCCCTTAATTGTTAAAAGGTTTCCAGTGAGACTCACATTTATGTCTTTTGCTTCAAGACCGGGCAGTTCTGCTTTGACTATGAAGCTATCTTTTGTTTCTGTTACATCCACAGAAGGGGTCCATTCTCCTTCAAACTGACCGATAACCGGAGCATTATTGAAAAAGCGGCTCCACAAATCATCCATTTCTCTTCTCAAAGAGGTTAATCCTCCCGCTGGTCTCCAAGGCATTAATTCCATAATATGATACCTCCTGATTTCTGTTATTTTGCCGTCCCCGGGCAATTTCATCATTTAACAATGAAGATTTAACTTTTGGAAAAGCATGGATCATGCCAAAAAATAACTATTTGAAATTACTGAAAATAATCTTCCAGTCATTATTTTGATGGGAACTCTCCATTCCCGCGTTATTGTCTAACTGGTTATTGATATAATTATTTTATTTTGGTAATACTATGTAACCTGTTAAAATAAAAAAACAATTGGCAAGACGGAATCGGCAGTTCTTTATTGATATGTGTGGGAACCGGTGGTTCTTTTTTAAAAAGAATCTTATGCATAATATGGAATTTTGGAGAGTGTAATGAAATCAATACTAATTGCTGCTTCTTCTAAGGATATTATAAGCCCGATTAAGCCAGATCTGGGAACAGAATTCCATATACAAGAATCCTATTCAAGCAATGAGGCAATATCACTTCTCAATAAAAAACGGCCGGATTTATTCTTTATTGATTTGGCAGTACTTCGTGAAACTTCTGATGATCTAACAAGTAAAGAAATATTGAACCCTTTTTTAAATCTTTATCCAACGATGCCAATAGTTGTAATGACTCCTCAGCAGGAAGTCAGATATGCTGTACAGCTGATTAAGATGGGTGCTTTTGATTACTTGACATATCCTTTAGATCCGGAGGAAGTCAGGCATGTTATTTATAGTGTCAATAAATCCCTAATCATTGAATCTGAGCTCGATTATCTTCGGGGCGAATTCTGGAGCCCTGAATGGTTAAAAACAGTCCACACAAACAATCCAGCCATGATAAAGGTCTATGATAAAGTAAAAGCTGTGGCTCCAACAAAAAGTACGGTTTTAATTACCGGGGAAACCGGTACGGGTAAAGGAGTTATCGCTAACGTCATTCACCGCCACAGCAACCGCAGAGATGCCCAATTTATAAGTATTCACTGTGGAGCAATCCCTGATACTCTACTAGAGAGTGAATTTTTCGGCCATGAAAAGGGTTCATTTACCGGGGCAGTAAAACGAAAACTTGGGAAATTTGAAATCGCGAGCGGGGGGACTATCTTCCTGGACGAGGTAGGCACTATAACTTCAGCAGCACAGATCAAACTTCTCCAGGTTCTTCAGGAAGGTGTATTTCAAAGAGTAGGGGGGGAGGATGTCAGAAAAAGTGATGCAAGGATAATAGCTGCTTCCAATGTAGATTTAAAAAAGATGTGTGATGATGGAACATTCAGAAATGACCTATATTATCGGTTGAACGTTTTTCCTATTGAAGTGCCTCCTTTGAGAGAACGCATTGAAGATATCCCCAACCTTGCTGAAATATTCCTCACAAAGCTAAATAAATTTTACAATAAAGATATCTCCCAGGTTCATCCGGATGTTATTGATGCCCTGATATGCTATTCATGGCCTGGCAATATAAGAGAGCTGGAGAACCTCATAGAGAGAGCTTATATTCTTGAAGTTACTCCTCAACTTACAACGGAGAGTTTTCCCACGGAACTTTTTGAAAACAGAGGGCACACAGGTAGTGTACCTTTAAACACATCGATGACACTTTCCGATGCAAGACGAAGAGCAGTTGAGAGTTTTGAACGAATGTATCTTGTTGAGTTATTGTCACAGAACAAGGGGAAGGTTAAAATTTCAGCGGGAACAGCAGGAATTACAACGCGTCAACTTAATAAGCTGATGTCGAAATATGGCATTAAAAAAGAGCAATTTAAATAAGCGCAATTTCAATTATTAAGAGAACTATAAATTCTTTCATTCCAAACACAGGAACTTAGAGTTCTTCAATCCTTATTTCTTCTTTAAATTCAAAAAGCTAGAGCAGAGATTACCTGTATTCAATGCCCTGATAAAAGGAATAATTAGCACAACAGGGCATCTCCATTCCTGTTGTCACAATTCATTTAAATTAATACTCCAATTAAAACAATAAGTTATGATCTGGCATGGGTATTGCTTTAATATTTTCATGGTAAAAAACAGATGATTTATTGTGGTGAGTGAATTTGTGATGAAAAGTGGATGCACTAATTTAATAACATTCAAAGGCATAGTTGTTCCGTCCAGGTGGGATAAGGATGGAATTGTTACAGGCATTGCCATAGCCCGATATGATGAGATGGAATCTCCGGTCCTAATGGATAAAACTGGCAGACGCTTGTTGGCTTTATTACATGAAAAAGTAGTAATCAGGGGAAAAAAAGTCAAAAGAGATAACGTGGATATAATAGAAGTTGAAAAGTTTGATAAAGATTGACTCTAAATGAAAATAATAGGGCTATTAAATTGAAAACACATTCAACAACATATGATGAGTATACAAATTATGGAGAGCATAAGGCAGCCTTTCAAGATCATATGGCAATTAGTTCATATCCACTTCAATATGAGAAAAAAGTTATTACCAGAACAGGGATAGAAGTATTTATACGCCCGATTAAAAAGGGAGATGTGTCCATGTTAATCGACCTATTCAAGGCACTGTCACCAAAAACTATATATTATCGATTTTTCAGCCCCTTAAAGGAATTGTCACATGACATGTTAACCAGATTTACACAGATTGACTATCATAGGGATATGGCGCTTGTAGCCTTAGATCAAAGTGATTCAAATGATAAAATATTGGGAGTTACCAGATACATGTTTAATCCTTTTCAATTAGACACAGAATTTGCAGTGGTTGTACGTGATGAATATCAAGGAAAAGGTATTGGAAGGGCCCTATTGGAAAATCTCATCATGATTGCACGGGATAAAAATATTGAAAGAATGAGTGGTTATGTATTAGCGGAAAACATTCACATGCTCTCTCTGGCCCGGCAGCTTGGTTTTTCTCTTTTAAAAATTCCATGTGAAAACCAATATATACTAACAATAGATTTAAAAAAGATAACAGTATAAGTTGACTAAGATTTAGAGCAAGATGAATTATTTGAAAAGGAGGATATGAATATGAAAATAAAGCCATTAAACGATCGAGTTCTTGTTTTAAGAATCGAAGAGGAACAAAAGACAAAAGGAGGAATTGTAATACCTGATACAGCAAAGGAAAAACCTCAGGAAGGCAAAGTAGTAGCTGTCGGATCAGGAAAGGTAGATGATAAAGGAAAAAAAATACCCATGGATGTGAAAAAAGGAGACCGCGTAATGTTTGGCAAATATTCGGGTAGTGAAATTAAGTTAGACGGCATTGAGCATTTGATTATGCGAGAGGATGATATTCTCGCAGTATTACAATAACCTGGAGGTCGAAATATGTCAGCAAAAGAAATAAAATATAGTTCAAAGGCAAGGGAAAAAATGTTGATAGGTGTTGATACCCTTGCTGATGCTGTAAAGGTCACTTTAGGGCCAAGAGGCAGGAATGTTCTTATAGAAAAGTCATGGGGATCGCCCAAAATAAGTAAGGATGGAGTAACGGTTGCTAAGGAAATCGAACTTGAGGACAAGTTCGAAAATATGGGAGCCCAGATGGTAAAGGAAGTTGCCTCAAAAACTTCTGATATAGCTGGTGACGGAACGACCACGGCAACCATACTGGCGCAGGCCATCTATCGAGAAGGCTGCAAACGGGTTGCTGCGGGGGCAAATCCTATGGCCATTAAAAGGGGAATTGATAAAGCTGTAGAAGTTGTCGTTGAAGAGTTGAAAAAGATTTCAAAGCCAACCAAAGACAAGACGGAAATAGCGCAGGTTGGAACCATCTCGGCTAATAATGACAGTACGATTGGCGATATAATTTCTGAAGCTATGGAAAAGGTGGGTAAGGAAGGAGTAATTACCGTTGAAGAGGCAAAAGCAATGCAGACCACCCTTGAGATTGTGGAAGGCATGCAGTTTGACCGTGGTTATCTCAGTCCTTATTTTGTCACTGATGCTGAAAAGATGGAAGTTGATCTTGAGGAGCCATATATACTCTTTAATGAAAAGAAGATCAGTAATATGAAAGACCTTGTACCATTGCTGGAGGAGGTCGCCCGTTCAGGTAAACCTATACTTATAATGGCCGAGGATGTGGAGGGCGAGGCACTAGCGACTCTAGTGGTCAATAAATTGCGTGGGACACTCAAATGTGCTGCTGTCAAGGCCCCTGGCTTTGGCGACAGGAGAAAAGCCATGCTGGAAGATATGGCAATACTGACCGGGGGACAGGTTGTAAGTGAAGATCTTGGCATTAAACTGGAAAAAGTGACTCTAAACGAACTTGGGACGGCTAAACGAATAACAATAGATAAAGACAATACCACCATCATTGATGGTGGTGGAAACCGAAAGGATATGGAAGGCCGTGTGAAGCAGATAAGGGCACAAATCGAAGAGACGACGAGTGATTATGATCGGGAGAAACTTCAGGAAAGGCTGGCGAAACTGGTTGGTGGAGTTGCGGTAATTAATATAGGCGCTGCCACTGAGACGGAAATGAAGGAGAAGAAGGACCGGGTCGAAGATGCTTTAAATGCAACACGCGCAGCTGTAGAAGAGGGTATAGTCCCGGGTGGCGGTGTAGCGTTTATCCGTGCTATGAAGGCTCTTGACAGTCTCAAACTTTCTGGTGAAGAGGAAATGGGCATAAAGCTCCTTAAACGGGTTCTTGAGGAACCTGTAAGACAGATCGCAAATAATGCCGGCTTTGAGGGAGCTACTGTTGTTCAGCATGTTATGGAAAAGGATGGAAATTACGGATTTGATGCCGAGACAGGCCAATACGGGGATCTTATAAAATCCGGAATAATTGATCCAACCAAGGTAACTCGGTTTGCCCTGCAGAATGCGGCATCTGTTGCGGGATTGTTATTGACCACCGAGGCTATGGTCGCGGAGAAACCTGAAAAGAAAAAGACGAATATGCCTCAGATGCCCTCGGAAGATATGCACTAAATTCCAGGTTAATATTAATAACGGTATTGTATCTGAGAAATGGGATAATAATTGGATGACGGGGTTTTAAGGAGGATTAATCTCCTCCTTTCCGAGATGGTTAATTTACCTTCAAGGAACCTCGTCACCAATTATCAGGGAATCCATCAAGGCAGGAGATTTAACATGCCTTTTTACGATTTTTTATGTGAAAAATGTAAAAAAGTCTTTATCCTGACCTTGTCTATTTCGGAATATGAGAAAAAGAACTTCAAATGCCCAAAATGCAAAAGTGTGAACGTGAAGCAGCAACTCACTAACTTTCAGGTAAAAACATCAAAAAAAAGTTAAGGGTGTAAATATAACCTTATGGGATTGTATGGCTCCTCAATGCTTTTGAGGGGTTGTTTTTTTAGAAAGTGAAAAAATCAATAATGCTTAAGCAGAACTCGGACCTCAGAAATTCCATATACGACGGTATCTTTGCGAATATGTTTGCGACCCTTACCGGTGGTGTCTTTCTAACAGGTTTCGCCATTCAACTCGGTATGAACGAATTCATGATCGGCCTGTTAGGATCCATGCCTTTTATTGCCACTCTTTTCCAGTTACCCGCATCTTATTTTATCTGGAAAAACGGGCGAAGAAAAAAAGTTGCATTTTTTGGCGCATTTTTTACCAGAATTATTTGGATACCCATTACTATTATTGCTTTCCTACCTTTAATTGACATTATGACACGTTTATACCTGATTCTCACATTGATCTTTTTTTCATATTCCTTTGCATCAGTTAGCCACATAGCCTGGCTCTCCTGGACTTCTGAACTGGTTCCTGATGGAATGCGAGGCCGCTTTTTTGGTACCCGTAACATGCTGTGTGGCGCCGCAGGTATGATTGTGATGATAATTTTTGGGCAATTTTTAGATCATTTTAAATACATTTCTTTAGGCATACTGCCGATTCCTTTTTATATCACGTTTTTTTCTGCAATACTCTTTGGTATCTTAAGCTTAAATTTTCTGAAAAAAATTACAGAACCCCTGAAGAATGTACAACCTTATGAATCATCTGATTTTAAAATGCTGATATCCCAGCCTTTGAGTGATTCAAATTTTAAAAAATATTTAATCTTTGCCTTTTTTTGGGGTTTTTCAGTTCATTTTGCCAGCCCTTTTTTTACTCTTTATTTTTTACGTGAGTTGAGTTTCAGTTACGGATTTGTGGCTGTTTTAGGCGTACTTTCAACAAGTGCAGATTTGACTGGGATGCTTGTCTGGGGGAGGCTATCAGATATAGTGAAAAACAAAGCAGTAATCCGGTTCGCGGGTTGGATCGTTGTCTTCATACCTTTGGCATGGGCCATAATTCATCCAACCAATGTGGTGATACCTATGGTACTTCAACTTATCAGCGGATTTTTCTGGTCAGGGATAAACCTTTGCACAAACAATCTCCTTCTTCGTATTTCACAGCACGATAACAAACCATTTTTCTTATCAGTATTCAATATTATTGGAGGATTGGGGGCGGCAACGAGTCCAATTATTGCTGGATTTTTCCTTAATAAATTAGTTAACATGGATATTCGCCTGTTTAACTTGAACCTTTTGCCCATTCAATTCATCTTTATAACTTCAACTTTTTTAAGACTCATCAGTTTTCAAATTTTGAGAAGTGTTAATGAACCGGAAGAGATGCCTGCTTTTGAAATTGTTCGGATTATCCGCGGTCTACGTGGTCTGAATGTCGCTTCAGGTTTTAATTCATTTTTACATCCTTTCATAGCCTTCGAGAAAGAGAATAAGGATTAAGGCAGAATTGAAGATTGTAAAGGTTATTGGAACGATATAAATTCTTTTAATTTTACAAAATTGAAATATTTTTATTGTCATATATGTTAAAAAATAACATTATAAATATTTATGCTAAGTATATATAAAAACCTTCTTTTCGGGAGGACCGAAAATGTGGAAATCGCTTAGTACAGACTCTACAAGAGTTGAACCCGCTGTGAGACAGTTTTTACCCCCCTGCCAGATACGCTGTCCCATTAACGAGGACATTCAAAGAACCAATGTTCTGATTGGTCTCCTTCCCGAAGATCCGGAAAGTGCAGCAGATGGAATTGCTCAAATAGGGGATTATCTCTATGAAAGAAATCCGTTTTTCCCCATATGCGGTTATGTGTGTGGCTTGTGCGAGCTTGAGTGCAATTACCAGGCTAAGGGCGGGGCAATCAGGAGGAGACTTCTTAAGAGATTCATTGCGGATACTTACATCTACCGGCTGGATAAAAAAGAAGAACAATCAATAATTAAGAACAAAGAAAATGTCGCTGTTGTAGGTGGGGGACCTGCCGGACTTATGTGTGCCTTCGATTTGAGTAAGAGGGGATACAGGGTGACTATTTTTGAATCTTCGGATCGCTTGGGCGGAGCCCTGTGGCTTATCCCTCGTTACCGATTGCCTGAAAAAACACTGACCTCCTGTCTTGAAAATCTTGTCAGGCTGGTTGGGATTGATGTGAAATACAATACCAAGGTTGGAAACGGTAAGTGGGACCTTGAAAGGCTTAAAAATGAAGGATATCAGGCCGTATTCATAGCCACCGGAACACCCGCTCCGCGTACCCTGACATTTAACAGGAAAGAGGTGGACGGGCAGGACCTTTCCGGTGTCATGTACGGGCAGACATTTCTTTATGAAGTCAGTCACGGCAATATCAAACCCCATTATTTTAAGGGGAAAAAGGTCCTTGTTATTGGTGGCGGTAATGTGGCCTTTGATGTAGCCAGGACCGTCCGTAGACTTTCGGGAGATGCTTCAATAGTATGCCTTGAATCCGAGGACAGGAGTTCAAAAGACCGTATACCCGCAGATTGGGACGAAATAAGGGGTGCCTGGGAAGAAGGTATACGGATAGTCTATTCCCGTGGGGTGAGTCAAATCATCGGTGCGGGAGAAAGAATGAAAAAGATCGTGTGTCCCAGATGCGTAAGGGTCTATGACAAATCGGGATTTAATCCCGAATTTGATATGCAGGATACAATCACACTGGAAGGCGATGTCCTGATCATCACGGTCGGGCAGGGGCCGGATATCCTTTCTCTCGAAAAGGAAGACCTTTTCAACGAACGAGGGCATTTGGCGCTTGATTCTTTGACCTTACAGAATCTCAAAAAAGAATGGGTCTTTATCGGAGGTGATGTCAAAAGGATCGGTTTTATGGTGGATGCAATGAAGGACGGACTTGTAGCTGCTGAATCCATCGAGAGATATCTGAACGGAGTCCTGATAAACAAAGATAGAAAAAGAGATTATGAGTCCCAGGATATTCCCCGAAGGAGGGTCTACGAGATGGAACCTGAAGTTCTCTGGATTCCTCCGGAGAAAAGAATGCATTTTCAACTATTTGAAAAGGGATTTACCCTTCCTGAGGCCGTTGAAGAGGCAAAACGGTGTCTTACCTGCGGCCCCTGTATCTCATGTAAGGCATGCCTGTCGGTCGGCATTCAGGAATCACTCCCTGCGGTGGAGGTGAATCCGGATCGATGTTCCGGCTGTGGTGTCTGTGTTTCAGTCTGCTATTACAATGCAGCCGAATCCAGGGATATCGAGGAAAAGAGAATATCCACGACGGATGTATTTAAGTGCAAATCCTGTGGTATGTGTGTTGTGGCATGCCCCTCCAATGCAAGACATCTGGAGGGAGACACATTTGAACAAAAAATGGAAGCTGTTTACTCCGGGCTTCAAGGCGCATAAAGGAGGAACGATATGGATGAATATGATCCCAAGCTGGTTTATTTTTCCTGTAAATTTGGGTGGGGTTACCTGAATGATCACTTCTCCCTGTCGGTCGATAAACAAAACTGGATACCTGTAACCTGCAGCGGGAAGATTGAGACAAGCCATATTTTGAAGGCCTTTCGATCAGGCGCGGACGGCGTTCTTATCCTTGGATGCCCGGAAGGACATTGTCATTTTCAGGACGGGAACTATCAAACCCGAAAGAAGGTCTATCTTATTAAAAAAGTCATGGATGACTTCGGCATTGAACCCGAAAGACTGGACATCAATCTGTCACTCGATCCGGAAGGCCGGATGATACCTCAACTTATCCAGGACATGAAGGCCTCTTTGATTAAACTGGGACCGGTTAAAAGTATTTGAAACCATCGGGGGAAATAAGGATGCAACAAAAAAGCAAGGTTGCCATATACTGGTTAGGGGCATGCGCAGGGTGTGATGAAGCTATTGTGGATCTCAACCAGGAGTTACTGACGATAGCTGAATCCATTGAAATCGTTTTTTGGCCTGTGGCCATGGATATGAAGTATGAAAGCCTTCGTTCCATGGGAGAAAATGAAATTACACTTAGCATTTTATCAGGTTCTGTGAGAAATTCCGACCATAAGGAAATGGCAGAATTATTACGCGAAAAATCCCAACTGGTCCTCGCCCTTGGAACTTGCGCCTGCTTCGGCGGCAGTCCTGGGCTGGCAAATTTTACATCCAGGGAAGAAATATTCAATTGGGTCTATCGGGATGCACCTACAGTCGTAAATCCGAACAATTCCTTTCCCCAAAGTGAGACGAGGTTAGAAGGAAAAAATCTAACCCTTCCGGAATTTTTTGAGCATGTCTATACTCTGGACCAGATTATTGATGTGGACTATTACCTCCCCGGATGTCCGCCGACAACTGATTTGATTGCCAATGTCATGAAGGGAACACTTTCAGGGGACCTTCCGCCCAAAGGTTCAACCCTGGCGCCGCGAAAGGCACTTTGTGATACATGCCCCAGGAACAAGAGAAAACCCAGCCGAATTGAGATTAAAAAAATTACCCGGATTCATGAAGTTGACGCGGATCCTGATGCCTGTTTCCTTGCCGAGGGAATCATTTGCCTGGGGCCGGCAACCCGCACAGGTTGCGGGGAAAGCTGCATCCGGATCAATATACCCTGTCGCGGCTGCTTCGGTCCTGTTCCAAGTGTAGCGGGTTCAGGCCCTAAATTCCTGTCCACTCTTACTTCTTTGATTACCGTTGAAAAGGATGAAGACGTTGAAGAAGCCATCGATTCTATTGATGACCCTGCCGGATACCTGTATCGCTTCACTCAACCGTCATCCATTTTGGGAAAAAGAAGCACAAAGAAGCGCATGGAGGATTAAATATGACGGCAAAAAGGATAACAATTGATCCAATAACCCGGCTTGAGGGCCATGGTAAAATAGAAATTTTTCTTGATGAAAATGGGGATGTTGAAGAGACCTTCTGGCAGGTAACCGAACTGAGAGGTTTTGAAAAATTCTGCATCGGGCGACCGGCGGAAGAAATGACAAGAATCGTGCCCAACATCTGCGGTGTATGTCCATCCGCTCATCACATGGCTGCGTCAAAGGCTCTCGACGATCTCTATGATGCGGAACCTACCAAAACCGCCAAACTCATTAGACAGCTTGAATTCAATGCCTTTTATATTGAAGATCATTATATCCATTTTTTCTTCCTTGCGGCGCCTGATTTTATCATCGGTCCGGATGGGGATCCCTCCAAAAGAAATATTCTCGGTGTGATTCAACAGGTGGGAAAGGAGATCGGTAACAAAGTAATAGAAGTACGAAGACGAAATAGAGATATTATCAGACTCCTTTTCAGTAAGGCACCCCATCCCGAAGGGGGGCTGCCCGGCGGTGTATCAAGAGGCGTAACCTCTGAAGAGAGAGAATGGATCAAAGAAACTGCCGACTACTCCGTTGAGTTTGCAAGGTTTGCTCTGGGATTATTTAAGGATATAGTTTTAAAAAACAAGAATAATCTTGACTTGATTCTCCATGATGCCTACGACCTCAAGACCTATTACATGAGCCTTGTGGATGAGAACGATAAAGTGACTTTTTACGATGGGAAGGTTAAAGTAATAGATCCAGCAGGTAAGGAATTTGTCAGGTTTGATCCCCGTGATTATTTAGATCATATTGGTGAATGGGTGGAGCCTTGGAATTATATCAAATTCTGCCATTTAAAAAAGATTGGATGGAAAGGTTTCATCGAGGGAGAGGGGACTTCTCTTTATCGAGTGGCTCCTCTGGCGCGGTTGAATGTGGCGGACGGAATGGCAACACCTCTCGCGCAGGAGGAATATGAGTTCATGTTCGAAACTCTGGGTGGAAAGCCTGCTCATCAGACATTGGCCATGCATTGGGCCAGATTGATTTGTGCTCTTCAGGCGGCTGAACATAATCAAATGATTGCCGATGATCCCCTGTTGACCAGCAAAGATATACGTAATACGAATCTGTCCTTAAAAAATATAGGGATAGGCTGTGTTGAGGCACCAAGAGGGACCCTGTTTCATCACTACGAGACGGATGATCAAGGCATCCTTACAAAAGTCAACCTGATTGTAGCAACCCAGAACAATGCTGGACCAATATCTCTATCAATTAAAAAGGCGGCCAGGGGCTTCATCAAAGGGGACAAAATCAAAGAAGGTCTGCTAAACAGGGTTGAGATGGCCTTTCGAGCCTATGATCCCTGTTTATCCTGTGCCACCCATGCCTTGCCCGGTCAAATGCCCTTAACACTGAATATCAGAAATCCTAAAGGGGATCTCATAAGGACTATAAAGAGGGGATAAGTTGAAGACACTCATACTCGGTATAGGCAATCCCTTCATGTGCGATGATGGAATCGGCCTCCATATCGCCAATGCTCTGGAAGGCATGATCCCTGATGTTTCAGTTACCACTACGACTATGATCGATCTGCAACTACTTGAAATTCTGGCCGATTATGACATGTTATTTGTCATTGATGCCCTTATAAGCAATGATGACAAAATAGGCACCATTAAAAAGATCTCCCGGGATTCACCGTCACTGCATCTCTATTCCTCCCATGGCCTTCATTTTTTTGAACTCTTAAAACTGGGACAGGAGTTGAAATATAAGATTCCTGAAATCGGAGGGATATATGGCATTGTAATCAGGGATAACTGCTCTTTCGGGACGAAAGTATCTCCTGAAATTTTGGTGAAACAGAAAGACATTATTGTAAAAGTAGCCGAGGATATTAAAAAGAACGGAATAGAACATCATGTGTCTCGCGATTCCATGTAAAATTATCGAGATTGATAACAGCACTGCTATCATTGAGATTGGAGGTGTAAATACAGAGGCCAGTCTTTTACTAATTGAAGATCCAAAAATCGGTGAATATGTCATTGTTCATGCCGGATTTGCTATCCATAAAATTGATGAGAAAGAGGCCATGGAGGCCCTTAAGGCACTGCGTGAAATAACCGCCATCTCTTTTGAGGAAGAAAGCGAAAGCTGATGGATCCCAGGGATATTAATCTAATTGCTAAAGGGCTGGAAATAAGAGGTATTGTCCAGGGAGTGGGGTTCCGCCCGTTTCTGTACCGGCTTGCAGGCAGGTTCAACCTTAAGGGGGAAATTGCAAACACCTCTTCAGGTCTATTCGCCCATATAGAGGGAAACCAGTCTGACATAGAGGATTTTTTAACCAGCCTAAAGGAAAAAAGCCCGATCCTTGCTGTTATTACTGATATCATGATAAAGCCTGAGTCTTTCAGGGACATGACAAAACTTGTAATCACCGAGAGTAAAAGCGATAAGCAAGTTTCAGCCTTGATAATGCCGGATGTGTCGATCTGTGATGATTGTCTTCGGGAACTATTTGACCCCGGAAATCGCCGATATCTATATCCCTTTATAAACTGTATTAACTGCGGGCCTCGTTATTCGATCATTGATAAAATCCCCTATGACAGGCCAAACACCTCCATGAAAAATTTTCAGATGTGTGATAGTTGCATGGCGGAGTATGATGATCCGGCAGACAGGAGGTTTCATGCACAGCCGAATGCCTGTTTGAATTGCGGTCCGAAGGTTTCGCTCCATGACAGTTCCGGGAAAAAGATAGATACTCCCAATCCAGTAAGACAGGCGGCAGTTTTGTTAAACGAGGGATGTATTCTGGCTGTTAAGGGTTTGGGCGGGTTTCATCTTGTAGTAGATGCCGAAAACAGCAAGGCGGTTATCGATCTTAGAGAAAGAAAACATCGTGAAGAAAAGCCATTAGCCCTCATGTCATATAACCTGCAAAAGGTTAACATATATGCCTATGTGAATCATGAAGAAGAAATAATCCTTACATCTTTAATACGTCCAATCGTTCTCTTGAAAAAACGGAAACATAATCCAATATCATATGAAGTTTCTCCCGTGAATAATTATTTTGGAGTAATGCTCCCTTATACTCCTCTCCATTACCTTCTTCTAAGTCATGGTTTCATTGCCCTGGTCATGACAAGCGGGAATATCAGCGGAGAGCCCTTGATTATTGATAATAATGACGCTTTTAACAGGCTTGAAGGGATCGCTGATTATTTTTTAATCCATGACAGGGATATATACATTCCTGTTGATGACTCCATTTTAAAGAAGACTGGAGAAGTGATCCAGCCTATCCGCAGGTCAAGGGGCTATGTTCCGGCACCTATCTTATTAAAAGAAAGAATTCCCCGGATTCTTGCTTGCGGGGCCGAGCTGAAAAATACCATATGCCTGACCAGGGAAAACAAGGCATTTTTAAGCCAGCATCTGGGAGACCTGGAGAATATGATTACCTATGAATTATTCTGCAGGACTATTGAGCATATGAGACAGATGTTATGCATTGAACCTGAGATTATTGCCTGTGATTATCATCCAGATTATCTTAGCACCAGGTATGCCTTTGAGCAGAATGATGTTCCAAAAATACAGGTTCAGCACCACCATGCTCATATTGCTGCCTGTATGGCTGAAAACAGGCTTGAAGGCGAGGTTATCGGCCTCTCCTTTGACGGTACAGGTTATGGACTTGACGGCACCATGTGGGGGGGGGAAATCCTGATCGCTGAAGCAGAGAAATTCCTTCAATGTGCCACGCTATCAAAGGTTCCGATGCCGGGAGGTGAGGCTGCAGTCAAGGAGCCATGGCGGATGGCTATAAGTTATCTTTATAATACTTTTGGTGATGAGTACCGGAACCTGGGCATACCTTTTATTAACGGAGTTGATTTAAAAAAAGCCGGTATTCTGATCGAGATGATGGGTAAAGAGGTCAATTCCCCCGTAACATCAAGTCTTGGACGTTTGTTTGATGGAGTCGCTTCCATAATCGGTGTAAGGAATAATGTTTTTTTTGAGGGCCAGGCAGCCATGGAACTGGAGATGATGGCCGCTGAAAATATAGATGGGTTCTACGATTATGAATGGAGTTCGGGGGATATATACAGGGTTATGCTCCAACCTGTTATAGCAGGAGTTGTCGAAGATATAAAAAAGGGGGTTAACCCTCATATAATAAGCGCGAAATTTCACATGACTATTATTAAGATGTTTTCACATCTCTGTGAGAAAATAAGAGCGGATAATGGCCTCAACAGGGTTGCCCTGAGCGGGGGTGCTTTTCAAAATTCAATACTTCTATCGGGTTTTATAAAGTCTCTTAAGGAAAAAGGCTTCGAGGTATACATTCACCGTCTGCTGCCCCCAAATGACGGAGGCATCAGCCTGGGTCAGGCAGTTGTCGCTGCACATTCTGTGTCTAAGTTATGAAATAAATCATATGGATATGTCATGCCAATTAAACATATTGAGGAATACAAGGACCTTGAGATATCAGAGAAGCTCCTTGCCAATATAAAAAAGAACAGCAAAAAGAATGTGCGACTTATGGAAGTGTGTGGAACCCATACCGTCTCCATCTTCAGGAGCGGGATAAGATCAATGCTCCCTGCAACCATCGATCTTCTTTCAGGCCCGGGATGTCCCGTATGCGTTACTACTCAACAAGAGATCGACAAATTTATTAAAACAGGACGCAATGATGACGTTATGCTCGTGACCTTCGGGGATATGATGAGAGTTCCCGGAACGAGTACCTCCCTTCAAAAAGAGCGTGGGGAAGGTCGGGATATCAGGGTTGTCTATTCAATCCTTGACGCCCTTAAACTGGCCGAAGAAAACCCGGATAAAAGGATTGTTTTTTCAGGTGTAGGTTTTGAAACTACTGCCCCGACAATCGCGGCTTCTATAATATCTGCCTATGAGAAAGGCCTTAAAAATTTTTTTGTATATTCTTTCCTCAAGATTATCCCACCGGCGTTGGATGCCCTTATGTACAGCCAGGATATAAGGATTGATGGTTTTATCCTGCCTGGACACGTTTCCGTAATAATAGGGACAAACGCATACGCTTCTTTTTTTAAAAAGTATCGGATTCCCAGTGTTATCGCTGGTTTTGAGCCTAATGATTTACTGCAGGCTATAAACATATTAGTTGAACAGATTGAAAAAGGCTGTCCGGAGCTTAGCAATGCATATAAGCGGGTTGTTACCTTTGAAGGCAATAGAAAGGCCTGTGAGGTCATGTCCAGGGTATTTATAAAAAAGGACGCATCATGGAGAGGCCTGGGTATGATCAGGGATAGCGGCCTGGAAATAAGAGAAGCCTTCCGGAATTATGACGCGGAAAAAGTTTTTAATATTTGTGTCCATAAATCCCCGGAGTCAAAAGAATGCGCCTGCGGTGATATTCTAAGAGGTATGAAGATACCACCGGAATGTCCTGCGTACAAGAAGATATGCACTCCGATAAACCCGATTGGTCCGTGTATGGTCTCAAGTGAAGGCACCTGCGCCGCTTATTACCGATATTATGACAAAACGCAGGTTTTATAACGGGAAGAATTATTGATAAGGGATATCGAAAACATACTATTGAATCGGGATGTTTTACATAAGGATATATAATGAAATATAATAAAATACTGCTAGACCATGGGAGCGGAGGCAAGATATCTCACAACCTTATATCGGAGATGATTCTGCCCTTATTTGAAAATCCCGTACTATCCCATCTCGATGATGGAGCAGTGCTTGATATCAATGGGATAAAGCTGGCATTTTCAACGGACAGTTACACTGTTGATCCTATTTTTTTCCCGGGGGGAAATATAGGTGACCTGGCAGTCAACGGTACTGTTAATGATATAGCCATGTGCGGTGCAGAGCCCCTTTTTTTAAGCTCAGGCCTGATTATTGAAGAAGGATTTTCCATGTCGGACCTCAATAAAATACTTGAAAGCATGCACGCTTCGGCCCTTGATGCAGGGGTGATTATTGTTACAGGCGATACCAAGGTTGTGCCGAAAGGATCTGTGGATGGGATTTTTATAAATACATCAGGTATAGGACTAATTCCCGAAGGTGTTGATGTATCGGGACGCAATGCAAAACCCGGGGATAAAATTATCCTCAGTGGGAGTGTCGGTGATCATGGAATTGCAATACTCCTGAAAAGAAAAGGTATGAATTTTGATTGCCCGGTTTCAAGTGATACAGCCGCCCTGAATCATATGGTTAATTCTATGCTTGAATCAAGCAGGGGAATACACGCATTAAGGGACCCGACCAGGGGAGGTGTCGGTACAGCCTTAAATGAGATCGCCATGAGTTCAGGAGTTGGGATTATTATAAATGAAGAAAGTATATTCGTCAGGGATGAAGTCGCGGGAATATGCGAGTTAATGGGCTTTGATCCGCTCTATTTAGCGAATGAGGGAAAGCTTCTGGCTTTTGTTTCACCGGAAGAAGTGGAAAAAACCTTTGAAGTTATGAGAGGAGATACCAATGGCAGGGAGGCTGGGGTAATAGGAGAGGTGGTTTCGGAGAATCCGGGCATGGTTGTCATGAAGACAAGGATAGGGGGAAAGCGAATCA
Source organism: Thermodesulfobacteriota bacterium (assembly GCA_042573485.1). Taxonomy (GTDB): domain Bacteria; phylum Desulfobacterota; class DSM-4660; order Desulfatiglandales; family HGW-15; genus JAAZBV01. The sequence goes on along the minus strand of JBHPCX010000002.1, from coordinate 60,441 downwards.
TAGATACCCTTACAGCCGAGCAATTACCAAGGATATGTTGAAAAATCAGAAAAATATTAAATTGAAAAAAGCAGGTGAAATGATCTAATCAGGACAAAAGGAAGCATTTTAATGAATAACTAATCTTATGTGACAGGGAAAAGAAATGATAAGTAAAAAAATTAGTGAATATTTTAATAAGGTAATAGATATTGTTTTTGGTATTATTCTCATTTTTATAATACTTGGTATCGCTATAGGCACAGTTCAATTATTCATAACTATATGGGAATTATTTAAATTCAAAGGGATCACAGGACAATACATAAATGTTATAGCAGACGTTCTCACACTTTATGTGTTGATTGAGCTATCCCGTTCTCTTATTGATTATTTCGACTCACATAAACTCCGGCTTACATTCATAATTGATTCTGCGATTGTCTTCATAATACGTGAAATGCTTATTTCACTTTTCAAGCATGAAATAGCGCAAGAAATGTTATATGCTCTTTCTACAGTTTTGTTTGTGCTTGGCGCACTCCGTATTGCGTCTATATTGGTTTACCAGCGAGAAAAATTAATTTCACACAACGGAACTTAATAAGAAAAGAAACCACCAATAAGATAGCGGATGTTGAATAATTATTCTACACTATTTTGCCATGTTTATTAAAATAATACATTTAATCTCTTAAATGTTATTTCCTATTGTAAAATCCTAAGGCAGATCATATCCAAGGCCTGGTTTATTGCTGGGGTAAAGAATTCCATCTCTTAATTTTAAAGCATTAGAGGATGGGTCACCAATTAAACCGATATTGCCGTCCAGATCGGCGTATGCAACGTTTGGTCGCGCGAGAGCAAAGTGAAGACCTGCGGCAATTCCAAGTCCTGCTTCATCCATACAACCAACCATTACTTCGAGTCCGGCAGATCTTGCCACCGAATTGATCTGGAGCGATTCCATTATTCCGCCCACTTTCATCAACTTAATATTAACCATATCCGCCAGCTCACGGCGGGCAATCCTGAAAGCGTCTCTTAAAGTCATGAGGCTTTCATCCGCCATAATCGGAATATGGGCTTTATTTGTAACACTCCTCAGCAGGTCCGGTTGTCCTTTAGGGGTTGGTTGTTCCAATAGTTCAAGGTTAGCCTTCCTTGTTTCATTAACAAATCTTATTGCCTGTTCAGGTGTATAACCCTGATTGGCATCAAACCTTAACTCGATGTTTTTCCCCACTTCTTCCCGAACCCTGATTATTTTCTGTATATCAGAATCAACTTCTATTCCTCCCTTTAGCTTGAGGCATCTAAATCCCTGGTTTACCCAACCCATAGCTTTTTCAATTGTCTCTGCAATGGGTAATATCCCTATAGTGACGCTCGTTTTTATTCTGTCCCTATAACCTCCGAGAATCCTCCACAGCGGGATATTGCAACTTTTGCCGAGAATATCGAGAAGAGCCATATCTATTGCGGCAAGTGCAGAGGCATTTCCCTTTAAAGTTGGTCTAAGTTTTTCAATGAGCATTACGGGTCTAAGGGCGTCAGAGCCATTTATCAATGGAAATATTTTGTCATTCAGGCTCCTTATTACAGTCTCAGGTGTTTCACCGGTTATATTCTCATCAGGTGCCGCGCATCCGAACCCGTTTATCCCTCTGCTGGTTTCCACACGGATAAATACATTGGTGACTTCATGAATAGTCTCATAGGCTATCGAATAAGGTTCACTCAATTTCATGGATACAGGCCAGGCTTCTATGTTTCTAATTTTCATTTACTCAATACCGTTTTTGGTAGATTTCATCGAGTGTCATTTTTTTGAGATCTTCAACAAATTCAACGAGATTATTTATCATCCTATCCCAGATTCGCATTCCCTTTTCCCTGTTAGCCTTTAATGGATTACCCATAACACCGGATTTTGAAATTTTTGATGTCATAGCGTACCAGCCGATACTTCTCTTTGATGTAAAATCCAGGTATCGGTTTGAAAACCTGGGAATAAATTTCTTTATTTTGTCTGATCTCACAAGATCCGGACGTGTAACAAGTGATGTACTGGTTTCAATCTCCCCGGCGTGCACATCATTTGGTGTTTCAGTCATGGCATTTATATCAGGATCACTTGTCTCCCCTGTATCCACACATGTAAATATATGTGCATCCCTGTTTATCATCTGGGCAGCAAAATGAAGAGCAGGGCTGTTTCCCCCATGCCCGTTTATTATCACCAACTTCCTGATTCCATGGCGCGCTATGCTCATCCCTGTCTCATAAACAATAGCAGAAAGTGTTTCGGGGCTGACACTGATGGTGCCGCTAAAATCTTCATGATGGTAGGACACACCATAGGGAATCAGGGGCATGACAATCGGTTTTGGATCTTTACAGGATTCAGCAACCTTTTTGGCAAGATACTCTGCATCATAGGCATCCGAATCGAGTGGAAGATGGGGCCCGTGCTGTTCAATGGCTCCAACAGGCAACAATGCTATATCAACTTCTTTGAATTTTTTTTGAGCTTCAGGCCAGGTAAGTTCGCCAAGAAGATAATCATGTTCAATCTTAATATTTACATTTTTTACGGTTGATTTTCCTGTTGTTTCATTTTTAACAGGTGCCTTTTTAGGATTGGGAAGTTTGTAATCCACCCATACTTTCCCGTCCCGCTTCACTACTCCCGGTATGTGATCTTTAAGCAGGTCATATATTTGGACATGAAGGTCATCCGGAACATAATCCAAAGGTGATTTCTCCGGATCAAAACGCAGTTTCATAATTTCCGGATGCTCAGCCGCCTTATGGGAAACTATACCGGAAAAGTCATCTATTCTCTTTTGATTTAAAACGAAGTTTAAATGTTCTATTGCCTTTATTTCCTGGTGAATACTTTTTATAGAAAGGCTTTTGAGACAGTGTTTAATATTTTCTTTTGTATATCCGCAAAGAACAGGATCTCTGTCAAGGGCTGACAGCATAGCAACAACCCGCCTGCATTTTTCACAATGTCCGCAAGGCTTTACCCTTTCGCCTTCCATATGGCTCGCGTGACAGGATACCTGGTGTTCCTGCAAGTATGGGTATCTTTCAATAAGTACTTTCTCAATCAAGAACTCGGAGAATGTTCTCAGTATGGAAAATACGCTAATTCCCCAATCCTTTTTTTCAAAATAGTCCGTGATAAATCTATCAAAGAATATACTTTGATCAAATAGGCCATCATAATGTTGGATTCCCTTATAGTTAACTTTTTCAGTTGTATCATGTTCATCTCCTACCAGGAGATATTGGACATTTCTTTTTTTCATAATTGGAAGCGCGCCAAAAAGAAAAACAGCTACAGTCCAGAGTCTTATTGGATATTCGTCTGATCTCAGTTTTGAAAAATCCGGACGGATAAATGGCAGATGTTTAAGCATACGATTGAAAACACGGTCAGCGTTTGTCCAGACCCTGGCTGTTTCAGGAACTTTGGGACTGAAATAACGATAGGCATTGAGAGCGGTAAACCAGTGTCTTCCTGATTCATTTATGAAGACAGGATGAGTATCGTATCCTATTTCCTTCATGATACCATAGGTTAGAAGACTCTCCTTTCCTCCGCTTGAAAGCACGGCACACTTGTTTCCCTTTATTGACCGATCCTTTTTTTGTTTGACGATCCTATTTTTGTTACTATTATCGAACTCCAGTTCGGCAGCTAAGTAGTTCTTCTTCTTTGTTAAAGGTATTTCAGAAGCGGAACCGATTAGATAAGGATTGGGCTCAAGAAATTTTTTTACATATATCTCTCTGGCAGTATTTTCAGCAGCCTTTTTAATAAAGTTTATATCATTTTTGTCATATAACCCATGGAAAATTATTTTCTCACAAAAAAGTCCGTAATTGATCGCCACCTGTGCGGCAATAATACTGGCTAAATTTATGGAAACAGGGTCATTGGGAATAAATACCTGCTCTTCGAACTTGTAAATAAGGTCAAAGGAATCAGTTTCTTTTCCATTATTAATCCTGTAAGAAACCTGCATGCGATTCTCTTTCAAGCGCGCAGGACCTACTTCCATAAGAGGAATAACTTTAAGTATTTCCAGCGGGTCAGAATTTAATTCAGACATGTCTATTACCCTGCTTTACTGAATTTTTTCAGATGACTTGTGATCAGCTTGGCAAGACCATTAGCACCTTCCAGGAGCACGTCGAATGCGGGCAAACCGGTGCTTTGGGTTATTTCTTCACAAATGGATGGAATCGTTTCTTTTTCAAGCCCCTCATGATTTACTGTAACGGCAACAACGTGTTTTTCGGAAAGAAGCTGAATGGCTTGGATCTGTTTTTCCAGAGGGTGTATGGCATACCCGGGGAAACCATCATATTCCTTTCTGGCCGGAGCATGCTGAAGTACAACAATATCAGGCCTTCCGGCTGCCAGTATTTCAAATCCACCTGGATATGCCGGATTCATAAGGCTTCCCTGACCTTCAATTATGATAATGTCAGGAGAAACCTCCTGCCAGGCCTGCCACACAGCGTCTTCAATTTCCCCGGAAACAAAATCGTTAATAAGTGAATCAAGTATTATTCCATAACGCACACCCTGCATCCAGGCTGTCTGACCCGTACCTATCAATTCAGCCTTGTATGACATATCTTCAAGGGCGTCCTTTAGTATCCAGGCAGTTGTCCTTTTACCAATAGCGCTGTCCGTACCAAGTATGGCTATCACCAATGACTTGACCTTTTCAATTTTACCTGAAAAAAAATGAAGTTCTTCTCTGGGAGGAGTTTTCCTTACATCCCTGATTTCAACTCCTTTTTCTCTGGCCAATTTAGATATTTCAGCATCCTCTGATAAAAAGTCATGAAGCCCGGAATCAATATTCAAACCGAGCTTGATAGCTTCCTTAATATCTTCCTTTGCGTTTTTGCTGATTCTCCCTCCATCGGGTGCTAAACCAATAACAAGGTGGGTAGGCTTTTGACCCCACAAGGAAAAATGATCCAAGGATTCCTTTATGCTTGCATGAACAGGTATGCCTGCAGCTTTACCATCAAGCAGCAGGCCGGCGTCCAATCCGGCTTTAGTTGAATCCACTACTGACAGAACATCATACCTGTCCGTCCTTCTCACCAACCCATGGGCAGTCTTCCCATTGGGAGTTTCAAAAGCTCCTTCACAGTAAACTATAGCGTTTCCTTCAGGATATTTGATCATGATTTTCTCCCTGTGAGCAGCACAACATACCGATCACCCGGTAATGGCATTTTTTTGTGGTAGTCAATAAGTATAATCAAACCTGCAGTAGAGGCAGGAAGGACATTTAATCCCTCCTTTTCCCTCAGTAATCTTGAATGCGCAAGCATGTTCCTGTCGCTGGCATAGGCTGCCCAGCCTCCTGTTTTTCGAATGGCCGAAAGTGCAAGATCTCCATCAATGGCATGCCAGTTTATGAGAGGTTCATTTATAGCGGTTTCACGTATAACACCTGGTTCGAGATCTTCACAGGTGGGTATATTTTTTAAATAGGCTTTTATTATTGGATTTTTCCCGTGTGAAGATCCTGCCACTATCTTTGGAATTCGTGATGTTTTGCCTCTCCTGTAAAGACTTACAAAGCCTCTATATATTCCGGCCAGTGTGGTTCCATTTGATACAGGAACTGCTACGACTGCCGGGGCATCCCTGAGTTCATCGTAAATTTCATAGGCGATTTCTCCGTATGCCCTTAACTGGATATCAGTATTAGCCCCTCCGGGATTGGCATCGTATATTTCATCCTTTTCCGCTCTTTCTTTTGATGCCGTTACTGCCGCTTCATAGTCTCCGGGAACTCTTACAATTTCAACTCCGAAATTCTCCATTTCGCGTGTTCTATTAGTATGATAGTTTTCAGGGATATAGGTTATGCATCTGAGTCCTGCCATTGATGAGGCAAGGGCCATTGCGGCACCATAATTTCCGCATGTGGCTACTGTTATGGAATCAAATCCTCTTCTGAGGGCATCCATTGCCTGGGAAAAGGCTATCCTGTCTTTCTGTGCTCCTGTCGGATTACTGCCTTCAAATTTCAAGTATATCTGTCTTAAACCTATTTCCCTTTCTATATTTCTGGATCTGGTTAGTGTGGTATCACCAACTTCAGATTCCATTATATCCTCATAAGCCTCTAATCTTGCATCAAGAGGCATATTAACATCTGCTGCAATCTGTTCCTGTGTTTTCAGTTCAGGAGCTATGATAGGAGCATTGGGGCTTGCATTATCAAGCAGAGAGAGAGTGCTGTTGTTTGTTATCTTTTCATCGCCGGTGCTAACCATTATTACTCCCTAGGTGTCTTCCAGGTTTTTAAATGTTTTCACATTTAATATTAAATTGCCTTTTTCATCTTCCCTGAGATTCCCACAAACTTCTACTTTTTTATTAAGCGACTCAAACAGTCCTACGCTTCTTTTGCCCGGGAAAACTAAATATGTCTCCTGGTCATCATCAAGTGAGTCTATTAGCACTTCTATTATTTTTCCCTTATTATCCCGCTTTGAGGGATAGATTATACCTGTAATGGTCATGGTATTATCTCTGTTACTTTCCATTTTTATTTTCCTATCTATTTTTCTTGATAATAGAAAAGGGAAGATATTCAACATCTTCCCTGTCTACAGGAGGTCTTTGAATAATCTGGGAACTATTATTCCTCATCATCCTCTTCTTCAACTATGTTAATATTATCTTCATCATCGATTATATCAAAATCTTCCTCATCATCTATTACATCAAAATCACCTTCATCTTCGATAGCACCCTTATCTTCAATTACACTGAATTTTTCAATAGTTATTGTGTTGCTATCCATGTCTTCATCATACTTAATAATACCGGTTGCTTGTACTCTTTGACCGACATGATCCATTATCTGTTCGCCCTTCTCATTGTCAGTAATATAGTATACTTCATCGTCGTCTGTAACTATCTCGTAAGTGTCATTTACTATTCCCTCGATAGTCTTGTTTTTGTCAGCCGAACAGGCTGTTCCGACAGCAATAACTGTTATTAAAATAATACTAAGGTAACTTAGGATATATTTGCCCTTTGTTTTCATATTTATTTCTCCTGTATCATTTTTTTTATTATTTAAAATGTCCGGCGTTTTAAATAACTATTCCGGATAACTTCATAAACACATTCTATACAGAGCAATCAGCGTGCCATGATCATAACATATTGAAATGACAACATAAGATATTAAGGATGTTCGGAAAACAAGAACTTTATATTCCGTTTTTTAAACCTGCGCTCTCATTGTTAGTAAATATGGATTAACAGAGATTAAAGTATCAGAAATGATTAACTGAAATTTTTTAAAGCTTTCTGAAAAAAAACAATAAAATCCATATAAATAAGTTCATATTGAAAAGATTGAAATTTTGTTGATTGAAAAAAAGGATATCTTATTCAAATCGTATTTGAGGAACTGATAATTCTAAAAAGGTTAAAAAAAGAAGCTAAAATTCCGGTTTTTATCTTGAAAAATTAAATATTCCCTTACTGTGCCCAAATTGTATCAAGCAATGAAAAATATCCAATTGTAATGTTGGAAAAGAAGAATAATATAAGTAAATGAGATCTTTGATTGACTCTATACTTATGACTTGTGGCACTGATCTTCACTTTTCCTAAAGTTCAGACTTCCCAAATAAGTCATATCTTGGAATTGCATGTATCTGCTCTATGTATCCCCAGTTTCCAATACGGTTTAAAACTTTGGATATCTTCAACATATATGACCTTGAACTCAGTATTTGAAAAGGTTAGACTAACCTTTGGTATTAGTAACCTTAACATGTCTTAAAAGTGCGTATAACGATAAGAAGTCCACACTTTTTGATACATTTAAATGAGGCTATAAAACACAAATTTCATAAAAAATCTGTCACATTTGGTCACATCAATATTTTAACACATTATAATTCCAGCAGATTTTGCATTAACACCTGATGTAAAAGCAGCCTGAATGCTGTTTAAAATGATTTCATATAGCTATTGCAGCATTATCCTGAACCTATCTAAAGAGTATCCCCTGCCTCCTGAATTCCATACTGATCCAGAAGATACCAAGAAGAAATGTCAGAATATCGGCAATTGGAAAAGATATCCATAAACCTTTCAAACCATATAAGCGTGGCAACAGGAGGACCATGGGTAAAAGGAAAAAAATATGCCTGGCAGATGACAGGACCGTTGCCGGTAGTCCTTTTCCGATACCCTGGAAAAAGAATCCCGGGATCATCTGAACGCCGAGTATAAAGATACATATAAAATATATTCGGGCCGCGGGAATACCTTCATTTAGAAAGGCCGGATCAGAATTGAACAAATTCATAAGAAGGCCGGGGAACAGCATGATTATCGTCCAGCATAATACTGACCAGGTGATCCCGGATATGGCCGCCTTTAATACCAGCTCAGCTACTCTCTCCTTTTTACGCGCCCCGTAATTATACCCTATAAGCGGCAGTAGCCCCTGTCCCAGTCCGATAGAAGGCATCTGGACAAACCGGCCCATACGTATAAGAATGCCGATAACAGCCAGTGGAATAACACCGAAAAAGGCTGCCTTTCTGTTTATAATTCCCATTACGAGAAACTGGACTCCCGACCTGACAATTGAAGCCACACCGATTCGATATATATCGGCTATAACTTTTGGATATGGCAGAAAATAGGCCGGACGGAATTCATAACCGGTTTTGTTAAGCAAAATATAGATGAGATAAATAATTGTACTAATAGCCTGAGCGATTACAGTAGCTGTTGCTGCACCTGAAATACCCATGGCTGGTATCGGTCCGAAGCCGAAGATAAAAACAGGATCAAGGATGATATTCATTATGGAGGAAAATACACTGACTGAGCTGGTAAAAACAGGGTTACCATCAGCCCTGATGATGCTGCCGAGGATCATGAACAGAAAAGAAAAAATAACAAATTTAATCAGGATAGACGTATATTTTGTTGCCAGAGGAAGAACGACATCCCCTGCGCCCAGAATAACCAGTATACTCTCAATATTAGGCAGGCATACAAATGCGATAACAGCGCTCAAAATAAAGCAGAGGGTTATGGAAACGCAGGCAGCCATATCAGCGCTTTTCTTTTCCCCTGCACCAAGGCGCCTTGAAATGAGTGAAGTAACTCCAACAGCCGTGCCCGAGGCAACTGCTATAAATGATAGCAGTAAGGGATATGTCACCGTCATGGCTGCCAGTGCACCTGCACCCAGGCGTCCGACAAATATTGCATCAACCAGGTTATAGGTCGAAGCCACTGTCATTGAAATAAGAGCCGGGCCGGAAAAATGAAAGAGCAGGCGCCAAACAGGATCCTTACCCATTGCTTCGCTCCTGCTCTCCTTTTCCTGATTGTTTTTAAAATCTTTCATTAGATAGCTTTACCTGCGATTTTGCTTCCCTGTATTTCCTTAAGCCTGCAATGTGAAAAGATGTTTCGTCCTAAAATAATTGACAAGTTTATGCTTAACATCTCTGATTTTTATCAATTAATTATAAAGATAATATCTAGCTCATTCGAAAAACTATCGAACACGTCATCCCCGCGGAAGCGGGGATCCAATTTTTTACAGTAATCCAAATGGATTCCCGCCTCCGCGGGAATGACACACTGCTGGCTAGTCTGCCAGCATCAAGCATCCCGTGCCCAGCATCCCATCCTCCTAGCTTTCCAATGTTTTTATTTGTATGACTGCCTCATGATTTCTATTATCAGCCCCCTCTTCACGGTTGATTTCAAAGCTGTTTATCTATATATTACCCTTTCAGCATTTCAAGCGGCAGTCTATTACCTGAAATAATATAACACCAGGTTAAAAGAATGGAAGAAAAAGAATCTCAATCAGGGAAAAAAATGAACACGGGATTAATCCTGTTTATTCCTCTTGCCATAATAATAGTAGTTATCTTTATATTAATGCGCTGGGAAAACCAGCTTGTTTATGAAGATGAGCCAATTACTGAAGAAAGCATTCCCGCTCCAAACTTCACCCTCCCGGGGCTTGATGGTGAATCAGTCAGCCTTGATGATTACAGGGGTAAAGTCGTGCTTTTAAATATATGGGCCACCTGGTGTCCCCCCTGTGTGGCTGAAGCCCCGTCACTGGAAAAACTTAATAAAAGGTTTAAAGATGATGATTTCAAGTTATTAACTGTCAGCATTGATGAGGGTGGAGAGAGTGTTATAGTTCCTTTTATGGAAAGAAATAAGCTCAGTTTCCCTGTCCTTGTTGACCCTGAAGGAAGCATCATGGAACTGTACAGGACTACAGGTGTTCCTGAAAGTTTTATTATCCGTAAAGATGGAATTGTTGATGGAAAAATTGAAGGAGCGCTTGACTGGACATCCCCGGAAGTTGTTGAATATATTAATAATTTAATCCGTGAATAAAAGCTGACAATTGCTATTCACTCCAGCAAGAAAAACCATCCCTTCTTATTGACATGATACATGTCCATGATATATATTCGGATGCCTAGTTCTCCTCGTAAAACAGGAATGAAGACAATAAAATTTACTTTACAGTACAAAATTATCACTCAATAATCGGGAGGGAATATGAAAATTGCGGTAATAGGAGCGGGAGGCAGCGTAGGAGCTCCGGCTGTCTTTTATCTTGCGGCCAGCAAGCTGGCTGATGAATTTTTAATGATTGGCGGGAAGAGGCAAAATGTCCTTCAGCAGCACGCCATGGATATCAGTACTGCGGTTTCATCAAGAGATATAATCATCCGGGCAGGAGATTACAGCGATATGGCCGGTTCAGATATTGTCATTAATGCTGCCGGCGCTCCTCAGGGACTGATCGCCGACCGGATGGAGATGCTGCCTAATAATATAGAGCTGATAAAGCATATCTCAGGTCACATAAAGCAATACTGTCCCGACGCCTTTATAATTACTGCTACCAACCCGGTAGATCCTTTGAACTATGCTACCTATCTGAGTGGTGGATTTGATCCTAAAAAACTGATCGGCTATTCCATCAATGACTCATTTCGTTTCCGGGAAATGCTTGCCAAGGCCTACAAGGTTAAAGTCAGCCAGGTGGATGGTACGGTAATAGGAGAGCATGGCTCTACCCAGGTATATCTCTTCAGTACCGCGAGTATCGATGGTGAAGAAGTATCTGTGAGTGAAGAAATCAAAGCCAGTGTTCGCTCCGAAATTCCGAATATACTGAAAACATACGAGGAACTCAAATCGGGGAGAACGGCCGGGTGGACCTGTGCCATAGGTCTTGAAAAAATCGTCAGGGCTGTAGTTGAGAACTCCGGCGAGGTTATTCCCTGCTCGGTCATGCTGGATGGAGAATACGGTGTGAGTGGAATCAGCATGTCTGTTCCTGTAAAACTTGGAAAAGATGGAATATCTGATATTCTGGAGTATGAGCTCGCTCCCGATGAACAGGAAGGACTTAAAAAGACCGTTACCACACTGAAAGCAGCAGCAAAGATTGTGGATAAAAATATATAGTTCCAACTTGTATCCTTATCGAATTAATATGCAAGTTCTCTGAAAGCAGGAGATAAAAATGAGCAGTCAGTTCCGCAAATTGTTTGGGCCTGGAAAGATCGGGCCGATAGAAGTAAAGAACAGAATAATAAAAACCGCCAACGGTACATCCTTTGTAGATCCGGATCAGACTGTCGGCGAACGTATGATCACCTATTATGAGCGTCTGGCTAAAGGTGGAGTTGGATTCCTGGTAGTTGAATCCTGCGGAACAGAATATCCGCTGGGTATACAGCATGTCCATTATGATGCTGAGGGCAATTATGAAGGAGTGCAGCTTCACATGGACGATGACCGGCTGATCCCCGGTTTTCAAAAGCTGACAGATGCAGTACATAAACACGATTGCAAAGTGTCTATACAATTTCAGCATGCGGGTCCCTGGAACCCAACAGGATTGCTTCCGAAGGATATGAAAATCCGGGATATCAAATGCGCTTCAGCCATGACAGAAGAAGAGCTGCCCGGCCCCGACTTTCTGCCCTGCCGTGAAATGACAAGGGACGAATTAGAAGAGCAAATCGATTTGTGGGCAGGTGCGGCAGAAAGAGCCTACAGAGCGGGATTCGATGCCTGTGAGATAAACCATGGCACTGCCCACCAGGGCAATACCTTTCTCTCCCGAATCTGGAATAAAAGAACTGACGAATACGGTCCCCAGAGTTATGAGAACCGGACCCGGTTTCTGCGTCGATGCGTAGAAGAAGCAAGAAGGCGAACCGGACCCGAGTTTGCAATTCATGTTCTTATGAACGCGGTGGAGTACAACCATCCAAAAGCTACTACCCTTGAAGAGGGCACTGAACTGGTAAAATGTGTAGCTGAAGTGGCGGACGGTATTAATTTGAGGGGCGAACGCTATGGTCACCGGGGAGGATTGATACAGCCGGACCGTCTACTCTACCCTGCCCCACCGGATGATCTGCCAAAAGATTATGACTGGAGCCGCAACGGCAGGGGAGCATCAGTACCACTGTGCGAAGCAGTAAAAGCCAAGGGAGTTAAAATCCCCGTATGGACTGCCTGCCGGCTGGACCCTGTACTGGGCGAAGAATATCTTCAAAAGGGCAGCCTTGATTTTGTAGGCATGACAAGGCGTCTTCTGGCTGATCCGGACCTGCCGAATAAGGCCAAAGAAGGCCGGATGGATGATATCCGCTGGTGTAACGGATGCCTTTACTGTTTTGATTGCCGCAATCGGAACCAGGTACTGGCATGCAGGACAAACCCATACCTGGGTAAGGAACACCTCCCCGAATTTCAACCCAAACCAGTCACCAGGAAAAAGAAAGTCCTAGTAATAGGGGGCGGTCCATCAGGGATGGAAGCAGCCCGTATTGCGGCACAGCGGGGACATGAAGTTGTTCTTTATGAAAAAAACAGTTACCTGGGTGGATTGATCCCCCTGGCAGCGATTGTGAAGGATCTTGAGACCGAGGACATGACCATGTTTGTCCGGTATCTGGCCACCCAGTTGAAAAAAGAAGGGGTCAAGGTCCATTTGAAATCCGAGGTAACAAGGGAAGTTGTACAACATGAGCTCCCTGATGTACTGGTTATTGCCGCTGGTGCTGCTCATACCGGCCTTGATATACCGGGTGCGGACAGCCCGAAAGTGATTAAAACCGAGAAGCTGCACGGTATGTTAAAATTCTTTTTAAAATTCTTTTCTTCCGCACAAATGGAAAAATTATCCAAAATCTTCATGCCCGTGGGAAAAAGCGTGGTTGTTATGGGCGGCACCCTGCATGGCTGTGAACTTGTTGAATTTCTGACAAAGCGCAATCGCAGTGTGGTCATGGTACACAATGGCCCCGAGGAAGAACTGGGGGACAGAATGACCATTGATGATATGGTCAGTCTATGGCCATGGCTCAAACAGAACCATGTGCCCATCTGGTCGGATGTTGAGTACCGTAAGATCACCGACGAAGGACTCGAGATCAGTTTAAAGGACAAACGCAAGTATATTATGAGAGGTAAAAACATCATCAGCACCCAGGAATGGGCACCCAACAATGATGTCATTGACCAGTTTAAGGACCTGGTGAAGGAAATCCATGTTGTAGGAAGTTGCAAAGAGCCCGGTTTGATTGTTGAAGCCATGAGAGATGGGGCTGAGGCCGGTTGTGCGATATAAAAAGATTTATATAACTTTTCCATGAATATATGGCGGAATATTCGGTATTCAGTATCAATAATGCTTAATGAGGTTATAGATGTTTAAACTTTTAGAAGGCGCAATACCCTATAAATTAGAAGATGAACAGGAATACATCACCCGGGGCTGGTGGCGCGGTTTGACACTGGGCGACTACCTGGACAGGGCGGCGGACATACATCCTAATAAGGAAGCTTTCGTGGACCGGATTGGACGCTACACCTATGGACAGGCGCGTGAAAAAGCGGACCGGTTAGCAATCGGTATGGTAAAGATGGGCATTAATCCCCTTGATCGGGTCCTGGTGCAGCTTCCTAACTGGAATGAATTCATATTCGCTTATTTTGCATGTCAGAAGATCGGAGCTATTCCCGTCCTCCTGATTGAAAGATACCGCAAATTTGAAATCGATCGGTTGCTGAAGCTTACCGGAGCTACAGCCTGGATTGTGCCTCAAAAAACGAGCAAGTTTGATTTCATACCCATGGTCAATGACGTCTTGAAAGATAATCCTCAAATAAAACAGGTTATCACAGTCCGTGGAAAAGTTGACGGAACCCATTTCAAGAGCCTTGAAGAGTTGATTAAAGAAAACCAGCTCACACAGGATGACCGGTCTATGCTTGCAGAAAGGAGACCGGATCCCCGGCAGGTTGGCCACATGGGGCCTACAGGCGGAACAACCGGGGCTCCTAAAATTGTACCCCGCACCCATAACAGTCTGGCATGTGCGGTTGAATTCTGTTCCATGTCCTGGGACCAGAACTGCGAAGATATCAATATGATTGCCGGCCCCGTGGGGCACGATCTCTCTTTTTCCAAGGGTATGCTGGGAAGTGTAATTACCCAGGGAAAACTGGTCTTTCAGAGTTCAACGGATACCGCGGATATATGCAGGACTATTGAGAGGGAAAATGTTACCTCAGTCATCTGGGTACCAAGCCTGGCGCAGAAAATGCTGCAGTTTGAAGATGTTGACAATTTTGATCTCAGTTGCCTCAAAAAAATGCACTCCGGCGGAGGTGCCAGCCACCGTGAGATGGTCAAAGGGATAATGGATCGTTTCGGAATATGTTATTACAATGGTTACGGTGGAACAGAGGGCATGACAACCATTACCCGCCGAGCGGATGATTATGAGACTATCTGCTGTACGGTGGGAAGACAGACATTCCCCCACGACATTTACAAAGTCGTCGATGCCAGTGGAAATGAATTACCGCCGGAAAAATCCGGTGAATTACTGGTAAAGGGTCCAAGTGTATTTTCAGGATACTATAAAAACCCTGAAGAGAATTCCAGGATCTTTAATGAAGATGGTTTTTTTAAAACAGGTGATCTGGCGACAATAGACGAAGAGGGCTACATCACCCTTTGCGGAAGAATCAAAGAGATGATTAACCGTGGAGGCGAAAGTATCAGCGCGACAGATATTGAAAAGCTGATCATTCTTCACCCCAGTGTTTCCGTAGTAGCAGTTATCCCCATGCCTGACAAGCTCCTGGGAGAACGGATCTGCGCCTATATCGAGACGGAAGGAGGCGCCGCTCTGACATTTGAAGATATCATTGAATTTTTGAAATCCAAAAACGCGTCCGTGCTTCAGCTTCCTGAACGGATAGTTTTTACAGAAAGCATGCCGATGACAAAAGTCGGGAAATTGGACAAAACAGCCTTGCGTAAAGATATTGAAAAAAAGATACTAGATGAAGCCGTAACGTGATACCTGGTGCAAGATTCAGGTAATAGAAAGGAGATATTTCATAATGTCTGTAAAAGAAATAAGATTTCATGGAAGGGGTGGACAGGGTGCCGTTCTGGCAGCAAAAATGCTTGCATCCGCCTGCGCCTATGAGGGGCAGCATGTTGCAAGTTTCCCCATGTATGGATTCGAACGAAGAGGTATGCCGGTCATTGCATTCACTCGTTTTGACACAGAACCAATCCGGGAAAAGACCCAGGTTTACACTCCAGACTGCATAATGGTGATCGACTCCACTCTCATGGGTCTTCCAGTATTGTATGAGGGTTTGAAGCCTGACAGCGTAATTATTCATAATAGCGCACAGGCACTTGAGAAAAAGCCGGCAGAAAATCTGAGCAAGGCAGGTGTCATAAATGCTACCCAGGTAGCCCTGTGTGAAATAGGCAGAGACATTCCTAACACATGTCTTATAGGTGCGCTGGCTGCTACAACCGGATGGGTCGGCCTGGATTCGGTTCTCAAGGGACTTGCAGATTACCTGGACGGAGATATGCTTGAGAGAAATATCCGCAATGCCCAAAGAGGGTTTAATGAAGTGGAGGTGTATTCATGGGATTAAAAAAGGAAGAAAAATATATTTATGATACAGAGTCTGCCTGGTCTGACGGCAACAAACCTCTCCTCTGTTTAAAAACCGGTGACTGGAGAACCCAGCGGCCGGTAATCAACAAGGAGGTCTGCAATATCTGCGGTATATGCATGGTATTCTGCCCGCCGCAATGTATCGATTACGCTGACGGCTACGACATTGACCTGGAGTACTGTAAGGGTTGCGGTATCTGCGCCAAAGAATGCCCGAAGAAAGCGATAACCATGACGCCGGAAGGAGAATATGCTGATGACTGCAAAATCTAAAAATATGAAAGTAATTACCGGAAATACCGCGGCGGCGTATGGGGTCCTGCGATGCAAGCCCGATGTGGTTGCGGCCTATCCGATAACTCCCCAGAGTGAGTTGGTTGAACAGCTTGCCAAATTTCACGCCAACGGCATGCTTGACTGCGAGTATGTCGCGGTGGAGGGTGAAAACTCGGCCCAGAACGTGGCTTGTGCCGCCGTAATGGCTGGCGGGCGGGGTTTTACCGCTACTTCATCATATGGTCTGGTATACATGTATGATACACTGCTTCAAACCGCCGGTTATCGTGCCCCCCTTGTCATGGTGAATGTTAATCGTGAGCCGCCGGGAATTCACGCGGTCTATTCCGGACAACAGGATATGATTTCCACCCGGGACTCTGGCTGGGTACAGATTATCGTTGAAAACTGCCAGGAAATCCTGGATACGGTCATCATGGCTTACCGGCTGGCTGAAGACTATGACATTCAATTGCCTGTCATGGTAAATTACGATGGTTACTATCTCTCGTTTCTGGCCGAGACCGTGGATATACCTGAGGAGGAAGATGTCGATAACTATCTGGCACCCCTGAAGGACCAACCGGAAAGAATGAAACTGCTTCCCGGCAAGGGAATCGGCTGCGGCAGCCATGGTATCGGGGAAGGATTTGTCGAATACCGCAAGAAGCATATGGCGGCCATGGAACGTGTCAAAGATAAATGGGAAGAGGTCGACGATCTTTTTCAGAAGGATTTCGGACGCAGCTATGGCGGTCAGATCGAAGAATATCGCTGCGATGACGCTGATATTGTTCTGGTAACATCGGGAAGTGCCGTTGGAACAGCCAGAACGGTAATCGATGCCAAACGTGAAGAAGGTATCAAGGTTGGCCTGGTTAAAATGCGTCTTTTTCGACCTTTTCCGGTAGAAAAACTGAGCCACGCCTTGAAGGGTAAAAAGGCAATCGGTGTTCTGGACCGCAGCATTTGTTTCGGATGGAATTGCGGTCCTATCTATATGGAAGTGACCGCCCTCGCACGGCACATAGGTATCATACCCATGCTGAGCTTCATAGATGGTCTGGCCAATATGGATATTACTAAAGAGCATATTGCAAGTATGGTGGATGAAATATATAAAGCATCACAGGACAAACCCTACCAGGAAGTCACCTGGTTACCATAAGCAGGAAAGGATTTATCATGGCCGAAAATATACAGAAAAAGCCTAAAGTAACTGAGTACTACTGTGACGAAGACCAGTTTTCTCCCGGGAACGCATGCTGCCCCGGTTGTTTAATGGAATTGAATCTTCGTCTGGTTTCTAAAATTATGGGGAAAGAAACTATTTTGCTGGGAACCCCCGGCTGCAGCGCACCTACCCTCCATGGCCAGAACGATAAGGCCTGGCATAAGCACTCCTACTATGCCAATGTGATGACAGGAGTGGCTTCAAGTGCAACCGGATTGGCCCGTTATTATAAAAAGGCGGGAATCGATGCCACAATCCTCTGCCACACAGGGGACGGCTGTGCTCAGGATATAGGATTTCAAACCATCAGCGGGGCTGCTGAACGTAACGAAAATGTCATATATCTCTGTTATGACAATGAAGGTTATATGAACACGGGTGTTCAAAGAAGCAGCGCTACACCCTATGGTGCGGCCACCAGCACCACTCCGGTTGGCTCAGAAAGCATAGGCAAGACAACAGCTTCAAAGAACATGCCCATGATTATGTCAATGCATAATATACCCTATGTGGCCACCGCCACAATGAGCCACCTGGAGGATTACGCTAAGAAGCTTACCAAGGCAAAGGAAAAAGTGAAGGAAGGGTTTGTATACCTGCATGTATTCTGCCCCTGTACAGTTGGTTGGAAAGTACAGCCTGACGCCTGTATTCAGGTATGCCGTGAGGCAGTCCGGACAAATTATTTTCCTTTATATGAAGTAGAAGATGGAGAGTATAGAATTACACAAAACGTCAAAAAACAAAAACCAATATCCGAAATGCTGAAACTCATAGGAAAGTTCAACCACCTGGGAGATGATGAAGTAAGTGTCCTACAGCAACAGTCCGATAAGCGGTTAAATGTTTTGAAGGCTCTTTGCGGTATGAGCGAGAGTGCCACGAACTGAAGATCATACTTATAGCCTGGATAACTCTTGTCCAGGAACAAGAAGTACAGCGGGCTGCAAGCAAGGCTGAACCTGACAGTCTTCAGCCTACAGCCTAATAGGCTTTATAAAGTCCCTTACTGCTGATTCAGCCCGTACTCCCAGTTTAATTTCATGGTTTGTCACTGCCCTTAGTCTTAAAAAATCATGATGGCTGAGTGTATTCCTGATTTTCTGACACAGATGGTGGATGCACGGATTAAAACGCGCCTTGAGCCGGCACCCTTTTTCATCTACAAATAGACAATTCTTTTCAAATTTCCTTGTTCCCTGTATTTCGATACCCATCAACAGGTTCATCAGCAGAACAGTTTTTGAATACCATGTTTCAACGCCGTAATAGCAGCATCCCCCGAGTCTTTCATCCGCACAGGAGGAACAGATTTCAATAACCCCAAGGTCTTTCATCAAATCCCGGGATTCTTCTATTGATGCCCTGTATTTTTTTAGAAGCCCTGCACATCTTTTATCCTCCAGAATCTCACTGCCATAGCGGGAATAAAGGTCCTTTGACCTCTCAATTTCTTCATTAATATTATAGAGAAAATAGACCATTTATTTGTGGAGCTTTCAGCTGTCAACCATCAACACTCAGCTAAATCTATTTAATTTGGAATAAAAGAAAACAGCCCTTTTTTAAAAAAATATAAGCTGATATTCTTTAAACAATAATATAAAGATTCAGCGACTTCTCGAATCCTTGAATCCTCATTGATCAACTCATCTTCCGTTACAAACTATGGCGGAATTCAGCTTAATACCTACTGTTTGTCATGAAGAGTTATATTGATATAACCCGGCCTGTTTACTTTTTGTCCCTATTATATTTACAGGTTATTCAAAGTCTTTAATGAGAAAATTATATCAAATAAAGAAATGAAATCAAACTTTTAAACAAGTATCCGCAATTCAAAGTCAGGACGATTTGCCATGGAAGGTAATGAATAAGATATAAAACAGATGATTGGATGCTTTGAATATTCTAATGCAATTTTCATATAAATTAATCAGTCAGATAACTTTTGTCTTTTTCCTTACATTTACACAGGAAGTTATGTATAAAGATCTCAACAGATTTGGGCAGCATATTGTACTTCTGGTATGGAGGTGTGTAAATGGCCTTGTCTTTCTTAGATGGCAATGAGGCAATTGCCTGGGGAGCTGTTACTTCAGATTGCCGGTTTTATGCCGGGTACCCTATCACGCCTGCAACCTCGATATTCAATACTATGCTCAATCTTTTACCTCCTGAAGGAGGTATATGCCTGCAGGGTGAGGATGAAATTGCCTCAATTGGATATTGCCTGGGCGCTTCAATGGCCGGTTTAAAGGTTATGACAGCCACATCAGGGCCCGGCCTGAGCCTCTACAGTGAAAATATTTCCTTTGCTATTGGAAGCGAGATCCCCATTGTAATTGTTGATGTTCAGAGGTTGGGACCCTCTACCGGCTCAGCTACCCGAGGAGCAGATGGTGATATACAGTTTATGTACTGGGGCAGCAGCGGGGGCTTACCGGTCATCGTACTTGCACCGGTTGATGTCAGAGATTGCTTTCTACTGACAATGCACGCTTTTAACCTTGCGGAAGAGTATAGATGCCCGGTATTCATTGCATCAAACAAAGAAATCGCGACGACCAGAGAAAGTGTTGACATCGATGCAATTAAGAAACCGGAAATCCTGGAGCGTAAAGCATCTCCATCAGGTAAGCCCTTTCTCCCCTTTGACATCCCCTCCCCTGATCGTATGGCTCCGGACTTTTTACCGATTGGAGGTAAGGCCCTTGTCCGTCAGACCTCTTCCACCCATGGGCGGAACGGTTATATTACCACTGATCACCATGAAATTTCTGAAACCCGTCAAAGGCTTAAGAATAAACTCCTTTCAAACGTGGACAGGTTTTGTATATATGAAGAATATTATGAGGATGACACCGATACATTGCTCCTCACCTATGGAGTCACTTCCAGGTCAGCGATAGAAGTTTATAAAGAGCAAAAAAACATGGGAAAGCCGGTCTCCCTCCTTATCCTTAAAAGCCTCTGGCCCGTTCCGGAGAATCTGATCAAAGAAAAGGCCGGGAAAGCAAAACGGGTTATTGTTATTGAAATGAACCTGGGCCAGTACATCAGGGAAATCAAACGTATCCTTCCTGACAAAAAGGTACAATTCTTTGGCCAGATGGACGGCAGGCTCATCACTCCGGATCAGGTCAAGGAGGTTATAAACAGTGCCTAGTTTGCTGAACACCGACAGGCCTCCTGCCTTTTGTCCGGGTTGCTCCCATGACCGTGTTATCCGTGCCCTTGACAGGTGCTTTCAACATATGGATCTAAAAGGCAACCGGATAGCCCTTGTCAGTGACATCGGGTGTTCAGGTCTTTTTGACACTTATTTTCACACTCACACCTTCCACGGTCTTCATGGCCGTGCACTGACTTATGCGACAGGCTTGAAACTGGCCAGACCCGAGTTGAACATTGTGGTTATCATGGGAGATGGCGGCCTGGGCATAGGGGGCGCGCACCTCATCAGCGCGTGCCGCAGAAACCTGGATTTGACACTGCTTATTCTGAACAATTTCAACTTTGGAATGACCGGAGGTCAGTTTTCAGCAACCACCCCCGATAGCGCCAAAGTGGGATCGGGATTTCTTAACCGGCTGGAGCGTCCTATGGATGTGAGTCAGCTTGCTTTTGCCGCGGGAGCATCATATATCAGCCGATGTTCAAGTTTTAAAAAGGATCTGGCGGTGGACATAGAAAAAGCTATCCAAAATGACGGTTTTTCAATACTGGATATCTGGGGTATCTGTACAGGACGATATACAAAACATAACAGAATAACCCCTCAAATCATTGAGGAAAGCCTTGCCAAATTGCCCCCTGCTGAGGGCATGGTACCGGCAAACGCCAGGAAGGAGTATGGCAGGTATTACAGGGAACTGGCTGAAAATTTAAAACCTGTTACACACCCTGTCAAAATTGACGCAAGGCTCAATTCACCTGAATTTGGGAGAGAGGAAGTGATCATTCTTGGAGGTGCCGGCCAGAGAGTACAAACAGCCGGTGAAATACTATGCCTCGCAGGACTTACTGCCGGACTAAAGGTCTCACAAAAAAATGAGTTCGATATTACCGTTCTGAGAGGGCCTTCCATCAGTGAATTGATTTTATCCCGGGATGAGATTGACTTTACAGGCATAGGCAAACCATCTATTATCGCGGCCATAAACCAGGAAGGAGTCACCCGCAGAAAGCATCTGTTTGATCAGATTGACCAGGATACCCTGGTCATCCAGGCCAGTGGAGTAGAAGTCCCTCCTTCCGGTGCTAAACTACTGCAGATCGATTTGAAAGGGCAGCAGGTTAAGAAGCCTGATTGGTCCCTTGCTTTCTTATCAGTCCTGTCGAAACTCAATAGAGTTATAAATCCTGAGATGCTGCAATCCGCCCTTAAAATTAAATATAAGGAACCTATCCTCAAATCTGCTATTGAAGTGGTTGAACGGGTTAGGATAGAGCAAAGAGCATAGAGCATGGAGAAGGGAGTAGATAGCTGAGAAACTGGAAAGCTAGAAAGCTGTGATGCCAGGAAGCTTGGAAGTTTAGGCTTTTAGCTTCCGCCGTCGCTTTCAGCTATAGAGGGACAGGCCAGTCCCCCTCAATACCGTCATTCCCGCGCAGGCGGGAATCCATTTAAAATAATAAAACAACCTCCTGTTTACATATTAGCAGTAAATGTAAATAAACCCTTTATAATGATGTTTTAAATAATTGTGATTAAACGTCTATGAGAACATAAAAACGGCGTAGTTGCTGATTTCGCAAAGAAATATAATGCTTTTATACTATGGATTGGATTCAGATTTGATTTTGCAGCTCTTTGGGAAAAACAAATAAAAAATGGATTCCCGCCTGCACGGGAATGACGGATTTGAACGGTCTTGGTTCATTTTTCATCTCTGCAACACCTCATGATATTCAGTAGGTGTTTGATATTATGGATTCCTCGGTCGGAGCCGCGGAATAACATACCTTAAAACCGCGGAAATCAACCCTCAGTCATTCCCCGACTTGATCGGGGAATCCAGATCATTCACCATTTCCAGGCTGGATCAAACAGACGTTATTTCAGATGAAGTGTAGCTTCAAATACTCAGTTAAAAATTTTAAATGGATTCCCGCCTGCACGGGAATGACGTCAAGTATCTTTTGGACACTTGAACCTTTAAATCCTAGAACCCTTGGCCCCTTTGCCCAGTCATTCAGTTTCAAAACGGATTCCCTGTGCCAGCGGAAGTTCACCGGACCAGTTTATAGTACAAGTCTGGCGCCGCATATAGGCTTTCCAGGCATCCGATCCAGCCTCCCGGCCGCCGCCTGTATCCTTCTCCCCTCCAAAGGCACCGCCGATTTCAGCTCCCGAGGTTCCTATGTTCACATTTGCAATACCACAGTCACTCCCTGCATGGCTTAGAAAATTTTCCGCCTGGCGGAGGTCATTGGTGAAAATAGCCGATGAAAGTCCCTGAGGAACCGCATTATGATATTGTATGGCTTCTTCCAGGTTCTCATACTGAATCAGATAAAGAATGGGCGCAAAGGTTTCTTCCCGGACAACTGGGTAATTGAATTCAGCCTCACATATGCAGGGTGTTACATAGGTTCCCGTATCAAAAATCCCACCTGATAGAGTTTCTCCGCCATAGAGTACCCGCCCTCCCTGCTTCTTCAATTTCTTCAAGGCCTCCTGCATATCTTTTACAGCCTTTTTGTCGATCAGCGGTCCCATAAGGATCCCTTCTTTCAGGGGGTCGCCGATTGGAACCTGCTTGTAGGCATTTATCAGTGCCTGGGTAAAGGATTTGTAGATATCCTTGTGTACGATCAACCGTCGTGTGGTAGTACACCGCTGTCCGGCAGTTCCCACTGCACCAAAGAGGATACCCCTCGCAGCCAGTTCTAAATCCGCCGTGGGAGTAACAATTATACCGTTATTCCCCCCAAGCTCCAGGATAGTTTTCCCAAAGCGTGAGGCTACTACCTCTCCAACATGCCGTCCCATGGGCACACTACCTGTTGCAGAGATAAGAGGAATGCGTCGGTCATTAATTAGAGACTCTCCAACTTCATCTCTATTTCCTATTACTAAATTGATAAGCCCTTCCGGAATTCCATTTTCTTTCATTACCTGCCATGCAATATTCATAATTGCAATAGCGCATAAAGGAGCCTTGGAAGAAGGCTTCCAGATAACTGAATTCCCGGCAACCAGGGCAATCATGGCGTTCCAGGCCCACACGGCCATGGGAAAGTTAAAAGCCGTGATTACACAGACGGGTCCCAGAGGGTGCCATTGTTCGTACATCCGATGCCGTGTCCGTTCGCTATGAAAAGTCAAACCATAAAGCATACGGGACTGCCCTACCGCAAAGTCAGCAATATCAATCATCTCCTGGATCTCTCCTTCTCCCTCAGCCCGGATCTTCCCCACTTCCAGACTTATCAAGGCTCCAAGTGCTTCTTTGTGTTCACGCAGGGCATTTCCCAGTTGACGGACAATCTCCCCCCTTTTTGGGGCAGGCACCATACGCCACTCCTGGAAGGCTTCGATCGAATTGGCTACCACTTCTTCATATTCTTCTTTACCGGCACAGCGTATTCTTCCAATGGCCTTACCATGAACAGGTGAAAATGACTCGATGATCTCACCCCTGCATTCAAGCCAGGAACCTGTGCCCGCCCCTGAATTCTCACCCAATAAATCCAGTTTTTTCAGAATTTCTTCCATTGCCTTTAGCTTTTAACAACCGGATAAAAAATCAGACTGTTAAGGGTGCCTCCCCACACCCGGTATGATGATTGATGATTGAAAACAGACAGTCAGGAAAAACTAATTTAATGTCATCCCCAACTCCGAACTCCGCACTTCCAACTCCGAACTTCGCACTTCCAACTCCGAACTTCGCACTTCCAACTCCGAACTTCACTATGCTCTACATCATCCCGCCACTTCTTTGAGAACTTCCTCAAAAATAGACAGGCAAAGGTCCACTTCTTCTGTGGTTGCAGTCAGACCGGGACAAAAACGGATACTGTTCTCACCGCATCCGAGAAGTATCAGGCCTTTCTTGAATGCCCCCATGAGAACTTCATTACGCCATAGGGTTGCCCGTTCCTTGCTTTCACGGTCTTTAACAAGTTCAACAGCCACCATGAGTCCCTTTCCACGGACATCACCCAGGCACTCGTAGGATTTCTGCATTGTCTTAAGACCTGCCAGCAGCCGCTCTCCCTGCTCTGAGGCATTCGCCATGAGTTCCTCTTCAAGTAACTGAATGGTCGTCAGGGCAGCCTGGCAGGAAATCGGATTTCCCCCGAAAGTGGATGCGTGAGAACCGGCTTCCCAGTCCATAATATCAGACCTTGAGATCACTGCCCCCAGCGGCATCCCCGAGGCGATCCCTTTAGCCAGGGACATTATGTCAGGAACAACTCCAAAATGTTCCATGGCAAACATTTTCCCTGTACGGCCCATCCCCGACTGGACCTCGTCGACCACATAGAGAATTCCATACTTTTGTGCAATCTTGAAGAGCTCCCTGTGAAACTCAGGAGGCGGAACAATATATCCCCCTTCACCTTGAATAGGTTCTACAATGATGGCTGCCACCTCTTCAGGAGGCATGGTTGTCCTGAAAAGCGTTTCCTCCACCCAGCGCACACATTCAATTCCACATTGCGGGTAAGAGAGATTATATGGGCATCGGTAGCAGTAGGCATATGGAATGTGTGTAATACCGGGTACAAAGGGATAATAATGCCTCTTCTGGATTGTCTTGCTCGCTGTAAGGGAGAGGGCCCCCATTGTGCGTCCATGAAACGCTCCGAAAAAAGCGATGTTCAGTTCCCGTCGAGTATGATAACGGGCTAATTTGAAGGCCGCTTCCACGGCCTCTGCTCCTGAATTCCCAAAATAAACTTTTTTGGCTTCATCTCCCGGGGCTAAAGACGCCAGCTTTTCTGCCAGAGCAATTTGAGAGGTGTAATAGAAGTCAGTTCCTGACATATGCAAAAGCTTGTCAGCCTGCTGCTTTATGGCCTGAACTACTTTTGGATGGCAATGGCCTGTAGCACACACGGCAATACCGGCCGTGAAATCCAGGAACATATTTCCATCCACATCATGGACCCAAACGCCCTCGCCCTTGTCAACTACGAGTGGATAATCCCGGGTATATGACGGAGAGACATGCTCCGCATCAATACTGATTAATTTCGAAGCTTTTGGACCGGGAAGCACTGTCTTTATCTTGGGATATTTCATAGGGACCTCTCTTTAGACATGTGAAAGAAGGATTCTGAATCCCCGTTCAAATGGGAAAATTAAACAAGAGACTTAACCTTTAAATAACGGGGTTCGAGAATCAAACTTACCCCCACCCTCTGGACCTTTTACGGGGGTAAAATATTAAAAGAAAAGCTTAAATGACATATACTTAATAGGGTGTCCAACAGGTAAATGAAAAGACTTATAATCCGTATAATCCGATGTTATGTATTATAGATGAAATAATACTGTTTTTTTAAAGTTTTGGCAATCTCAGACTCCATATTTCTTCCAGGGTCTGCCGGTTCATCATTACGGATGCTTGCCTGCGGGGATCTTTTTAAATCAGTCATATATCTCCCACGGATTTAGAGAAGCTTGAAAAAATTAGTCATATGGATTATGATTTAACATTCGCAATAATTGTACCATTGTGCAGAATCTGTTAATTGGGACAGGTCAGACTCTTTCTTAAGGAACATATGATCAAGAGAAAGACAGCACAATATACAAAGTTTAGGAGGTGATGCAAGATGTCATTTATCCTTCCCCCATATAGTCCTCCTGATTTCAAACAGCCCCCGCTCCTTGATGCGCCCATTGTGAAATTCGAAAGGGTAAGGCAGTCAGGTGTGCCACCGGAAAACTATCATGCTACATCAGTCTATCCTGAACACTTTCACATTAGTAAAGGGGAGTGGTCTCTTCTCGAAGAATCAAGAATGGACTGTGTTGTGGTGCGGAAAGAAGACGGTACCCTCTCTGTCACTGAGTTCCGGCATCTGAAGGAGGGGGATCTTGTGGCCCTTGGCAGACAGGAGAATGGAGAACAGGGCATTTTTGTTCATGCCCAGCCATTCAATTTTTACCAGAATGCTTCCGAAAAATTCTCTTTCCGGACAAACACCACGAGGGAGACATCCTTCTCCATCGACTATGACGAGCTTTACGACCTGTTGGATTTTGAAAGGCAGGAAGGGTTCGTCGTCTGGGTACTGGGGCCGGCGGTTGTGTTTGACAGGGATGCACGGGATGCCTTCGTGGAGTTGATCGGAAATGGATACGTCCACGCGTTGCTGGCTGGAAATGCCCTTGCCACTCACGATTTGGAGGCTGCTCTCTTTACAACAGCTTTGGGTCAGGAAATTTATTCTAAGCAAAGAGTTCTCCTCGGCCATTACAACCACTTAGACGCTATCAGCAGAATTAGAGCCTCCGGATCCATCCGAAAAGCCATTGATGAAGGGTTCATTCCTGATGGGATCATGAAAGCTGTGATCCAGAAAGATCTTCCCTATGTGCTGGCAGGGTCTATACGGGATGACGGGCCGCTTCCCGAAGTGATCAGCGATGTCTACCAGGCCCAGGACCAGATGCGGGCCCTGTTGCGGCGTGCAACAACAGTGATAGCACTGGCAACACAGCTTCACTCCATAGCAACGGGAAACATGGTTCCTTCTTATAAGGTTTTAAGTGGATATCAGGTTCGTCCGGTATACTTTTACACCGTGGACATGTCAGAATTTGCCGTAAACAAGCTGGCCGATCGCGGATCCCTTACTGCCAGGTCTGTTCTTACCAATGTTCAGGATTTCGTGGTAAACGTGGAAAGGGGCCTCCGGAAAAAGTATGGTGAAAACCTTTCAGGAGGTAAGGGATAGGGAGTTGATTTCAGTCCCTGCTTTTCCTTCCACGGCCTTCTCAATATTTTCAATGGAACAGATTAGTGCTCTCTTCCCGCCGCCTCGAATAAATTCCATGGCAGCCTCGATCTTGGGCCCCATGGAATAGGGAGGAAAGTGTTCCTCTTTCAGGTACCTCAGGGTTTCTTTCAGCGTGACATTCCGGAGGTATTTCTGATCCGGCTGGCCAAAATGCAGGGCGGCTCCTTCAACATCGGTCGCAATAAGGAAGATATCGACACCTACTTCTTCAGCAAGCTTTGCACTCGCCAGGTCTTTATCGATGACAGCATTCACACCGCAAAAGGTCCGGCCCTCCCGGATTACCGGGATGCCCCCTCCGCCGCAACAGATGACGATGAAGCCCATCTCAATAAGCTTTTTAATTTCCCTCTTTTCTACAATGGTTATAGGTTTGGGTGAGGCAACTACCCGCCTGTATCCCTTAGCAGTTTTTTGAACGGGGAAAGGCAGGGTATCTATTTTCTCTCCCTGGTATACAGGACCGATGGGTTTCGAAAGGTTCTTGAAAGCTGAATCCTTTTCATCCACAACCACATAACTAATCAGGCTTATCAAGGGTTTTTGGGCATCCATCCCCAATGCCATCAACTCGCTATCCAGAGTAGACTCGATCATATAACCGATCTGCCCCTGAGTTTGCGCCACCAGGATCTCCAGGGGTAATCTGGGGACTTCTTCACAGGACTCCTGCTGAAGCAGCAGGTTACCAACTTGCGGCCCATTTCCGTGGGTGATAATAATTCTATAATATTTAGAGAGCCGGGCAATCTGTCCTATGGGACCTCTTAAGTTCTCCAGTTGTTCCTCTATAGTGCCCTCCTGTCCCTTTCTAATAAGGGCATTACCCCCGAGTGCCACTAATAAAATCTCCTTATCCTGTTGTGTTTTCATAACCTGCTCCTGATCAGAATACCGACAATGTTACCATCAAAAAGCATATTCGCCGATGAGGCCTTTTTCATTTTGTCAGTGGACACGAACTCAAAAAGGGGTAAAAATTCTTTATGATATCTCTATGATATCCGTTTATCAAGCAGCTCCAAAAGAACATCTTCCAGTATAGGGTGATTATGATCTTGATACTCATAGCGCACGCGAATAGCTGGTTTATCAATAGAAAGGATTTTTTTAAGCTGAATAGGTGTTGCAAAAAGAACCAGATCACAATCCACATTATTAATTGTGCTTTCCAGGTCATTGATCTGATCTCTGCTATAACCCATGGCTGGAAGTACAGGGCCGGTGTGTGGATAACGGATATAGGTCTCCCGGATGGATCCGACAGCATAAGGACGTGGATCAACAATCTCTCGTGCACCGTAAGTTTTTGCGGCAATAACACCGGCTCCATAGGGCATATCCCCATGGGTAAGGGTTGGACCATCCTCCACCACTAAAACCTTTTTCCCTTTAATCCGTTCAGGATCACTGACAATAACAGGGGATTCTGCCAGCACAATCCTGGCCTTTGACGCATATTGTTCAATATTCTTTCGGACCCGTTCTGTCTGGGGCAGAGAAGCTGTATCCACCTTGTTTATAATCGCGATGTCCGCCATTAACATGTTTGTCTCACCCGGATAGTACAACAATTCATGACCTGCTCTGTGAGGGTCAAAAAGAACAATGTGTATATCCGGCCAAAAAAACGGGGTATCGTTGTTCCCGCCATCCCATACGATAAAATCGGCTTCCTCTTCTGCCGCCTTTAGAATTTTTCTATAGTCGACCCCTGCGTACACTACAATCCCCTGATCAACGAGAGGTTCATATTCCTCCCGCTCCTCAATGGTGCACTGATGTTTTTCAAAGTCCTCATAGGATGAAAATCGTTGAACCACCTGGGTTCGCAAATCTCCGTAGGGCATGGGGTGGCGAACGACTACCACCTGTTTATTAAGCTTTTGAAGTATGCTGCACACCTTTCGGGTAGTTTGCGATTTTCCACAGCCTGTTCTTACAGCGCAAACCGCTAAAACGGGTTTCTTTGATTTGAGCATTGTGTATGTAGCGCCTATAAAAATAAAATCCGCCCCTTCTGCCATTGCAATAGATGCCTTATGCATCACCTCAGCGTATGGTACGTCACTGTAGGAAAAGGCCACCAGGTCCACCCTGTACTCACGGATAAGAGTGGCTAACTGGTCTTCGGTGTGAATTGGGATCCCCTCCGGGTAGAGCTTTCCAGCAAGTTCAGATGGATAGGATCTTTCTTCTATAGTTGGGATTTGAGTTGCTGTAAAGGCAACCACCTCATAACGAGAATTATCCTTAAAATAGACGTTAAAGTTATGGAAATCCCTGCCTGCAGCCCCCATTATGATAACCTTTTCAACCATAATTACCCCCTGTCCATACCTTATAGTTATCTGCCATGTTCGAGTAAGAAATTATTATAGCAAATTTCTTGACCTTAGTCCTAATAAATGTAGGATAAAATCAGACATATTTAATATTATATAGCCCAAAGGAGAGTGGATCATGAGTGACGATCTTGAATCCCGTATTCGAAAGACAGGTCTTTGGCTTTATCAACTGATTGAAGGAGAATCACCTGCTGTTTTTAAAAAAGAATATTGGATGGGAAAAATCATGGATTGGTGCATGAAGGATGAAGCATTTAAAACTGAACTCTTCAGGTTTATTGATGTTTTTCCCTGTCTGAAACGCCCTGAATCCATTGCTCAACACCTAACGGAATATTTCGGCAGGCCCGAACAGGAGTTTCCCACCGCTTTGAAATGGGGGCTCCACTTTGTTTCTCCCAAATCCATAGTTACAAAGATAGTTGCCAAAGGTATTGCCAAGAACATTGAAATCATGGGAAAGCAATTCATCGCGGGAGCGACTCCTAAGGAGGCCCTTCCCGAATGGGAAAAGCTTCGCTCTCAGGGAATCGCTTTTACAGCCGACCTGCTGGGAGAAGCTGTGGTATCTGAAATTGAGGCGGAGGAATATCTCAATCGCTACCTGGAACTCTTCGAGATACTTAAAAAAGCAAAGGAAGAGTGGAAATCTATCGAATCTGAAAGGAATGAACTTGATTGGGGAACTCATCCCAAAATTAATGTCTCGATAAAGCCTTCCACTACCTATTCTCAGATGAATGCAAGGTCTTTTGATTATTCAGTGTCCCAGGCCAGGGAAAGGTTTCGACAGATATTCCGCAGGGCAATGGATGAAGGGGCTCATTTAACGCTTGATATGGAACATTATGCTCTGAAAAACCTCACACTTGCCGTCTACCAAAGTCTCATGGAGGAACAGGAATTCACGGGATACCCTCATACAGGAATTGTAATACAGGCCTATTTGAAAGATAGCGAGCAGGACCTGAATGATTTTTTAAAGTGGGCCGGCAAAAGGAACCAGAGGTTTACAATTCGCCTGGTGAAAGGGGCATACTGGGATTCGGAAGTTGTCTGGGCAGAGCAAAAAAATTGGCCCATCCCGGTATTTACAAATAAGCATGAAACAGACGCAAACTTTGAAAAATTGGCCCGCCGTATTCTGGAGAATCATCACCTGGTTCATATGGCATGTGCCACCCATAACATTAGATCCATTGCTTATATCTTAGAGACGGCTAAAGAACTTAATGTTCCACGAGAAAAACTGGAATTCCAAATCCTGTACGGAATGGCCGAGCCTGTCCAAAACGCATTGAAAAAAGCAGGGTTTCCGGTCCGCCTTTACACACCTGTAGGGGGAATGATCCCCGGCATGGCATATCTGGTACGACGGCTCCTTGAAAACACTTCCAACGAATCCTTTCTCCGCCAGAGTTTCGCGGAAGGTATTTCCCGGGAAAAACTATTGACAAATCCTCTTGATTTTAAGGAAAAGGAAACCTCTTTATCGGATACAGTTGAAGAGTCCATAAAATATGAGAACAAAGGGCCTTTTCGGAATGAGCCGCTCTGGGATTGGAATCTTTCCATACACAGGGAACTTTTCAGTAAAGCACTGCAAAAGGTGAAGAAAGGGTTTCCTTACAGGATACCAGCTTTAATAGATGGAAAAAAAGTAACTACAGGCCGAGAAATTTATTCTAAAAATCCCAATAACCATGAAGAGATAGTGGGAATTGTAGCCATGGCGGGGAAAACGGAGACTCAAAGTGCAATAGCAGCTGCCAGGGCGGCTTTTCCTGTGTGGAGAGACACAGATCCAGTAGATCGAGCCGAATATCTTTTTAAGGCAGCCGCCATAGCCCGTAAAATGCGCTATGATCTGGCTGCCCTTCAGGTCTATGAAGTGGGAAAAGACTGGAGTGAAGCCGATGGCGATGTATGTGAGGCTATCGACTTTCTCGAATACTATGGCAGAGAGATGATCCGCCTCGCCGATCCCAGGCGTACGGCCGAAGTGCCGGGAGAAGACAGCCATATATTCTATGAGCCCCGGGGTGTAGCATCAATAATCGCCCCGTGGAACTTCCCTCTTGCCATCTCTTTGGGTATGGTATCCGCAGCCATGGTAACGGGGAACAGTGTTGTCTATAAACCTTCATCACAGAGTTGCGTGACCGGCTCAATGATCATTGATATCTTTTCAGAAGCAAAGCTTCCCCGTGGTGTTCTCAATTTCGTTCCAGGCCAGGGCGATCAGGTTGGCGATCTTTTAGTTACACATCCTGATGTAGCACTTATCGCTTTTACCGGAAGCAAGGATGTAGGGCTTCGAATCATCCGGCTGGCAGGCAAAATGCCTGAAGGATCAACACACGTCAAAAATGTTATTGTCGAGATGGGAGGGAAAAATGCCATTATTGTAGACGCTGATGCCGATCTGGATGAAGCTGTTGGCTACATTCTCCAGTCTGCTTTTGGCTACCAGGGACAAAAATGCTCAGCCTGTTCCCGTTTAATTGTACTTGAAGAAAATTATGACAATGTTATCCAACGGCTCAAAGCCGCCGCGGAAAGCATAGAGATAGGGCCTACGGAAGATCCTAAAAACTTTATAGGCGCGGTTATTAGTAATGACGCCAGGAAGAAGATTCTCCAGTATATAGAAATCGGGAAAAAAGAAGGAAAGACCTTACTTGAAAGAAGTTTCCCGGATTCAGGAGGTCATTTTACACCTTTCACTATCATCACAGATGTTCAGAGCCGAAGCCGGATCGCGCAGGAAGAAATCTTCGGGCCTGTTCTGGCAGTCATAAAGGTTTCGGACTTTGATGAAGCACTTGAAGTGGCAAACAATACTGAGTATGCGTTGACAGGCGGCTTGTTTTCACGAAGTCCCCAGAACATCGCCATGGCCAGGAAAGATTTTCGGGTCGGTAACCTTTACATCAACCGCGGCTGTACCGGCGCACTTGTGGAAAGGCACCCCTTTGGAGGATTCAAGTTGTCAGGTGTGGGATCAAAGGCGGGAGGTCCGGACTACCTGCTCCAGTTCATGGTACCCAGAAATGTCTCGGAAAACACACTTCGACGAGGTTTTGCTCCCGGTGAAGATTTGAATAAAATTATCTAGAAATTTTATTTAATATTACCATAATACGGATTATCGTTTTACCCGCACTGTGATCGCGGAGAGATTTAATAAATGATATCTCAAGTCCATTGAAGTTGGGAGAAAAGAATAATGCCCTAGAAACGATACTTATGAAACCTGAGATATCTTCTTATCTTAAAAAGTGTTTTGGTGAGGGAACTTTTCCGCCCTTTGTTGCGTATTACTGGATAAAGGACGGTTAATATGAAAAATGCCAACATTGCAGCGGTGGTTATGAACGTAACAGATGATTTTCATGAATTCTACCAGCGTTATGCTGATCCGGTTTACCATACCGCGTTGCGGGTAACCGGAAATCAGACCGACGCCGAGGATGTTCTGCAGAACGTTTTTCTACGTTTCCTGAAACGTAAGGTTATACTTGATTCCCGCCGGTCCCCGAAGTGTTATATGCAGCGCGCGGCCGTTAATGCGTCTATCGATCTGCTGCGCCGCAAGGCTTCCAGGCCTTCTACTAAACTGGATGAAAACAGGGACAGCAGTAAGCCGGAGAGTTCCCCGCTTCTAAAGGAAATGTTACGAAGCGCTCTTTCAAAGCTTCCGTCACAGGATTCTGAGCTTTTTGTGCTTTGCTACCTTGAAGGCTATACCTATGAAGAGCTAGCAGCCCAGTTCGGAATCGAGCGCGGAACCATAGCAAGCAGGCTTAATCGTATTAAGACCGTCCTGAAAAAAGAATTAAGCATATAAAGGAGTCTGCTATGACCGATAAACTTTTTGATAAATTATTGAAGGAAATCCGAGAAGAAGAGATTCCAGCAGAACAGGTCACTGCAGCAAAGGAGCGTGTCCTGGAAAAGTTGACTGGATCTGCGTCCATGGCCTGTGCTGAGATACAGCCTCAGTTGAAAGATTATGCCGCGGGAAATCTCATGGATTCCAGGCGTTTACTGATTGACGATCATCTCAGCCGCTGCCTGGAATGCCGCCACGAGCTTGCAGAAGTTAAAGGTAAGAAAAAAGTAGTGGCAATGCCCCGAAAGAGGTCATTTCAAACCGGCTGGATGCGGTGGGCCGCGGCCGCTGCAGTGATCATTATGGCTGTTTACCTGGGACGCGGCCATTTTGATTCATGGATGGCACCTTCTGGAGCCAGCGCCAGGATAGTTTCTCTTTCAGGCGATCTATACCGTCTTCCACAGGAAAATCTGCCGTTAGGCAGTGTCATTCAAAAAGGTGACGTTGTCAGGACAGTGAGAGGAGGACACGCCGTCCTGGAATTGAATGATGGTTCACGGATTGAGTTGAATGAACGTACCGAGCTTGCCGTAAACACTGCCTGGAGCGGCAGTACCATACGTCTCAATCGCGGTGATATAATGGTTCAGGCTGCCGAACAGCGGCGCGGTAGTCTGCGTGTCGTAACCCATGATTCGATAGCATCGGTAAAGGGTACCATCTTTTCCGTATCCAGCGGAACCGCCGGATCACTCGTCTCCGTAGTTGAAGGTTCTGTTGCCGTTACTCATTTCGGATTAAACGAAGTATTAACCAGGGGTCAACAGGCATCAACCAGCGATACCCTTAAAAAGGTAGCTATAAATGATGCCATTGCCTGGAGTAAAGATGCTGAAAAATATTACACTCTTCTCAGTGAATTTATCCGAATCGAAAAAGAACTTGCTGACATTCCCGGCCCTGCCCTGCGTTATGAAGCCAGCCTGCTGCAATATATTCCTGCGGGCACCCAGAGCTATTTTGCCATTCCCAACCTGGACAATAGAATCAAGCAGGCCCTGGAGCTGGTTGAACAGTATTCCCATGAAAATATTGCGCTTCAGGAATGGTGGACTTCAGGTGAAGGGAAAATGTTGAAAAAGGTACTTGAACGTGCCCAGACCTTCAGCCAGCTTCTGGGCGAAGAAGTTCTCTTTTTGATGGTTAAATATCCGGCTGGAAGCGATGGCAAAATTCCGCTCCTGCTGGCCCATGTCATGCCGGGCAGTGAACCTGATCTGTGTGAAGCTTTAGATAATATTTTTGAAAATAATTCTGAAGTCTCATATGAGATTTTCGAAAATCTTTTACTGGTTTCCAACAGGAAATCCCATTTGGACGGCATTATCCCTCTACTCGGTAACGGTGCCTCATCTCCCTTTGCCAGGGAGGTTGATAATTACTACATGAAAGGCGTTAGTTGTCTGCTGGGAATAGACGCCAGTGAACTCGTAACGAAATTCAGGCACAGTGTGCCGAGCCAGGTGATTGGCCTGTCTAATGTGCAGTACCTTTTCTTTGAGTTTGGCTCAGGAGGCGGGACTGATACAATACAAACTACTTTGTCTTTCCAGGGGCCCCGCGCCGGTGTAATGTCCTGGCTGGCTCCGCCCGCATCGGCTGGATCCATTGAATATATTTCCGCCGAGGCTCTCACTGCTGTTTCTGCCTCTACACGGGACCCCCGTGAACTCTTTGATGAATTGATGAAGATCATCGCTCAAGACAGTGAATTCATAACTAATCTGGAGAAATTCGAGTCCACGGTCGGTATCAGTTTAGGTGATGACATTGCTTCATCCCTGGGAACTGATTTCACACTGGCGATAGAACGATTATCAATACCTGTCCCCGGTTGTGTAGGTATATTCGAAGTGATCCGACCAGACACACTGGACGAAACTATTCATCACCTGGTTGATACCTATAACAAGTGGCTGCCGCCTGAGAAGGCTAAATCCAGGCTGTTTCATACCAGTGAAATAATTAACGGGCGAACCTGGAACTCTCTCAGAACCTGGTTATCCCTCTTTACTCTTTACTGGACTTACGACCGTGGATACCTGGTTGTCTCCACAGACAGGGGCCTGGCTGACCGTGCTATTTCCATTCGCGATTCCGGACCGAAGCTGATACACTCCTCCGGGTTCAAACAGCGCCTTCCTGTAAATACCGGCTTGCATAATTCAGGTCTTTTCTGGTTCAACAACAACGGGGTGCTCTCTGAAGTGGCTTCAATGATTCAGAATCCGGTTATTTCCGAACTGATTGACAGTACAGAGTCCAGTCTGGTAATGGTTAATGTCGAAATGGAAAAGATCAGGATAGCCAGCCACTCACGCGTACGATTATCAAGTATATTCCTTAGCACACTGTTAACCCATACTCCCGGGAGATAGGGATTGGATAGGACAAAACGGAAAATTGCAGACGACACCAATCATTGAACTCCAGGATTTACATGTAAGATTGGGACGGCGGGAAATTCTCCAGGGTATTTCCTGCCGTCTTGGTATTTCCGGTACAGGTAAAGCTATCGGACTGCTGGGCCCAAACGGCGCCGGCAAGTCTACCCTGATTCTCACCCTCCTGGGTTTTCATAAAATATCCGCGGGCTCTGCCAGCATCCTGGGCATTGACTGTCTCTCCAATTCCCGGGGAATAAAAGCCCGTATCGGTTACATGCCGGAAAATGAGGCGTTCATCGCTGATATGAC
Source organism: Thermodesulfobacteriota bacterium (assembly GCA_042573485.1). Classification (GTDB taxonomy): domain Bacteria; phylum Desulfobacterota; class DSM-4660; order Desulfatiglandales; family HGW-15; genus JAAZBV01. Next base: position 23,925 of record JBHPCX010000002.1, on the reverse strand, counting down.
CGCTGTCCGTTTTCTCAGGATCATGGGCGAAATATCAGGCCTTCCCAAGCGTGTTGCCCTTGAAAAAGCCCACGAAGTTTTATTTCATGTGGGGCTTGGCGAGGCCCGTTACCGCAAACTAGGCACATATTCGCTGGGTATGAAACAGATGGCCAAGCTGGCTCAATCCATTGTGCACGGCCCGGAACTCCTCATCCTCGATGAACCCACTAATGGACTCGACCCGTCTGCACGTATCCGCATGCTGAAGCTGATCCGTGAAATGAAGGAAGAGCACCATATGAATATAGTTCTCTGTTCCCACCTGCTGCGGGATGTGGAAGAAGTCTGCGATGAAGTCATTATCCTCAATGAAGGACGCCTGGTTCACCAGGCAAACCTTGAGGAGGAGCGCCGAACAAACCGCCGTTTTATTGAGCTTGAAATTTACGGTGACGACAGCAAGCTGGCTGAAGCGCTCAAGGATCGCGGCGCAGAGGGAGTAAGTGAAGGTAGCGGCCGCTGGCGTATTGTATTTCCGCCCGGCATGGAACTTGATGTCCTCTGGCAACTGGTTGACCATCAAAATCTGTCGATCCATCACCTCACCCACCGCCGTGATTCCCTGGAGGAAATATTCCTCAAGGCTGTTGGTCACCTTGAGCCGCCTGTCAGGGCTGATATTACACCTGAAGGAAAGGAAACCGCTGATGGCAGTCTATAAACGGGGATACCGGCGTTATGAAGGTTCCATGACCGGACGATTGTCCAGGCTGCTGGTACTTCCCAGGTATGCATGGCGTATCCTGCTGAAACGGCGGCTGATGGTTTCTCTTCTTATAATGGCAATGTTCTGGCCGGTGGTTTGTATTTGTTTTATTTATATTTCCAACCACGCGGACCTGCTTTTAAGTTTTGGCCCGGAATTAAAAAAATTTTTAAATATTGACAGCGATTTCTTTCTAATATTCATGAGGGTACAGGCCGTATTTTCCATTATAGTAGCAGTCTTTGCCGGGCCGAGTTTGGTTGCACCGGACCTTTCCAATAACGCCCTGCAGTTGTACTTCAGCCGGCCATTTTCCAGGGGGGAATATATTATCGCCCGCCTGATAGTGCTTCTGGGTCTTTTATCCCTGGTTACTTTGATCCCCGGCACCCTGTTATTTACTTTGCAATCGGGAATGGCGGGATGGAGCTGGTTCTCGGAAAACTGGAGTCTCGGGCCGGGTATTTTCATCGGTTTTTTGATATGGATTTCGCTGGTCAGCCTCGTTGCCCTGGCTTGCTCTGCCTACGTAAGAAAAAGAGTAATAGCGGAATCCTTGATACTGGGCATCATGTGGGTCCTGCCGGTGGGAACTGAAATTTTCAACAAAGTATTCAACGTGGTATGGGCGTCTCTTTTTAATCCGATCCTTGTAATGAACCGGATAAGCACCTGGTTACTCGGTGCTACACCGGAATCCGGCCCGTCTGTTCTGCAATGCTGGCTGGCAGTCGTGGTGATGGGCGCTTTGCTGCTGGCAGTTTTAAGACGGAAGCTTCGACCGGTAGAGGTTGTCTCATGACAGTGCCGGAGATAATATTCAAGGATGTTTCCAGGTTTTACGGTGAAGTGCTGGGTGTCAATCATGTTGATCTCACCATTCCACCCGGCATAACCAGCCTGGTCGGCCCCAATGGCTCAGGAAAAACCACCCTGATGAATCTTATGACCGGCCTCATACATCCTGACCGGGGTACTATCACAGTCCGCGATATTTCACCGCGTGATCCGGAACACTTGATGCGCATTACCGGATACGCAACCCAGTACGATACCGCGCCCCGCAGTATCACCGGGTTTGATTTTGTTTCCTTCGGGCTCATTCTGGCGGGAAAAACAAAAACAAAGGCTGCGGAAATGGCCTGGAATGCCCTGGAGCGGATTGGCATGACCGAAGCCGCACACCGTAAAGTGGCTTCATATTCAAAGGGCATGCGCCAGCGGGTGCGTTTGGCCCAGTCTATCGCAGGTGATCCCGAGGTCCTGGTCCTGGACGAACCCCTTAACGGCCTGGATCCACTGGTACGCGCGGAAACCGTTGCCCTCTTCAATGAATTCGCCGCCCGGGGCCATCATGTAATTCTCTCCAGTCATGTACTGCAGGAAGTCGACGTTATATCCGACCAGGTTATCTTTATTGCCAACGGCATGATTGTAGCGGAGGGAGAAGTGCGCGGGGTTCGTGAAGAAATTCATGACCATCCCAGCCAGTTTATGATCCGGTGTAACAATGCCTCACATGTCGCATCGCTGCTATTCTCACTTGATCATATTACCGAAATTAAAATGCATGACGACCGTATGGGGCTGCTTGTAATGACCCGTGACCGCGTGGAATTCACCCGGGCCTTGACCAGGATTTCTCTGGATGGCCATACTATAAAGAGCGTAGTAGCAGTTGATGCCAATGTTGATGCACTCTATAAATACCTGATTGGAGGCAGTGAATGAGCAACCTGGTCCGGTTTCAACAAACCTGGGCTATTGCCCGATTTCAATTACGCTGGGTTTTCTTCTCCAGGCGCAGTTTCTGGGTTTACCTCCTGGCGCTGTTCCCGGCAGTTATCTTCTTCGGTCATGCTGTTAAAACAAAGATAGACCTCAAGTGGATGTCCTCCAATATTGCCCCGGTTGCCATCCTGGAATCAATTTCGATGGGCACTAAAGACTATGAAGTCATCAAAAAGGCCGGGAACCCTGTCAGGGACAGAAATTACCATTACAGGAAACAGAGCATGCGTCATATGACATACTTTGACGGTGAACGCCAGTGGCATCTGTACTTCACTAATGGTGTATTGCAAAATAAGAATAGCCAGCCTGTAATTAATTTTACCGATGACCAGATGGCCTTTGCCGCCATGTTCCAGTTTTACTATCTACGCATGGCAATTTTTTTCGGTTGCCTGGGAATATTCATGAATCTCTTCCGGGGCGAGATGCTTGATAAGACCCTGCATTTCTGGTTCCTTATCCCGGCCCGCCGGGAGGTGTTACTAACCGGCAAGTACCTGGCCGGAATAATCGCAGCTGTTTCTATTTTCTCTTTCGGTGCTGTTTTAAGTTACGCATTAATGCTTTGGCAGCATTCAACTCAACTTACGGTTTACTTTCAGGGCCAGGGGTTATCTCACATGTTCTCCTATGCGGCCGCGGCTGCCCTGGCATGTATCGGATACGGAAGTGTTTTCCTGGCCTTCGGCCTGGTACTCCGCAACCCGGTCATTCCTGCTGTAATAATGATATTCTGGGAGACCATTAACGGTATTTTACCCACACTGCTGCAGAAATTGAGCGTACTGCATTATGTACAGTCCCTATGCCCTGTTTCTGTTCCTCCCGACAACGGAATGCCTTTATTGATCCGTCTTCTGATATCACCTGCTGATCCACCTTCTGCTGTTGCTGCTGTTTTCGGTTTTTTAATTTTTACAGCCCTGGTCCTCCTGGTTGCTTCCCAGATCATCCGGCGCCTGGAGATCGATTACAATACCGAGTAAACTAAAAATCCATTCTTTTAAAAACCACTCGGAAGGCAGATATGTCTGATATATCTGCAATTCATTAGGCACGGATAAATCAGGGTTATTGAAACCCCAGCCTCCCAAAATACACTGCTCTTTCGTCTAGAATAAACATATTTTGACATATCTGGTTTATATCCTGTAATATACGATAGGCTCATTTAATATCTTATATCTAATAAAATTAATGTTATTAATATGATTTTGATAGGAGGTATGATGGACAACAATCCTGAAGATAAGTACCACTTAGAGGATTTAATTAACATTAAACACTTCCAGAACCTTCAAGATAGGCTGTATGAGATCTGCTCCTTCCCATCAAGAATTATTGACAACGATGGAAAGACTCTAACAGCAACTCCCATGCAGGAAATCTGCACCAATTTCCACAGAAACAATAAAGAAAGTATAAAGGAGTGTTTTAAGAGCAATAGATATCTGCTCGATAATCTGGATGAAGCCAATCCAGCAGTTATTTACCGATGCCCTCACGGGCTTGTTGATACTGCCTCACCGATAATAATAGATAATGTTCATTATGGTAACTTCCTTACTGGTCAGTTCTTTTTTGAAGAACCGGATTTAGATTTCTTTAAAGAACAGGTTAAGAAGTATGGTTTCCCGGAAGATACATACCTTGAAGCTGTAAAAAAAGTATCAATCTGGACAGAAAAACAACTGAATAACTATCTCTTATTCATTCAAGAATTAATTTCCATTATCTCCGAAAGTGGATTGAATAATCTACGGGAAATAGAGATCAGGAAGCAGATTGAGGAAAGTGAAAATCGTACCAGGTCGATACTGGAAACAGCAATGGATGGATTTTGGGTGGTTGATAAACATGGGCGTATTCTTGAAGTGAATGATACTTATTGTAAAATGACTGGATACAATCGCCAGGAACTTTTTAAAATGACCAATTTTGATTTAGATGCGGATGAAACACCTGAGAATATTGCTGATCATACCCAAAAATTGATTAAAAAAAGGGAAGAACGTTTCATACGAAGACAAAAACGTAAGGATGGCAGTATTTTTGATGTTGAGATGAGTGTTAAATACCAACCTGAAGAGGAAAATTTTATAGTTTTTTTACGTGATATTTCTGAACAAAAACACGCAGAAGAAGTGAAAAAAAATCTTGAAGCACAATTAAGTCAAGCCCAAAAAATGGAAGGTATTGGGACACTTGCAGGTGGGATAGCCCATGATTTTAACAACATACTCTCCCCAATACTTATGCATTCCGAATTAATTATGGAAGATCTTCCATCGGATGACCCTCTTAAGCATGATATTAAAGAGATCTATAAAGCAGGTGAACGAGCCAGGGATCTTGTACAACAGATCCTAACCTTTGCACAGAAAAGATTAAAAGAAAAAATAGTCCTTAAGTCATCACATATTGTTAAAGAAGCTATAAAATTTCTGCGCTCGACTTTACCAACTACTGTTGAAATGAAGTTTGATAACAAGGCAGAACATGACACAGTTCTGGCAGACCCTACACAGATAAATCAGATAATTATGAATCTCTGTACTAATGCATCGCACGCCATGAGAGAAAAGGGGGGAATATTAGAAATAATCCTTGATAATGAAGTCATTACAGCAAGTAAGGCAAAAAGAATGTTAAATATAAACCCAGGCGAGTACTTAAAAATAACTGTAAAAGATAATGGAACGGGTATAGATGCTGATATTAAAAATAAAATATTTGAACCATATTTTACTACTAAAGGTGTTGGAGAAGGAACTGGTTTTGGATTGGCTACTGTACACAGTATAGTACAAAGCTATGGTGGTGATATAATAGTTGAAAGCGAAGTTGGAAAAGGTTCTACATTTGATGTTTATATTCCATTGGAGAAGACTGAAGCACAGGATTTGAAAGAAGATAGAACAGAGAGTCCAATAGGAACCGAATCCATTCTTTTTGTTGATGATGAAGAATCTATTGTAAATATAATGAAGAAATCACTTAAAAGGTTTGGTTATAAGGTAACAGGGAGAACAAGCAGTGTGGAAGCACTTGAAGCATTCCGGAATAATCCTGACAAATTTGATCTTGTCATTACAGACATGACTATGCCTAATATGACCGGAGAGGATTTAGCTAAAGAATTAATGACCATCAAAACGGGAACACCTGTTATACTATGTACAGGTTTCAGTGAAAAGATTGATGAAGAGAAGGCTAAAGAAATCGGTATAAGTTCTTTTGTTATGAAGCCAATCATAGCAAATGAAATAGCAATAACAATCAGGGAGTTATTGGATCATAAAGAATAATCAGAAAGACTAAGGTGTTAATAACTTTTGGAATTTATAACCCCTTTAATTATCTAAAAAGTGTTAATAACGATAAGTATTTAACACTTGAGATATCATATTATTCAAAAGCAGGAACATGGAACGTCTATAAGGAAATAAATAACTCCAAAAAATTAAAAGTTGCTTAGTTTTTCATGGACATCCCCTTTTACATGTCCTGGCAGCCAATTAAAGCGGGTGCAAAATAGAAAAAAAGATGCTAAAAATATCAATATGTACGATTACCAATCAACAAACCGTTATTTTGCCCAGGCAGCGGATGATATAAAAGATATAGCGGAAAGAGAACTTATTGAGCTTGGTGCTAAAGAGACCAGCCCTGCATACAGGGGAATATATTTTACCGCTGAAAAGGAGGAGCTATATTCCATTAACTACTATTCTCTCCTTATTAACCGCGTCCTTGCCCCCATAACCACATTTAAATGTCATTCAGACCGTTATCTCTATAAACAATCGATGCAAATAAACTGGGAGGTCTTTCTCAAGCCGTCCCGGACCTTTGCTGTTTTTGCTTCAGTGTCAAACAGTAGCATAAAGCATTCACAATTTGCCGCGCTCAGGCTTAAGGACGCGGTGGTCGATTATTTCAGGGACCTTGATGGAAAAAGACCGTCAATTGATACACATAAACCTGATCTATGGCTGAATCTTCATATTGAAAATAACAAGGCAACCATAAGTATTGACACCTCAGGGGGTTCACTTCATCGCAGGGGATACAGGGTAAAAAGTGTTGAAGCACCAATGATTGAAACCCTTGCCGCAGCAATAATAAGATACTCGGAATGGGACTGCAAAAGGCCTCTATATGATCCATTCTGCGGCTCCGGGACCCTTTTATGCGAAGCATTTCTCAAGAGTTCAGGGATGCCTCCAGGTAAATTAAGAAAATATTTCGGATTTGAACAACTCCCTGATTTTAATAAAAACATGTGGAGCAGGATTAAAAAACAGGGAGAGAAAATCAATGTTGACCTGCCCAGAGGAATTATTTCAGGGAGTGATATTTCGAAACAGGCTGTTAATGTTTCAAGGAACAACTGTTCAGTGATTGATAAAACAGGAATAATCCGTATTTTAAAAAAAGATATATTTGATATTGAAAGTATACATGACAGTCACATTGTATGCAATCCACCCTATGGGATCCGTTTAAAAGGCATGAAATCTTTAAAAGGATTTTATAAAGACTTTGGAGATTTTCTAAAGCAAAAATGCAAGGGATCAGCAGCATTCATCTACTTTGGTGAAAGACAGCACATAAAGGAAATAGGATTAAAACCGGCATGGAAAAAACCACTCCATAACGGGGGGCTTGATGGAAGGTTGGTGAAATATGAGTTGTATTAGGGATGTTTCACAATATCATTTTGAGGCACATCATTGTAAGGGCACGATGCATCGTGCCCCTACCCTTGGTGACAATATTTGTTAAAACAAGATTTTTCCCTTTAGCCAAAAGACACCTTGTATGAATTAATAATTAAAAAATAACCTCTCTAGAAAGGAGGCTAATTAATTTGGACACTCATGATAAAAAGAAATCTGAAAGAAAAAACCTCAGCCGGGATGAAATGGATGAAATAGTTTCTAAGGCACGGCGTGCCCAGGGTGAAAGGATGAAAGGATACCGTGAGCAGTCTTTAAGTATTCATCCTTGGGTATGTGCAAGGTGCGGTAGAGAGTTCAATCATAAAAATCTTCATATGTTGACAGTACATCACAAGGACCATGATCATGATAATAATTCTCCTGACGGAAGCAACTGGGAAAACCTCTGTATATATTGTCATGATAATGAGCACAGGAGATACCTGGATCATCTGGATGGCGCGGGGTCCGAACCTGAGGATAAGGAGCAGGAATTAATTTCACATAAACCGTTCGGAGCGCTCGCGGATCTGCTAAAGGATAAATAAAAAACCTGGATTTCCCGATCAAGTCGGGAAATGACGGATAATATAAAAAACCCCCGATTCAATGAAGCGGGGGTTTTTATTTTTTAATAGTTTTTAAGCTGAAGGCTGATCGCTGAATGCTACCTACATCGCTGCCTCAATCTGGGCCATTACACCCTGAGTTGAAAAACCATTCAAATTAGCTGCACCGGATCGGCATGATGTTGCACAGTTACCGCACCCTTTACAAAGGGCAGGATTAACAACGGCAAAACCATTTTCATCCGGGTCAATCGCCTTAAAGGGGCAAACCGACCAGCATACACCGCAACCTACACACTTTCTCTGGTCGACAAAGGCGACCGTTCCGCTAAGCCACATCTCATCCTTCGCCAGAACGGTTACAGCCCTGGCAACTGCCGCCTGCGCCTGGGATATCGCTTCTTCAATTGGTTTCGGATAATGTGCCAGGCCGCACATAAAAACACCATCCGTCGCGAAGTCTACGGGTCTAAGTTTCTGATGAGCTTCCAGGAACCATCCGTCCGCGTCCATGGCTACTTTAAACATCTGAGCCAAATCTTCTGCCCTGTGGCTCTCGATCGCGGTGGCAAGACAAACAAGGTCTGCATCTAAATTCAAACCCTGATTCAGGACATGGTCAAATACTTTAACATTAAGCCCATCTCCATCCGGTTTTACAACCGGCTTGTTATTTACATCGAACCTTACAAATATGACACCTTTTGAACGGGCTTCCTTGTAAAGAAGTTCACGTTCACCATAGGTTCTTATATCCCTGTAAAGAATAAAGACTTTACTTTCCGGATTAGCGTCCTTAAATTTTATTGCCGCCTTTATTGAATGTGTACAGCATACCTTTGAGCAGTATGGACGTTCAGGTTCCCTGCTTCCCACACACTGGATAAATACAGCGCTTTTTGTTTCCCCAGGCTTGATTTCACCTGAAGCAATAGCGTCTTCGAGTTCAAGGTGTGTCATTACTCCCTGGTGATCACCATAGGCATACTCGGTTGGTCTTGATTCAATAGCTCCAGTCGCGATTATTGCCGCACCGTGTTCGATATCTGTTTCATTACCATCACTGTCAAGTACGGTTTTGAAATTACCTACAAAACCATCGACATTTTTAACTGCTGTGTTTTTATATACATTGATATTATCGTTATTTTCCACATCCTCTATCAGTTTCTCAAGATAGGGAGCGACTTCTTCCCCCTGGGCTGTTACATTGAGTCTCTGTGCCGTACCGCCCAGTTTTGCTTCTCTTTCCACAATATGTGTTTTGTAACCCTGTTCCGCGAGAGACAGAGCCGCGTTCATACCGGCAATACCGCCACCTATCACCAGTGCGGATGGATTAACCGAGAGGTTTACCTCGTTTAGCGGTTCCAGGAGACAAACCTTTGAAACAGCCATTCTGACCTGGTCCTTGGCCTTCTCAGTTGCGTCTTCAGGCATTTCGGAGTGGACCCAGGAATCCTGATTTCTTATATTGGCCATCTCAAAAAGGTACTTGTTTAAACCGGCATTCTGCAGAGTTTCCTGAAACAATGGTTCATGGGTCCTTGGAGTGCAGGCAGCAACAACAATCCTGTTAAGGCCCTGTTCTTTGATTACATCCACGATATTATCCTGGGCATCCTGCGAACATGAAAACAAATTATTCTGAACATATGTTACATATGGAAGAGTTTTAGCATATTCGGTTACAGCATTAACATCTACGACACCGGCAATATTAATTCCGCAGGAACAGACAAATACACCTACTTTAGGGCTGTCACCGACAACATTGATTGGCTGAGGAATTTCCTTTTCTTTTACAAGTGAACCCCTGGCCTTTGAGAGTTTCGCCGCGGCTTCGCACGCTGCCGCGGATGCCTCCATTACAGATGATGGTATGTCTTTTGGGCCGCTAAGCGCACCACAGGCGTAAATCCCGGGACGGCTTGTGGAAACCGGGTTAAATGAACTGCTCTTTATAAAATCGTTGTCGCCAAGATCAACATCCAGCTTCTGAGCAAGTTCAAGGGTTTCCTTTGGAACTTCCATTCCATGACTTAAAACTATCATATCAAAGTCTTCATCACTGATTTCACCCTTTTCATTTGCATACCGGATGCACACTGAATCATCTGAAAGCGAATTGATTGTATGGATACGGCTCCGGATGAACTTTACTCCTTCTTCCTTTGCCTTATCATAGTATTTTTCAAAGTCCTTTCCAAAGGTACGCATATCCATGAAGAATATAGATACGTCCAGTTCTTCATTGGAGTGTTCCTTCGCGATTATGGCCTCCTTGATTGCGTACATACAGCACACGCTTGAACAGTATGAGTGATCGCATGTATTCAGGTCCCTTGACCCTATACACTGCAGAAAGGCTATTTTCTTTGGTTCCATTTCATCTGAAGGCCTTACGAGATGCCCCATCCAGGGACCGCTTGCAGATAAAATCCGTTCGAATTCAAGGGCTGTAATAACATTTGGGAAATTGGAATATTGATATTCACTGTACCCGGAAGGATCAAACGGTTTGAATCCCGCAGCCAGGACAACAGAGCCGACCTTTATTTCCCGTTTTATTACTTCCTGTTCAAAATCAACCGCCTCCGCCGGGCAGAATTTCTGACAGGCCTGGCATTTGCCTTTTGAAAAAAAGATGCAGTTGTCCTCATCAATACAGTATTTTAAAGGAACTGCCTGGGCATACTGGACATAAGCCGCTTTTCTTTTATCCAGCCCCTCGTTATATTCATCATTGACCTTTTTAGGGCATTTTTCCGCACAGGCACCGCAGGCGATACATTTGTCCATATCAACATACCGCGGTTGACTCATTACCTTTACTGTAAAATCGCCTTCTTCACCCTGAATTTCTTCTATTTCTGATAGTGTAAGAAGCTCTATATTTATATGCCGGCCGACCTCGACCAGTTTCGGAGAGATAATTCACATCGCGCAGTCGTTGGTGGGAAAAGTCTTGTCAAGCTGTGACATAGCCCCACCAATGGCAGCACTTTTTTCAACCAGATAGACAAAGTAACCTGAATCAGCCAGATCAAGGGCGGACTGCATCCCGGCTATTCCTCCACCGACAACCATAACTGCACCGGTGACATATTTATCTTTTGCCATACAAATTCCTCACAATTATTACCAATATTACTAAAAAACAGTTAATTATTCATAAACTAATCAATACAGTTATTCAACATTTCATCAAAGATTTTCTATTTCTATATCCCCACTCTATATATGTCAATATACTTTGTGATTTTTTTCCCTTGCTCCAAATATAATACTTCAAAAGGTAATTAGACACAATAAAAGTTAATCTGGACTTCAATACATACCTGTGACATAATAAAGATATGTTTCCATAATCACAGGAGATTAAAATGGCTGTTTTAGCAATTTCCCGTCAATTCGGCGCGGGTGGTTGGACCATGGGAAAGGTAATTGCCGATCGCCTTGGTTATAAATTTGTCAGTTCCCGGATCATCAATGAGATGGCAGAGGAAGCCAATGTTTCTGTGGAATGGATAAAGGGTGTTGAAAAGCATGCCGGTGACTGGCTCATGAGATATGTCACAAATATGGTTAACAGCAGTTTTATTGACCGCAAAGTCGGTGAGTCAAAAACAGATTTTGACGAAAAGAAATATGTATCTTTCCTTGCAAAAATTGTTAAACGCATAGCTGACGAAGATAATATTGTTATTCTGGGCAGAGGAAGTCAGTTCATTCTCCAGGACAGGCCGGATGTATTCCAGTTGCTCATAGTGGCAGACCTTGAAGACCGTATCAAATTTTTAGAAAAAATCTGGGATATAAGCCGGAAGGAAGCAGAAAAAGCGATACAGACAAGAGAAAAAAGGAGAGATGCTTTCTTAAAATACTTTAAAAAGGGGCACCCCAATTCTCTTAATCTTTACCATCTGATCATTAACACTAGCAAGATGGACATTGACCAGGCTGAAGACCTGGTTACCTATCTGGTAAAAAATTTCGAAGAAAAAATTAAAAAATAACACTCTATCTAATGGATGATCCGCCTATGACGGGTACGGAAACCTCGATTATCAATATTGCGGTAATTGGAGGAAGCTCATTTTGTAAGGAGTTGCTCGAAAAGACCACTCTTGACTACAAGGAGAAAGAGGTCAGCGCGCGAATGAAGGCTGTTGCTGATCCTGATTCCCAGAGTCCTGGAATGCTTATCGCAAAAAAACTGGGATTAATCACTGTTAGTGATTACCATGATTTATACAATCCTTCCTATGATATCCAATTGTTTATTATACTTACTCCTGAACAGAGTGTTCTTGAAGAAATCCTTGAAACAAAACCTTCCCATATAAGAGTACAGTCATATAATGTTTTCAATGTATTCTGGAAGGCGATAAGCATTGAAGAAAGGAAGCTGCGGCAAAGAAATGAAGAGGTCGAGACAATAATCAACGGTATCCAGGACCTGATATCAGTAATTAATCCTGATCTTGAAATAATTGATGTCAATGAAGCGATTTTAAAACATATGGGCCTTACAAAAAATGAAGTTATTGGTAAAAAATGTTACCAGGTATTTCATGATAAAAACGAGCCCTGTAATGCCGATGATTTCACCTGCCCGCTCAGGGAGGTGGTTTCACTCGATCGTCCCGTAAGACGAATTCAACCCAGGAAACATAGGAATGGTGAGACCAGATACCATGAAATAACCGTTTTCCCTATATGGGGAAAGGACGGCAGGATCTCAGAATTTATTGATATAAGCAGGGACATTACTTCACGCCTGAAAGAAGAGGAAGAAATGACCCGGCGGCTGGAAGAGATGGTTGAGGAGAGAACGAAGCAGCTTCAGGAAACACATGCCAAGCTCCTGCATCAGGATAAAATGGCATCACTTGGCAAACTTGCGGCATCTGTTGTCCATGAGATAAATAATCCCATTGCCGGGGTATTAAACTTTACAATGCTCATGAAGCGAATGATTGATGATGGACCTCCGCTTCAGAGAGATATAGATAAATTCAAGCAGTACCTTGACCTGATGGAGGCGGAAACAAAAAGGACCAGCAGGATTGTATCCAACCTTCTTACCTTCTCAAGACAATCCAAGATTGAACCGGGCAGAATCAACATTAATATGTTGATTGAGCATACTCTTATAGTGAATTCAAATCTCCTGAAAATAAACAATATCATGGTGGAGACAAAACTGGACTCTAGCCTGCCTGATATTATCGGTTCATCAGACCAGCTCCAGCAGGTATTCATGAACTTTATCTCAAACGCTGCTGAAGCAATGGAGCCCCATGGTCAAGGTGTTTTAAGGGTCGAAACAGAACACCATCTAAATGGCAATCATAACATTGTGCGTTTCAAGGATTCGGGTACAGGAATACCCAGGGAAGACGCAACAAAGATATTTGAGCCCTTTTTTACCAAGAAAAAAGGTAAAGGAATCGGGCTTGGTCTTTCAGTAGCATATGGTATTATAAAGGAGCACGGAGGTGTTATTGATGTAACTTCAGATACAGGCAAAGGAACAACGATTGAAATAGTCTTTCCTTTAAGAAATGATTCTGTTAACCCTGATTTCAAGGAATAAAATTATGGGCACAATAAAGATACTCATAGTTGATGATGAATTGATCATGAGAGAATCCCTCGCCGGGTGGTTGGAAAGAGACGGGCATTTTATTGATAAAGCGGAAAGTGGAGAGGAAGCACTTAAAAAGATTACAGGAACCAGATTTGATATTATGCTGCTGGATATAAAAATGGAGGGAATGAACGGTCTTGAGGTTTTAAAAAGGGTAAAAGACTCAGATCCTGATACTGAAGTAATTATGATAACTGCCTATGGATCAATATCATCAGCTATTGAAGCCATGAAAAACGGGGCATTCGACTATCTGCTCAAACCCTTTGATCCCAATGAGCTTGGAATGCTTATCGAAAAAGTGATTGAACATAAAACAAGGAATAAGGAATATCTTTATTTAAAGGAGCAGTATAAGGAAAGAACCAGATTTGAAAGCATGATAGGACAGTCAAACGCGATGCAGGAAGTATTTGACATGATAGAAGATGTGGCCCCCATGAATTCAACGGTTTTAATAACCGGTGACACAGGTACCGGAAAGGGACTTGCTGCCAAGGCTATTCATACGAAAAGCAGATGCTGTGAAGGCCCCTTTGTAACGGTCAATTGCGGAGCAATACCTGAACATTTAATGGAAAGCGAACTATTCGGGCACCAGAAGGGTGCCTTTACAGACGCAAAAGAGACAAAAAAAGGCAGGCTTGAGCTTGCCCATGGAGGAACACTGCTTCTTGATGAAATAGGAGAAATAAGCATGAGAATGCAAATTGATCTCCTGCGTGTACTTGAAGATCGTATATTTTACAGGATTGGTGGGACTCAGCCAATTGAAACTGATTTCAGGGTAATTGCTGCCACAAACAGAGATATATCAAAAGCAATAGATGAGGGGAGATTCAGGGAGGACCTGTTCTACCGGATCAATGTTGTTTCATTTGAAATGCCTCTTCTCCGTGAACGTAAAGAAGATATCCCCCTCCTGGCCGATCATTTTCTTTACAGGTTTTCCCAGGAAACCAATAAGACCATTGATCAAATCAGCAGGGAAGCACTTGATGAACTGATGCTTTACGAATGGCCGGGAAATGTAAGGGAGCTTGAAAACGCAATTGAGAGGGCTGTTGTTGTTGCAAAAGGTAGAAAAGTAATGCCTCAAGATCTTCCTATTTTTAGCCCTGATAAAATTGACCAGACACATGATAGTTCTTTAAAGCATGTTGAACGCGCACATATAACCAATATACTTGATCAGACAAACTGGAATATCACAAAAAGCGCTGAAATACTTTGTATCGACAGGTCAACGCTTTATAACAAGATAAAACGCTATAACATTAACAAGTCCATTGACCAACCTGTCCGAAAATAAGATTCTAATTTCTCCCATCGGCATTAGCGATCCTTATCTTTTTGAAATAATGGGGATAAAGGTCTCCGATACTTTCAAGTATCCGGTAACTGTATGCAACCTGCTGGATGATATTGAGTTTGCCTTTTCCTATGAACGACAACAGTACAACTCAACCATGATTCTTGAGAAACTTGCAGATCTTGCTCCTTCTGATTCCTTAAAGGTTATTGCAGTATGTGAAAAAGATCTTTTTATACCTATACTTACCTATGTTTTTGGGGAAGCTCAGTTAAGGGGCAGGTCATGTATTGTTTCAACATACCGGTTAATGGATAGTATGGCCATTATAAACCCTGAAAGTGTATTTATTGACAGGGTAATCAAGGAAGCTGTTCATGAACTGGGTCACACCTTTAATATCCGGCATTGCCCTGATAAGGCATGTGTAATGCACTACTGCCGTTCAATTAATGATGTAGATAATAAAGATATAAGAATGTGCCGATACTGCAATGCAATGTTTGAGGATGAGAAAAGGAGACTAGAAAAAAGGATTAAGGAGTAAGGATTAAGTTCAGAGGTCAGAGGGCTGAAGACAGATGGCGGAAGACAGTGACCAATGAGCAATTATCAATAAACAATTAGAAAAATAAAGAGGAAACAGAAATTAGAAAATAGAAGAATGGAGAAAATCGGTAATTTAGCTCTTTACTATTTTCTCTTCCCCCCCTTACGCTCTCACGCCTTACGAATGAGAACCCGAAACCTGGAATCTGGAATTTTGAATCCCGACGAAGTCGGGCAACCTTAAACCGCACATCTCATACCGTATACCGGTTTTTATTTAGTTCCCAAAAACCTGTGAACCAGATTGTCCCAGCCAATTTCCGGAAGATTACCAAATATATCACTTGTTAAATCACCCCCGTCTGCGGCAAGGGGGCCTGAGACTTCTTCGACCAGGTCATACAGCATATCGACCTGACCTTTAATAAACTCATCAGTCTCCTGGTTTATCATAAGGTGTTTTATTTCTTCCCTAAGGTTATCGGGCTCCACTTTCATAACCCACCCTTCAGAATAGGGAGAATTATTGGCCAGACTTCCTTCCTCTCTTAATTCAGGATTAATAGCCATAACAACACCACTCACCGGAGCGAGCATAGCCGCACTGTGACCTCCCCTTTTTACCAGGATTGAGGCTTCATTGTGTGTTATTTTTTTCCCCATAAGCGGTGCTTCTATTCTGCTGAGAGGCCCCATCAGACGAAGAGCGAAATCATCAATTCCAATACGGACTGAATTATCCTCTTCTATCTTTATCCATGTATGGCCTTTATGAAAATAATAACCCTGCGGTACATTAATCCCTGAAATACTGAGTAGATTGATTGGACTCATCATTGCATGAACAGAAAACTGATCATTAAAATATTGATCAAAGTCACAGTTTCCGCAACTGTATTCATTTGTGCATGATCTGAATTCAATTCGTCCCTTCATATGATGTATGCAGGGCCTTTTCGATATGGGCATCGAATTCAGTTTATCCTTCCAGGATATAATTTCCGCTTTTTTACCTGCCTGTCTTTTACCTGCTTGCCTTAGTTCCCTGTTTTCTCTTGCAGTACGTTTCATTACCCTGTCAAAGTGACATTCGGCACAAAAATAATTATTACTGCATTGCTTTTTTCTTACCACCCCTGCCTGGGCCCAGAGGCAAGGGGTTGGCTTCGAGTTATTTAGTCTGCATGGTCTATTTTCAGGCATTATCGGTTACCTCGTTATGATTCCAGGTATAAGGTGTACGGTTTAGGATTTAAGGTTCGGTAACAGGACCGTAAACCTTGCACTTTAAACCGTGGACCACTTAGTCCACCTATTTAGTTTTTAGAAAATTATTAACTAAGTTGTCCCAACCAAGTTCAGGAACATTACCAAATATATCATCCGCCAGATAGCCTCCATCCACAGCCAGGGGACCGGACACATCCTCAACCATTTCCTCAAGCCTGTTCACTTCTCCATTCATCCAGTTCACGCTGTCACTCTCAGCCATAAGTCTTTTAGCATTTTCTTTTATATCCTGAACGCGTACCATAAAGAGCCAGCCTTCTCCATAGGGCTCCCTGTTGGCAATCCCGGGATTTTCTCTTATATTGTTATTCACTTCAGTGATAATCCCATTTACGGGAGAAAGTACATCGGCAGTATTTTCTTTTCGTTTCAGTCCCCATCCGGGTTTCCCGTGGTCCAGGGTTTTTCCCATAAGAGGTAAATCAAAACAGTCAGCCGTGCCCAGCAGTTTAAGGGAAAAATCATCAAGGCCTATCCTGATATATCCTCCACTTTCTATTCTTGCCCATGTGTGACCATTGTGGAAATAGTGATTTTCAGGTACACGGAAACCCTTAATGCTCTGATAATAAAAAGACTGCCTTCCTTTTTTTGAAGACCAGACATCTTCAAAAAACTGGTCAAAATCACAATCGGAGCATTGATAATCATATGCGCAGGCCCTTTTTGCTATCCTGTTGGTAAGACTGTGCCGGCAAATCCTTTCAAGACCGGGTCTTTTTCTCATTGAGTCCTGCCAGCTTATCTGTTGACCCTTTTCCACCTTCATATTCATTCCCAGATCATATTTGCATGTGGTACAGTCATAATAGTTATTACAGCTTTTAAATTCCACGACTCCTGCCTGCATCCATATACAGGGATTAGCCGCTTTTGCTTTTTTATCAGGTTTAATCTTCCATACCTGATTTCCCATTACTGCCGGAATCTCTCTTCCCTTTTTAAGACTGCTTACATCACCTTTACTGTAGGATGAACCATAGCCAACATGACTTCTCTGCTTTTCAATATTCCTGTCATTCATTATTCTGCTCCTTTTAAAGTTTTTCCGGGTTTGAATGTAATGTCATTTTTCATCTTTATAAAGCAAGCGTCATGCCAGCCGCATTCCCAAAAAAACATATTGCACATAACCTACTGTTTTAATTAGATTTAATAAGGCAAACCAATGTTTATTCAGGGAAGATCCACCTGTCAGGGGAATAGGTCAATGTAGTATATTTAGACAGCAGTATGTTAATAGATAAATTTTTGAAGACAGGTATGACATTTTCTTATGTATTTTCAGAAGGTTATATAACTGTTGATATTCCCTACACCAGATTCGCGTTTTTCGACATATTACCGATTAAAGGCTTTCCTTAAACCGCGTACCTCGAACCGTAAACCGTTTTTATTCTCCATTGACACAAAAAATCGAATTCCTTATACTGCACCAACTTAATAAAAAATTAAAGGAGATTACACAGATGACAGAAGTTGTGATTGTATCCAGCGTAAGAACAGCCGTTGGAAATTTTGGCGGAACATTAAAAAATACGCCTGTAGTAGAACTTGGTTCAATAGTACTTAAAGAAGTATTAAAAAAAGTTAACCTTAAACCCTATGCCTCGGATGAGCTTATGAGTTTTGAGCCTGATGCACTTAAAGGCAGCGGAATGATAGACCTGGAAAAGCAGGGATATGATTATGATGAGTCAGCACAGCCCATTCAGATAGATGAAGTAATAATGGGTAATGTTGTAACTGCAGGGCAGGGACAGAACACAGCGCGGCAGGCCATGATCAAGGCAGGGATATCCAAAGAAACAAGCGCTTTTACTATAAATAAAGTATGTGCTTCAGGTATGAAAGCGGTTGCCCTGGCAGCCCAGTCAATAAAGTCCGGAGACGCGGACGTTATCCTGGCCGGTGGCATGGAAAACATGAGCATGATTCCCTACGCACTTCCTGCAGCCAGATGGGGTGCCCGCATGAATGATGCAGCACTTGTTGACCTTATGGTTTTTGACGGTCTGTTTGAGATTTTTTACGGATATCATATGGGTATAACAGCTGAAAATATTGCAGAGAAGATGGGAATATCAAGACAAGAACAGGATGAACTCGGCGCGCTCAGCCACCAGCGTGCTCTCAAAGCCATTGCTGACGGTCTTTTCAAGGATGAGATAGTACCTGTTACCATACCACAGAGAAAAGGAGATCCCATTGTCTTTGATACAGATGAAAGGCCCATGGAGACCAGCGCTGAAAAGATGGCAAAATTGAGACCTGCATTCAAAAAAGACGGCACCATAACAGCAGGTAATGCTTCGGGCATCAATGATGCCGCAGCAGCACTGCTGGTTATGTCCACAGACAAAGCAAAGGAACTGGGTTTAAAACCCGTTGTTAAAGTTAAATCATATGCTACCGCAGGTATTGACCCGGCCTATATGGGCCTTGGTCCTGTTCCTGCTGTAAGAAAAATAATGGCAAAGGATAATCTTACAATCGATGATTTTGGGACAATCGAACTGAACGAAGCCTTTGCATCCCAGGCAATCGGATGCATGAGAGAACTGAAATGCAATCCTGAAAAGGTAAACCTGCTGGGCAGCGGTATTTCAATAGGACATCCCATTGGATGTTCAGGGGCAAGACTTCTTGTTTCACTCATCGGTCAAATGGTAAGAAATGGTGAGTCTCTTGGATTGGGAAGCCTGTGTATTGGCGGAGGCCAGGGAATGGCAATGGTACTTGAGCAGGCATAATTTAAATAATTAATAAATAAATATAAAAGGCCCTTTTCATCAGGGCCTTTTTTTATTTATCTTTCCGGCCTACAGCCGGCTTGTATGGCTTAACCTTTCAGGTAGCACACTGCCCTGTCCCGCTTTCAGCCTTTACCGCGCCTTCCGCGATCCACGTCATGAAGCGCATAAAAATATTCTTTTTCTTTTTCTTCTTGTTCATTACTGTAAAATTACCCGGTTTATTTGTAATTACTCTTTATCAGCCTTTATTGAATTAAGGGCCTTATATAGCGCTCCGACAGCCAGTTCCGCGCAGTGATGATTAGCAGGCGGTAATGTTTCAAGAAAGTCAATCACTGTTTGGGGCGTTATCTCCCATGCTTCATCAATCTGTTTACCTTCAGCCAGGAAGCTTATGGTATTGGCACAGGCGTTCGTATTGAGACAGCCTTCCACATTATAGGTTACAGTTTCAATCATGTTATTCTCATCAACGCCCAGATACATCTCCACCATGTCCCCGCATTCACCTGTATTTTTTCCGGTATAGGCATAATCATACAACACTTCCTGTTTGTCCGTGCGGTATGCCATTTCAAGAAAATTCCGGGAATGGTCGTTCCAGAAATTGAATTCATTTATTTTTTCCATAATGCTTGCCCGTTAACGACTTATAACTTTCAGGGGTTTTTGACTCAATATTGATGAAATGTCAAGCCCTGCAGGAAAAGTATAAAGCCGGATCACTATTTTAATCACGTTTAGCTCTTGACAAAAAATGTCTATCAATGCTTCACTGTGCCCTCTTGAATATACTGTTGGGATTCTATTGCAGTATAAAAATTGATTAGGAGAATGAAGTATGGAAAAAGAATGGTCTGAAATGACCCCTGATGAAAAAAGAGAAGAAAGATTTAAACGCTGGCTTTCACCGGAAAATACAGTTTTCGTAAGCCCCGAAGCGGAAAAACTATATAAGGAAAGAGTCACAAGGTTTATTGATGCCATTAATTTAAAGGAACCGGACAGGGTCCCTGTTTTACAGAGCGCGGGGAATGCCCCTGCCCGTTATTACGGTTATACAATAAAAGACGTAATGTATGATTCCGGTAAGGTGGTTGAAGCCTGGACTAAGTATATGGAGAATTTTGAACTGGATTCAATCCCCACTCCTAATGTCAGGTGTGGTGAGATGTGGGATTTGCTTAAACCGAAAATGTACAAGTGGGCAGGGGGTGGCCTTGCGGACGACTGTTCTCCCCAATTCGTTGAGCTTGAATTCCTTAAAGGGGATGAATGGGACAGCTTTATGGAAAATCCCTCCGACTTTCACCTGCGGACCTTTTTACCCCGGTCATACCATGTGGCGGAACCATTGAAGAAACTACCTCCTGTTCAGTCTATAGGCGGGTTCGGAGCAGGTTTTTCGGCATTTGATGATCCTGAGATACAGTCTGTCTTAAGTCTTTTCAGCAAGGCTGGAAAGCTTGAAAAACAGTGGAGAAGTGTAATTTCCGGTGTGGAGCGGAAAGCAAGAGAAATGGGCATCCCTCCCTTTTATGTTTTATCCCGCGGCGGTGTTCCAATGGACACGATCGGGGCGGCATTGAGAGGCACAGTAGGCACTATCAATGATATGTTCCGTCAGCCGGAAAAATTAATTGAATATATTGAAAGTGAGATGCCCAACGGAATCAAGGCAGCAGTTGATATAGCCGATATAACAGGAATCCCGATAGTCTACATGCCTCTTCACAGGGGCGCCGACGGCTTTATGAATGAAAAACAGTTTCTTAAATTTTACTGGCCCTATCTGAAAAGAGTTGTGGAGGGCTGCGCAGAGGAAGGAGTTATACCGGTGCTGTTTGCTGAGGGAGCCTATAACTCACGCCTTGAGATTGTAAAAGACCTGCCCCCTGGTAAGGCGATATGGCATTTTGACCAGACAGACATTAAAAAGGCCAAGGAGATACTGGGCAACAATACCTGTATTATGGGGAATGTTCCAATCTCATTGATGGTTACAGGTACTCCCGATGAAGTCAAAAAATACTGCAGGACATTAATAGAAACCGCGGGCAGAGATGGCGGCTATGTACTGGCTCCCGGCGCAGCGTCTGATGATGTTAAGGTGGAAAATGTACAGGCCATGCTGGAGGCCGCTAAAGAATATGGTGTTTATAGTACCTGAACCTTACACCAAATATCTATTACGGCTTGAAGCGCCTTATCTTTAAAAGTTGTTTCGTAATATTAATCTTCACCATATGAGTAATATGCTTGCAGATTAAAATCATTGCAACTTCCCTTTAAACACAAGGCTTTCGGCGCCTCACTACGATATCCGGTGCAAGATTCAGGTAGTCAGTAACTTTTCCTTGCATAAAACAGAAATGCTGTGCTAGGGTTATGGCTGTTATTTCTATTAAACAATTCAGGAATCAATAAATGAATATTATTTCAGGCAGGAACAACAGGTATTATTACTATTATTACTACACCTGTAGTCTGCCTGTAGCCCGTTAATTCCATCAAATTAAAATTTAATTTTTCTTAAAGCTGCAGGAAGTATCCTTCTTGCAGCTTTTTTATTTCCGGGGAACAGGTAAATAGACATCATTAATGAGGTAAATCATGGAAGATAACAGCAATACACTTGAAGCTTCGCGAAAAAGGATCGACCGGATTGATTCTAAATTAATCGACCTCCTGGCGGAAAGGCATTCTGAAGTCAATAAAGTGCTGGAGTATAAAAAAGCAAAAGGCCTTCCTGTACGTCATCCGGCCAGAGAGGAGGATATGATTTCAAGACGCCGTTCCCACGGTATAAGCAGGGAGCTTGATCCTGATTACCTTGAAGAATTATTCAGGACGATATTACGCCAGTCGCGCGTAGATCAAACCGAATCAAAATCCGAAAATGGAGTCAGGCCCGACGCAACTGTCCTGATTGTGGGCGGAACCGGTGGTATGGGAAAATACTATGCGGACTGGTTTGTGAAATCAGGTTACAAGACAAGAATACTCGGAAGCAGAGACTGGGACAATGCTGAGTCTTTATGTGATGGAATTGACCTGGCTCTTATAAGTGTCCCAATTGATAAAACTGCCCCGATTATTGAACAGATTACACCCTACCTTCCTGAGAATGCTGTTCTGGCTGATCTTACAAGTATAAAAAAAGCACCAATGCGGGCAATGATAAAATCACATAAAGGCCCGGTGCTGGGTACCCATCCTCTTTTCGGACCTACCATGGACAAACAGATAATTGTCATCACACCCGGCAGGGACCGCCAGGCCTGTAAGTGGTTTATTGATCAGCTTTCCGAATGGGGCGCGATAATTGTTGAGTCCGATGAAGAGGAACATGACAGGATAATGGCAGTCGTTCAGGCCTTGAGACATTTTGCAACATTTACATTTGGCAAATTCCTTTTTGAACAGAAAATTGATCTTTTTCGCTCACTTGAATTCTCAAGTCCCATATACAGGCTGGAACTGGGAATGGTCGGGCGCCTTTTTGCCCAGGATCCGGACCTCTATTCAGGAATCATCTTTGCTTCTTCGGAAAGACGTTCTATTTTAAAAAGTTACATTTCATCAATGATGGAACTTACTGATATGATAGATAACACCAATAAGGATGACTTTAAAAAACAGTTTAACGGAATAGCTGAATGGTTCGGTCCATTCAGTGAACAGGCAATGAGGGAAAGCACATTTCTGATTGAAAAACTCATTGAGAGATTTTAGTCAGCGTTCATCCAAATTGCTTTTTTATTGATATAAACTGAAGAACCCTCGTCTTAAAGAAGAGAAATACAAAAGCAAGTTGATGTTACTTTGTTCCCTGATCAAGTATGAGGTCGAGCAATGCCGAATGAACCGATACCTTCCATATCTGTCATTCCCGCGCAGGCGGGAATCCATTTTAGCCTTCTCTCCGCCTATATGTAGCCATGTTTCATCGGGAATGGCGCCTAAATGGTCCAGTATGTAAAAGACGAAGGACCTGGATTCCCCGGTCAAGCCGGGGAATGACAGGAGTGTGGATTCCGCATTGCCGGATAATGTCATTCCGTGGCTTGACCACGGAATCCAAAACCTATTGCCTTTACTTAATCAGGGTTACAAAGGGGAATGACAAATGCTTTCTCACCTAATGTCAGAGATGTTAAGCAAGCAGAGAGGAACACTGGTTAGTTAGTAATATTCATTTTTTTTCAAACCTTCCAAATTTTTAGTCTAAACGCCTTAAAACCTTCAGCCTAATGCTATTGACATAAGGCCTCTTTATTTATACTTTTAGTTTTCTCATGAAAACATATCATGTACATTCAATTTCTTACTGGAATCACATCATTTGAATGCTTTTATGGTTTTAACTTGATCCTAAACAGGAGGATATTAAATGTCAAAACCCCCCGATGAACTCAGAGCGGAAAGAGAAAAAAGAATACAGGATGCCTATGAAATGAGACAGCCTGACCGTGTTCCAATAGTTCTTAACCTCGGGTACATGCTTGCACGCCTGGGAGGTATATC